>NZ_CP054836.1:2223958-2541666 GCF_013358405.1 Oricola thermophila
TTCGCCGGCGGCGGCGAGGCTCTCCGCGCCCGCCTCCACGGTGCGGCGCAGGGCGGCCGTCTCGCCGGCCAGGTTCTCGGCAAAGAAGCGGCACAGCGACGCCCGCTCGCCATTGCCGGCATCGGCCAGCGCCGCCCGGGCGAGATAGACGCCGCCCGCGGCGAGGCCGAACAGGCGAAGATAGGGCGTCGCGCCGGAAAGCGCCCTGGCCATGTCGCCTGCCTTCATCATCGCGCCGAGCGCGTCCGTCGCCGCGCGCAGGTCGGCCACCGCCTCCTTCAGCCGCCCGGCGGACTGGCCGAAGGCCGGCTCGTTGGAGGCCGACAGCGCGCCGATCACGCCGTCCAGCTCATCGAAATAGGCCGAGACGCAGGCGCCGTCCGACTGCGGCAGCTTGCGCGTCACCAGGTCGATGGCCTGGATGCCGTTGGTGCCCTCGTAGATCTGGGCGATGCGGGCGTCGCGCATGTAGAGCGCCGCGCCGGTCTCCTCGATGAAGCCCATGCCGCCATGGACCTGCACGCCGATGGAGGCGACCTGGCTGCCGATGTCGGTGGAAAACGCCTTGGCGACAGGCGTCAGCAGGCTGGCGCGCTCGTGCCAGAACCGCGCCTCGTCGCCCTGCGTCGCGCGCGACATGTCGATGGCGTGCGCGCAGGCAAGGCAGATGGCGCGGGCCGCGCGCGTCAGCGAGGTCATGGTCAGCAGGTCGCGGCGCACGTCCGGGTGCAGCACGATCGGGCTCATGCCCTCGCCGGTCCAGCCGGGCGCCCTGCCCTGCCGGCGCTCGTTGGCATAGGCGAGCGCCTTCTGGCTCGCCGCCTCGGCCACGGCGACACCCTCGATGCCGACGGCGAGGCGCGCGTTGTTCATCATGGTGAACATGCAGGCAAGGCCGCGGTTCTCCTCGCCCACCAGCCAGCCGACGGCGCCCGGCTCGTCGCCGAACTTGCCGTCGCCGTAGATCATGGTGCAGGTCGGCGAGGCGTGGATGCCGAGCTTGTGCTCGATGGAATGGCAATGGACGTCGTTGCGCGGCCCGAGCGAGCCGTCGTCATTGACCAGGAACTTGGGCACCAGGAAGAGCGAGATGCCCTTGGTGCCCGCCGGGGCGCCCGGCAGGCGCGCAAGCACGAGGTGGACGATGTTGTCCGTCATGTCGTGCTCGCCATAGGTGATGAATATCTTCTGGCCGAAGATGCGGTAGGTGCCGTCGCCCGCGGGTTCCGCGCGCGCCTTCAGCGCGCCGACGTCGGAGCCGGCCTGCGGCTCGGTCAGGTTCATGGTGCCGGTCCACTCGCCCGACACCATCTTCGGCAGGTACTTCGCCTTCATCTCGTCGGAGGCATGGGCCTCGAGCGCCTCGACCGCGCCGGCGGTCAGCGTTGCGACGAGGCCGAAGCCCATCGAGCCCGAGTTCCACATCTCGGCCACGGCCATGGCCAGCGAGATCGGCAGTCCCTGCCCGCCGAATTCCGGATCGGCGGCCAGCCCGTTCCAGCCGCCGGCGGCCCAGTCGCGATAGAGGTCCGCGTAGCCGTCCGGCATGGTCACCGCGCCGTCGGCATGGCGTGCGCCCTGGCGGTCGCCGGGCACGTGCAGCGGCGCGATCCGGTCTGTGGCGAACCTGCCCGCCTCTTCCAGGATCGCGTCGACGAGATCCTCCGAAAGATCGCCGAACAGGCCCTTGTCGAGCCCTTCCTTCAGTCCCGCGACCGACTTCAGCGCATGCGCGATTTCAGAAACTGGCGCCCTGTACATCAAAACCTCCCGGATGTTTCCCGCCGGCCTGCCCGACGGAGGGAACAGCGTCAAGGCCAGCGCTAAATGCTTTTTACGTAAACGTCAATTGCACCGGCAATCCGCGCAACGAATGATAGAGCAATTCTTAACCGAGTCAGGTAAGGCTTGTGCTTTGGTACGGCTAAGGAACGCCATGATGGGCATTCGGACATGGCTTGCCGCCACGGCGGTAATGGCAGCGCAGGCGATCCTCCCGACCGGCGCGGGCGCGACGGAGTTCTTCCGCCCCTGGGCCGATCCGAAGCGCGCCATCGTCCTGGACGGCTACGAGCACAACATCATCGACCTGCACAGGATCGCCACCGACAAGCGCGTCACCGCCTTCATCCACAAGGCGTCCGACGGCATGCCGCCGCCCTATCGCTGCGAGGGCGACGAGACGGAGCGCAAGGCCTGCCGCGTGGCGTGGCAGCGCTACGCCATCTCGCGCGAGCTCTACCGGACGCGCCGGGCGCTGGCGAAGCAGCTCGGCCTCGAATGGGGTGCCTATCACCTGGCGCGCGCCGGCGATCCGCTGGAACAGGCGCGCCACTTCCTCGATTTCGCCGACCCGCAGCCCGACGAGCTGATCGCGCTCGACCTCGAGGGGCTGGACGAGGAGAAATGGATGTCGCTGGCCGACGCCGAGCGCTTCGCCATCTTCATCCACAACGAGACCGGCCGCTATCCCGTGCTCTACGCCAACGAGATCGTCTCCCGGCGCATCGCGGAGATGCGCGGCGAATACCGGGTGCTGTCGCGCCTGCCGCTCTGGTACGCCCGCTACAAGCCCGCCATCCGCGGCGCCTTTCCCAAGGGCAACTGGGACAGCTACCACATCTGGCAGTTCGCCTATCACGGCAACTGCCCCGGCAAGCGCTGCCCCTACCGGGTAGAGGGAACGGAACCGGACATCGACGTCAACATCGTCGACATGACGCCGGAGCAGCTCCGCGCGGCATGGCCGTTCGGCGAGCTGGTCGAGGACAAGGCGCCGATGGTGATCCCGATCCCCGTCGCCCGGCCGGACATTCCGGAAATCGAACGCGCCCCCGATCCGCTTTACCCGGGCCGGCTCGTCGCGGGCCTGGCGAAAACGGTGTCCGACTGGTGGGGCACGGCGGCGGAAAGCTACCGCAGGCACGCCGCCCCGGACAGGCATTTCCCCGGTCCCGACGGCATCGACCTGGTGACGACGGCCGCCTTCGGCGGCGGCAAGCCGCCGGACCCGCAGATCGGCCTGCGCTGAACCGGGCCGCCGGCCGGCGCGCCGGGAAAGGCCGAAACGCCCTGTTGCGCGGCGGAATTGCGCACCTACATTGAAGCGGACGATTCAACAACGGAACGAACGCCCGTGAACTTCAAGACATTCATCCCCAAACGCTTCCGCGGCGGCGGCCCCGTCATTCCCGTGGTCCGCCTCCAGGGCACCATCGCCACCGGCAACTCGCCGATGTCGCAGACGCTTTCGCTGGCGACAACCGCGCCGATGATCGAGCGCGCATTCGCCGACAAGCGCGCGCCGGCCGTGGCCTTCGCCGTCAACTCGCCCGGCGGCTCGCCCGTGCAGGCGCGCCTCATCTACAAGCGGATCCGCGATCTCGCCGGGGAGAAGAACAGGAAGGTCTTCATGTTCACCGAGGACGTCGCGGCGTCCGGCGGCTACATGATCGCGCTGGCCGGAGACGAGATCGTCTCCGATCCGTCCTCGATCGTCGGCTCCATCGGCGTGATCTCCGCCGGCTTCGGATATGTCGAGGCGATCGGCAAGATCGGCGTGGAGCGCCGCGTCTACACGGCGGGCGAGAACAAGGCCGTGCTCGACCCGTTCCAGCCGGAGAAGAAGGAGGACGTCGAGCGGTTGCAGTCGATCCAGCGCGACGTCCACAAGGTGTTCATCGACATGGTGAAGGAGCGGCGCGGCGACAAGCTGGCCGACGATCCGGACCTGTTCACCGGCGCGTTCTGGGGCGGCCTGCAGGCAAAGGAGCTCGGCCTCGTCGACCATGTCGGCGACATGCGCTCCTTCCTGAAGGAGCGCTACGGCGACAAGACCGAGCTGCGCCTGATCCAGCCGCAGCGCAACATATTCGGGCGCCGCACCGCCGCCGGCGTGATCGGCGGCACGAATGCCGAGGCGCTTGCAGCGGCCGCCGCCTCCGGCCTGCTGGGCGCCGCGGAGGAACGCGGCCTGTGGGCGCGCTACGGCCTCTAGGAACCCCGGCGAAGGGAGGGAACCGATGCCGCAACTGCTGTTCTTCGCCGCCGTCGCCGCAGTGGGCGTCCTCGGCTACCGCGCCTTCGTGAAGGAGGCGAAGCGCGTCTCCGAGCGGGTGCGCCGGGCCGAGAAGGAACAGGAAACCGGCGCCATGGGCACGCTCGTCAAGGACGAGAAAACCGGCGAATACCGGGTGATGCGCCCCGACGAATAGAAACGGCGGGGGCGCGCCCTTGACCGGCGCGCGGACCCGTGTCACGGAAGCGCCGTTTCAAAGGCAGATCCCGATGACCGCGCACACCACGATCGACAAGCTGCACCCGACCCGTTCCTTCCAGGGCCTGATCCTGACGCTCCAGAACTACTGGGCCGCCCATGGCTGCGTCGTCCTTCAGCCCTATGACATGGAGGTCGGCGCCGGCACGTTCCATCCCGCCACCACGCTGCGCTCGCTCGGGCCGAAACCGTGGAAGGCGGCCTACGTCCAGCCGTCGCGGCGGCCGACCGACGGGCGCTACGGCGAGAACCCGAACCGGCTGCAGCACTACTACCAGTTCCAGGTGATCCTGAAGCCCTCGCCGCCCGACCTGCAGGAGCTCTATCTCGGCTCGCTCAAGGCCATCGGGCTGGACCCTCTGCTGCACGACATCCGCTTCGTCGAGGACGACTGGGAAAGCCCGACGCTGGGCGCGTGGGGCCTCGGCTGGGAATGCTGGTGCGACGGCATGGAGGTCTCGCAGTTCACCTATTTCCAGCAGGTCTGCGGCATCGAGTGCGCGCCGGTTTCCGGCGAGCTGACCTACGGGCTGGAGCGGCTCGCCATGTACGTCCAGGGCGTGGACAATGTCTACGACCTCAACTTCAATGGCGAGGACGGCGAGGACCGGATCACCTATGGCGACGTGTTCCTTCAGGCCGAGCAGGAATATTCCCGGCACAATTTCGAATATGCCGACACGGCGATGCTGCTGAAGCATTTCGAGGACGCCGAGAAGGAATGCGAGGCGCTCCTGAAGGCCGGCGCGCCGACGGATGGCGAGCGGCTGCACAAATGCGTGCTGCCGGCCTACGACCAGTGCATCAAGGCGAGCCACGTCTTCAACCTGCTGGACGCCCGCGGCGTGATCTCCGTGACCGAGCGGCAGAGCTACATCCTGCGCGTGCGCAACCTGTCGCGCCAGTGCGGCGAGGCCTTCCTGCTGACGGAAGCCGGCGGCGCGAACTACCAGGGCTGATCCGCGGGGCGTGGGGCGCGAGGCTCCCCTATCTCTCCCCTCGCGGGAGAGAAAGCAAAAGCTTGGGCTTGGCACAGCCAAGTCCTTAGCTTTTGCAAGTGAGGGGTAAAGGCACCCAGGGTGAAGAACGATGCAGCCATGTCCGCCATCGCGGGCCCCTCTCTTGCCTTTTCCAGGCACTTACTCGGGCTTCGCCCCTCCTAAGCGCCGGAAAAGGCTTTCTCCCCCGCAAGGGGGGAGATAGTCCCCGTTGGACAACCTCCGCCCAAACGCCCGCGTTCCTGCCATTCCCGCCATTCCCGCCGAAACTTATCCAACGCCCCCAAACCTCCCCTATCCTGTTCCCCGCCTGCGAAACGCGGCAGAGACGGAGAAAGGCATGGAGTTCGACTGGAAACGGGCGGTGGAGCGGAACCTGGACGATCTTTTGCGGATCGTCGCGCACCTGTTCTTCATGGCCGGGATCAGGACGGGCCGCTCGCTGGTCTTCCTTCCGCGCGGGCTGCGCACGCGCATCCTGTCGGTCCTGCGTCCCGCCGAATTCGCCGCCCGGCGACTGATCGTCATGGCCGCCTGCAAGCTGGACCTTGATGTGAAAATTCCCCCGGAACGCGGCGAGCGACCGGACGGCAATGGAGGGGATCATCCGGCCACCGCGCCCGGGGACGGGACGGACAGGGAGCCGGGCGCAGAACCGTCCGACGCAGAACTGCTCGACCTCTACCGCGACCGCCCTTCCTTCCAACTCTTCGACCCGTGGAAGCGCCATGCGCCCTTCCTGTTCGATGTCACCGGGCTGGACGGGCCTTTCGGCCATGTCTTACTGGAATACGACGAGGAGGACGGCGGTGACTGGCCAGGTCCGGACCGCGATCCCGACGAGCTGGTGGATGCCCGCGCCCTGTCGCGGCGCATCCGTGCCTTGGCACTGGCGCTGGACGATCTCGACGGCCAGGCCGCCCGCCTCGCCCGCTGGAAGGCCCGTTTCGACCGCGCCATCGAGCGCATGCAACTGGCGGATGCGGGCAGGATCGACGGCGTGACACCGGATGCAGTGCGCAAGCCCGCGCCGTGGCGCTTCCGCCCATTGCGGCCCGGCCTGCCGCCGGGCTGGCGAAGGCGGCCGCGAAACGAGGTCGAGGAGGTGCTGAAGGAGTGCCACCTGCTGGCGCTGGACGCCTGGAACACGTCATGAGCGGCGGAAGACAATTCGCGTCCGGGAAACCGGCCTCGCAAGCGGGGCGCGGCGCCGATGCCGCACACCCCTTCCTCGCCCCCACGAAGGTGGGGGGTGAGGCGCGGTCCGCGCAGCGGACGAAACGATCCGGCGGATCGTTTCGAGCGCCGAACGGGCGGGAGCTGCCGGAGGCAGCGGGCCCCGCCCCGACAAGTACCTTGGAAGAGGCAAGCCGACGATCCGGTGAATCGTCGGCAGGCTCCGAACGGGCGCGATGGCGCCCCCGTCAGGCGCCCGACAGGGTGAGCACCGGCGGAAAGCCGTTCATGTCCGCGAAGGTGCAGAAGGCCGGCGGCCCCAGCTCGACGACCGGGATGCGCGCCCGGAACTCCTCCGTCAGCTCGGCCAGCGCGCGGCGGTAGAGGGGCACCAGCTCGTCCGGCAGCCAGTCGATGATGTAGGCGAGCGTGACGTGGAACGAATAGGCATCGTGGTTCGGCGAGCGATAGCCGAAGGGGCCGGCAAGGGCGTCCCGCCAGGCGCGCGCCGTCGCCTCGTCGGCATCCGTCGCGCCCGTCAGCGCCAGGCCGAAGGGCGTGACCTCGGCGATGGTCATGTCGAACCGTCCCGGCCCCGCGAAATCCTCCAGCCGCGCGGCGAGATGGTCCGTCACCGCGTCCATGGGCGCGTCGAGCGGCAGCGTCCCCGGCCAGTAGCCCGGCAGGCGGCGCGTCTCGATCGCGCCCTCGAAGACCGTCATGTGAAGGCTTTCCGGCGCGGTGAAGGCGAAGCGGTGGCCCCAGGGCAGGCCGCGCAGCCTCTCGCGCAGATCGGCAAGCGCCGCCTGCGTGGCCGATCCCGGCACGACGTGGCGGACGACCGTGTTGCCCGCCTCCGGGAGGAACGTCCCGCCTTCGTCGAAACGGGTGCCGAGAAAGCGGTTCGGGCGGGGATTGGCGGAGGCGGCGAGGATTTCCGGATCGAAGGGTTCGGGCATGGCGACGGTTTCATCGAAGGGGTCGGTTGGCAATCCATAGGCGAAACCAAAGGTCGCCGGTGTGAAATTTCCGTGACGCCGCGCCGCGCGGGATCAACCGGGCCTCACCGTAACGTGATCACCAGGCGTGATCCCCTCGCCGCCGGCGCCCGTATGCCCTGCAGACAATCCGGACTGTCGCAAACCGAAACCCATGAGGAGACCACCATGCGCAAGACAGCTTTTGGCGCAGCCATTTCATTCGCCCTGATTTCCGCGGTACCCGCCACGGCCGACAACATCGTCGAGGTCGCCAAGGGGGCCGGATCGTTCAACACGCTGCTCGCGGCGGCCGAAGCGGCCGGCCTGGCCGGCGCCCTTGCCGACGGCTCGAACCTGACCGTGTTCGCGCCGACCGACGAGGCCTTCGCGGCGCTTCCGGACGGCACGGTGGAGAACCTGCTGAAGCCCGAGAACAAGGACCAGCTTGCGGCGATCCTGTCCTATCACGTCCTGCCGCGCGAGCTTGCCTCCAACATGCTTCCCGGCGGCACGATCCACGTGAAGACGATCAAGCAGGGCGGCGATACCACGCTCTCCGTCACCAAGGCCGCAGGCGCCGTCACCGTCGACGAGGCGACCGTCGTCTCCGCCGACATCCGCGCGGACAACGGCATCATCCATGTCATCGACAAGGTGATGCTGCCTTCGAGCTGACACCGCCGCGACGACCGATCGCCGTTTGGCATGGCAATTCCGCGCGCAGCCGTTATGCTGCGCGCGATTTCGGTTTGTTCGGGGGACGAATATGTTTGACAGCAGCCTCATCATACTGGCGATCGTCGTGGTCGCCGGGCTCTATGTCATGGTCACCTACAACGCGCTGGTGCGCGTCCGCCAGATGGTCCAGGAGGCATGGAGCGGCATCGACGTGCAGCTGAAGCGGCGTGCCGACCTGATCCCCAACCTCGTGGAGACGGTGAAGGGCTATGCCGGGCACGAGAAGGAAACGCTGCAACAGGTCACGGAGATGCGCACCCGCGCGCAGAACGTTCCGGCGGGCGACATCGCGGGCCGCGGCGCGGCAGAGGGCCTGCTCGGCCAGGCGCTCGGACGGCTGATGGCGGTGGCGGAGGCCTATCCCGACCTCAAGGCCAACGAGAACTTCCTCGACCTGCAACGGCAGCTCTCTGCGCTTGAGGGCGAGATCCAGATGGCGCGGCGCTACTACAACGGTTCGGCGCGCGAACTGAACGTGAAGGTCGAAAGCTTTCCCTCCAATGTGATCGCCAACACATTCGGATTCGCCAAGGCGGAGTATTTCGAGCTGGAGAACCCGGCCGACCGGGAGCGGCCGGACGTGAAGTTTTCCTGATCGAAGGGAGCCGGATCCATGCTGCGCGGCCTCGTTGCGCTTCTCCTTCTCCTCGCCACCGCCACGCTGGCAAGCGCGGCCGAGGAAATCCTGCTTTTCCGCAGCGACGTGACGGTCGAACCGAACGGCGATTTCGTCGTCACCGAGACCATCCGGGTCAATGCCGAGGGCAAGGAGATCAAGCGTGGCATCTACCGCGACTTTCCGGTCCAGTTCGTAAAGGCGGACGGCAGCATCGGACAAAACGCCTTCGAGCTTGTCTCCGCGACGCGCGACGGCCTGGCCGAGACCACCCGCACCGAGCGACGCAGCAATTTCATACGGGTCTATCTCGGCCAGGAGGACGTGTTCCTGCAGCCGGGCGTCTACACCTACGAGCTGAAGTTCCGCACCGACCGGCAGGTCCGCTTCTTCGACGACCATGACGAGGTCTACTGGAATGCCACCGGCACCGAATGGATTTTTCCGATCCGCAAGGCCGTCGCGACAGTCGACCTGCCGGACGGCGCGACGGCGCAGGACACGGTGGCCTATACCGGGGCCTACGGCTCTACCGCGCAAAACGCCCGCGCGACGGTCTCGCAGGGCGGCAACGTCGTCACCTTCGAGACGACGCAGCCCCTGGGTCCCCGCGAGGGACTGACCGTGGCGGTGGCCTTCCAGAAGGGCATCATCGCGCCGCCCCCCAGGGAGCGCGAAATCCTGTGGTTCCTGCGCGACAACAGCGCTTCGCTGATCGCCGTCGCGGGGCTGCTCGTCGTCACGGCATACTACCTCTGGGCCTGGGTGCGCGTCGGGCGCGATCCGCCGCGCGGCGTCGTCGTGCCCCGCTGGGACCTGCCGGAAGACATGTCCCCCGCGCTGGTGCACTATATCTGGAACAAGGGACTTGCCCGCATGGGCTTCCCGGCCCTCTCCGCAGCCGCGGTCAACCTTGCCGTCAAGGGCTATCTCGAACTCGACGAGATCGGCAAGACGATCACGCTGCGCCGGACCGGCAAGCCGAAAGACGGCGCCGCCTTTCCGGTCGGAGAGAAGGCGCTCCTCGACAAGCTGGATGCACTGGGCGGAACGCTGGAGATTTCGAAAGCCAACGGCAAGACCGTGCAGGCGCTCGGCAGGCGATTCACTTCCGCTATCGAAAGCGAGCACAAGTCCGTGTTCTACCGGCACAATGTCGGCTGGATCGTTCCGGGAGTCATTCTCTCGGTAGGTACACTCGTCCTGACCCTCGCTTTCGGGCGGCTCAGCGAGAACACGATCGGTTTCGTGATCATGTCGCTCTTCGTCTCGATCTTCGTCACCGCGTTCCTGCTCGCTATCGCCAAGGCCGCCGCGAGAGGCCTGGCAGGCAAGATCCGGCTCGCCGTGCTTCTCGTCATGGCGGTGGTGATCCTTCTGAACTCCGGTCTTCTGGCCGCTACCGGCTGGTACAAGTTCATCGAGCAGCCGCTGGTCATCGGCGCCCTGGCGGCTATCGCGATGGTCAATGCACTGCTGTTCTTCCTGATGGGTGCGCCGACGCGGCTCGGGCAGCAGCGAACTGTCGAAATCGAGGGGCTGAGGCGCTACCTGACCGTTGCGGAGAAGGACCGCATGAACATGGCGGGTGCACCCGAGATGTCGCCGCAGCACTTCGAGAGGCTGCTGCCCTATGCGATGGCGCTGGGCGTGGAAAAGCCGTGGTCCGACGCATTCCAGAAGTGGCTGAGAGCTGCCGCGGCAGCGGGCGTGGCCGCCGCGGCGGCCTATCACGGACCGTCCTGGTATCGCGGCAGGTCCGGCTTCGACAGCAACCGCATCGGCAGGACGATGGGCGGACTGTCGAACTCGATGGCGAAGAGTTTCACCTCGTCGCTGCCCGCGACAAAGTCCTCCTCCTCCGGATTCTCCGGCGGCTCCTCCGGCGGTGGCGGTGGAGGTGGCGGCGGCGGTGGCTGGTAGGCGGCTTTTGTCCGTCACGGGATGACATCGCCGCGCGGGCTTGCTATTCGGCGCGCGACAAGTCCTTTTCCTCGGCTTCCCATCGGATCCTTCCATGCCAGACCTTCTGCTCGAACTCTTCTGCGAAGAAATCCCCGCCCGCATGCAGCGCAAGGCCGCCGGCGACCTGAAGAAGGCCGTCACCGGCGCGCTGGTCGATGCAGGCCTGACCTACGAGGGAGCGCGCGAATACTGGACGCCGCGACGCCTGACGCTGGACATTCGCGGCGTCACGGCCCGTTCCGCCGACATTACCGAGGAACGCAAGGGCCCGCGCACCGATGCGCCGGAAAAGGCGATACAGGGCTTCCTGCGCGCTGCGGGCCTTTCCTCCGTCGACGAGGCCGAGGTGCGCAGCGACCCGAAGAAGGGCGACTTCTACGTCGCCGTGATCCGGAAGGAAGGCCGCGACGCCGAGGAGATCATCGCCGAGGCGATGCCCGGCATCATACGCAATTTCCCGTGGCCGAAATCGATGCGCTGGGGCAAGTCCTCGCGCGAACCCGGCTCGCTCAAATGGGTCCGCCCGCTGCAGTCGATCCTCTGCACCTTCGGCCCGGAAACCGAGGAGACCAGGGTCATCGGTTTCGAGGTCGACGGCATCCGCGCCGGCAACGTCACTTACGGCCACCGCTTTCACGCGCCGGAGCCGATCACCGTTCGCCGCTTCGACGACTATGCGGCGAGCCTCGAGAAGGCCCATGTCGTGCTCGACGCGGAGCGGCGCAAGGACATCATTGCGACGGACGCGAGGAACCTCGCCTTCGCCCACGGCATCGAACTGGTCGAGGACGAGGGCCTGCTGGAAGAGGTCGCCGGCCTCGTCGAGTGGCCGGTCGTGCTGATGGGCGAGTTCGAGAAGGCATTCCTCGAAATCCCCGACGAGGTGGTACGGCTGACCATCAAGACCAACCAGAAATGCTTCGTGACCCGCGACCCGGAAACGCAGCAACTCACCAACCGCTTCATCCTTGTCGCCAATATCGCCGCCAGCGACGGCGGCGAGGCGATCGTTGCCGGCAACGGCAAGGTGGTGCGGGCGCGGCTCTCCGACGCGCTGCATTTCTGGAAGACCGACCAGGCCGACCTGCCGGACCTCGACGGGCTGAAGGCGTCAGCCGAGAAGTTCGGCCTCGACCTGAAGAAGCCGCTGGACCAGCGGATGGCCAAGCTCGACCGGCTGAACGTCACCTTCCACGCCAAGCTCGGGACGCAGGGCGAACGCGTCGCCCGCATCGCTAGGCTGGCCGAGGCGCTGGCGCCGAAGGTCGGTGCCGAGCCGGCCAAGGCGCGCCGCGCCGCGGTGCTGGCGAAGGCGGACCTGACGACAGAGGTGGTCGGCGAGTTTCCCGAGGTGCAGGGCGCGATGGGCCGCATCTATGCAGAGCTGCAGGGCGAGGACCCGGACGTGGCGCAGGCGGTCGAGGACCATTACAAGCCGCTCGGCCCGACCGACGACGTGCCGACCGACCCGGTGGCGATCGCCGTGGCGCTGGCCGACAAGCTGGACACGCTGACCGGCTTCTGGGCGATCGACGAGAAGCCGACCGGCTCCAAGGACCCCTATGCGCTCAGAAGGGCGGCGCTGGGCGTGATCCGGATATTGCTGGAGAACGGGCTTCGGCTTCAACTGGCAAGTGAAGGCGTTTCGGAGGACCTCCTCTCCTTCTTCCATGACCGGCTCAAGGTCTATCTTCGCGACTCCGGCGCACGGCACGATCTGATCGACGCGATCCTGTCGCCCGAGGACGACGACCTGCTGATCGTCGTGCGCAAGGTCGAGGCTCTGGGGGCGATGCTGGATACGGATGCGGGGGCGAACTTGTTCGCGGGCACCAAGCGGGCGTTGAACATCCTCGCGGCGGAAGAGAAGAAGGACGGCGAAGGCGCGTTCGAGGGCGAGGCCGACAAGGCGCTGATGAGCGAGCCGGCCGAGCGCGAGCTGGCCAACGTGCTGGAATCCGTCTCCGGCCATGTCGACGATCACATCGCCAAAGAAGACTATGCCGGGGCCTTCGCGGCGCTCGCCGAGTTGCGGCCGGCGGTGGACGCCTTCTTCGAGGCGGTGATGGTCAATGCCGACGACCCGGCGGTGCGCACCAACCGGCTCAGGCTGCTGTCGTCGCTGCGGGCGACGACGCGCAAGCTGGCGGATTTCTCGAAGATCGCGGGATAAGGCCGACTGCAGGGCCTCCTGCCCCACCACGGCGGTGCCTCCATGCCCCGCAAAAGAAAGCCCGCGCAAGGCGCGGGCTTGTCGTCTCTGCCATGACTGGCCGGTCTACCGGACCATCTGTTCCAGAACGCGGTCCTCGATCTCGCGCTGGATGACGATATCCTCGACATCCTGCGGAGTCAGGCTCTCGATGCGCGAGGCGGCCCGTTCCTCCGCCGGCAGGCTGGAGGTACTGTCGGCCGAGCTGCTCGTGCTCCCGCTCGATCCGGAAGCGGAACTGCCACCGACCGGAGAGGTCAACGAGCCGTCGACCGCGCCGCCGCGAATGATCGGCAGGCCGGATCCCGTATCGGGCGCGATCTGGATTTCCGGCAGCGTGGACGGGTCGTATTCGATGAAGACCACCGACGGAAACGCCGGGTCCTCTTCAATGGAATAGACAACCTCGGCCGTGGCGGTGCCGGGCATGGCGACAACCAGCGCGGCGGATGCGATTTTTGCGAGTCTGTTCATGGGCTTGTTCCCCGTGGCTTCAACACCGTACCAAGACGATAGCAAAGGCGTATTGCAGCCACGTTTTGTATTTCGTTCAAATTTTACCGTTTTCGCGATTCCGTTGCGCAGGCGTTTTTCCAAGTGTAGCAGTCAGCCATGAACGCCAATCCGACACATGAACGAACCCGTGTCCTGCCGGCAGGCAGCAAGGCCGTGGCCGCGGCGAAGACCGTGCTGCTTGACGGCCGGACGGTCGCGATCCCGACGGAAACCGTCTACGGGCTGGCGGCAGACGCGACCAACGGCGAGGCCGTAGCCCGGATTTTCGAGTCGAAACAACGGCCTTCCTTCAATCCGCTCATATGTCACGTAAGCGACATCGCGATGGCCGAAACTTTCGCAGTCTTCGATCCGCTGTCACGGAAATTGGCGGAACATTTCTGGCCGGGCGCGCTGACACTGGTGCTGCCGCTGAAAGAAGGCCACGCAATCCATCCTCTCGTCACCGCCGGTCTCGACACGGTCGCCGTGCGTGCACCCCGAGGGTTCGGGGCGGAACTGATCGAGGCGATGGGCAAGCCGCTCGCCGCACCGTCGGCGAACCGTTCCGGAAGGATCAGCCCCACCAGCGCGCAGGCGGTAAGGGAAAGCCTCGGAAATTCGGTTCCCCTAGTGATTGACGGCGGACTGACACAGGTCGGCGTGGAATCGACGATCGTCAAGGTCGAGGATGGCGCGATCCGCCTGCTCAGGCCCGGCGGCATCGCCGCAGAGGAGATCGAGACCGTCACCGGACAGAACCTGGATAGAGCCGGCTCCACTGCCGCTATCCAGGCACCCGGCATGCTCTCCTCCCACTATGCGCCGAATGCCGCAATGCGGCTCAACGCGACCGAGGTCATGCCCGGCGAGGCGCTTCTCGGTTTCGGACGTGAACGCATCCCGGGCGCGAACCGGGCCCGCGCCGTGCTGGTGCTTTCGGAAACCGGTAACACGGTCGAGGCAGCGGCCAGGCTTTTCGACTACATGAGCCGGCTCGACGCATCCGGCGCTACATGCATCGCGGTGGAGCCAATTCCGATGGAAGGTCTCGGCGAGGCAATCAACGACCGGCTGGCGCGCGCGGCGGCCCCGAGGGAAGGATGATGGAAAAGACAGAACTCGTCACCCGGCTGAAGGAGATCGCCGGCGAAGGCAATGTTTTCACCGGCACGGAAACGGAACCCTTTCTGAGCGAACCGCGCGGGCGCTGGACGGGCAAGGCGGCAGCCGTGGTGCGCCCCGGCACGACCGAAGAGGTGGCGGCAATCCTGAAGATCGCCTCGGAAACGGGCACGCCGGTGGTGCCGCAGGGTGGCAATACCGGCCTTGTCGGCGGGCAGATCCCGGACATGAGCGGCACTGCGGTCATCCTTTCCACCGCGCGGCTGAACCGGATTCGCGACATAGACCCGGATGGCAACACGATTACCGTGGAGGCCGGCGTCGTGCTGCAGGCGGTGCAGGAGGCAGCGGATGCGCATGACCGCCTGTTCCCGTTATCGCTCGGCTCGCAGGGCTCCTGCCAGATAGGCGGCAACCTCTCCACCAATGCAGGCGGAACCGGAGCGCTGGCACACGGCGTGGCCCGCGACCTGTGCCTCGGGCTGGAAGTCGTGCTGCCGACCGGCGAAATCCTGGACGATCTCAACAAGCTCAAGAAAGACAATACCGGATACAACCTTCGCAACCTGTTCATCGGCGCGGAAGGCACGCTCGGCGTGATTACCGCCGCCGTGCTGAAGCTGTTCCCGAAACCGGCGGGCCGTGCCACGGCCTTCGTTGCGCTCCCCTCGCCCGCCGAGGCGCTGGCGCTGTTCGCGCGGGCGCGCGGCGAAGCCGGCAACGGACTGACCGCATTCGAGCTGATGGCACGCATCGGGGTGGAATTCTCGGTCCGTCATATCGAGGGGGTGCGCGATCCGCTCGGGGAACACCACCCGTGGTACGTGCTCATGGAGATTTCCTCCGGCCAGTCCGAGGAGGATGCGCGCGGCAAGCTCGAAGCTGTACTTGAATACGGCCTGGAAGACGGCCTCGTGCTCGATGCGGCAATCGCGGAAAGCTACGCCCAGCACGCCGATTTCTGGCGGCTGCGCGAAGGCATGTCGGAAAGCCAGAAGCCCGAGGGCGGTTCGATCAAGCATGACATATCGGTGCCGGTCGACAGCGTTCCCGACTTCCTCGCCGAAGCCGACAAGGCCGTGCTGGCCATCGAACCGGGATCGCGCATCTGCGCCTTCGGCCATCTCGGTGACGGCAACATCCACTACAACATCTCCCAGCCGGTCGGCGCGGACCGCAAGGTGTTCCTGCAGCTTGCCGAGGTGATCACCCCGGCAGTGCACGGGATCGTGCGGGCCCATGGAGGCTCGATCTCCGCCGAGCACGGCATTGGCCAGATGAAGCGCGCCGAGCTGGCGGAAACCAAGCAGCCGGTTGCGCTTGACCTGATGCGCCGGATCAAGAAGGCGTTCGACCCTGCCGGCATCATGAACCCCGGCAAGGTACTCTAGAGGCCCGGAACCTGCCCCGTTCCGGGACTCGCGAAAAATTGGAGGCTACTTGATTCCAATTCGCTAACCATCTCAAAGATCATGCTTTTTTAACGCTGTTTCTTAGGCTGAAGTCAGTGCACACCGCCTAGTGTGACATCCAGGCCGGCGCCAGAACAAAAAACCTGCCGGCCGAACAGGGACGGGAGCAAAGAGGCGAAAAGCCCGGAGCTCTCAGGGATGAACAGACGAGGCGTCAAACATGGCATCTGGTGCACAACCGGTCTGGGCAGGGCATGAATTCAGGCTCGACCCCAACCGGCTTCCGCAAAAGCTGGTCTACGCAACACGTACGGAGACCGGCGACGTACACATCACCGTCGATCAGAACGGCTGCGTGCTGAAGCGGAAACTGGAGGTCTCCGGCCTGCCGCTCAACATCGCGCTGCCGGTCAACGTGTTCGACGGCGTGGCGGCACGGGCCATCTATACCGGTCCCGAAAGCGTCATGGTCACGCTGGAACTGATGCATCATGATCCCGAGCTATGCGTGCCGCTTTTCGTCGGCCACGATCTCGAGGGCATTGCCCGCGACTGGCAGCAATGGTCCGAGCTGCTCGGTCTGCCGATGCTGATGGTCGACGAGGACGGCGTTGTGCGCACCCTCGACGAGAGCGCGCAGCGCGTCATCCGGGACAAGAGCCATCCGCGCCGGCATCATGCCATGTTCGCCGAACGGCGCCCGCGCTTCCTTGCACGCCGCCGCATGGGCACGCTCGGCGTTCGCATGGTTCTGGACGGCGTCGAGATCATCGCGCGGGACTGATCAGACGGTCAGCCCCGCCGCCAGCAATCCGCCGAATACCATCCAGCCGACCACCGTGTTCGCCTTGAACAGTTTCAGGCACTGGTCCGCGTCATCTATGTCGAGGACGCGGATCTGCCACAGCATGTGTCCGGCTGCGGCAACCAGCCCCGCATAGACCAGCGGCGGCAGTCCGGCCGAACTGAACGCAGCGGCAAACAGGGCCAGCGTGCCGGAGTAGAGCGCCACCAGCGCCGGCTTGGTCTGCTCACCGAACAGGCGCGCGGTGGACCGGACGCCGACCAGCGCGTCGTCCTCCTTGTCCTGGTGGGCATAGATCGTGTCGTAACCGATCGTCCATAGGATCGATCCGGCATAGAGCAGCGCGGGCGCCACGGCCAGCTTGCCGTAGAGCGCCGCCCACCCCATCCATGCGCCCCAGGAAAATGCCAGCCCAAGAAACAGTTGCGGCCAGTTCGTGAAACGCTTCATGAAAGGATAGATGGCAACAACCGCGAGCGACAAAACGCCGACGAGCACGGCGAACAGGTTGAACTGGATCAGTACCAGGAAGCCGACCAGCAGTTGAAGCGCAAGGAACGACTTCGCCTGGCGGCGCGTCACCTGGCCGGAAGGCAGCGGGCGCGAGCGCGTGCGCGCGACCTGCTCGTCGATGTCCTGATCGACGAGATCGTTCCATGTGCAGCCCGCTCCGCGCATGGCCACCGCGCCGACTAGGAACAGCGCGAGATGCCATGGGTGCGGAAACGGTGCGAAGGCCAGGTGCGGGTTGCCCGCACCGGCGAGACCGGCCATTGCGGCGGACCACCAGCAGGGCCACAACAACAACCACCACCCGATCGGCCGGTCCCAGCGGGCAAGCTGGGCGTGGGGCCACAGGCGGCGCGGCAGGAGGCGATAGACCCAGTGACCCGACGGCGCGTCGGCGACCCGGCCCTGTCGTTCGCGCGATTGAATGGTGTCCGACATGTACGTGTCGTGACAAGGCGGGGCACAAAGGTCAAGGGGGCGCGGCGAGGCCTTGACCCGCGAAAGCCGAGGCCGTACCGCGATGCCAGCAAAGAGGAAGCAGGCCATGAACGTATTGCTGATCGGATCGGGCGGGCGCGAACATGCCCTGGCGGCCAAGCTGGCCGAGTCCCCGCTCCTCGGAACGCTGTTCTGCTCGCCGGGCAATCCGGGCATCGCCGAGGTGGCCGAATGCGTGGTCCTTGACGTCACCGACCATGCCAGGGTCATCGACTTCTGCCGGGTGAACGGCGTGACGCTGGTCGTCGTCGGGCCGGAAGCGCCGCTGGTCGCCGGCATCGCCGACGCGCTGAAGGAGGCCGGCATCGCCGTGTTCGGGCCGAGCGCGGCGGCGGCGCAGCTGGAAGGCTCGAAGGGCTTCACCAAGGCGCTGTGCGACCGGATGAACATTCCGACAGCGGCCTGGGAGAAATTCAACAACGCGCCGAAGGCAAAGAACCACGTGCGCCGGAAGGGCGCGCCGATCGTCATCAAGGCCGACGGGCTGGCCGCCGGCAAGGGCGTGACCGTCGCGATGACGGTGGAAGATGCCTGCGCGGCCATCGACGACTGTTTCGAGGGCGCATTCGGCGAAGCCGGCGCCGAAGTTGTGGTCGAGGAATTCCTGACGGGCGAGGAAGCATCCTTCTTCTGCATCTGCGACGGGACGACCGCCCTGCCCCTGGCCACCGCGCAGGACCACAAGCGCGTCGGCGAAGGGGACACCGGACCGAACACGGGCGGCATGGGCGCCTATTCCCCGGCCTCGATCATGACGGACGACCTCGTCGCCGAAACGATGGAGAAGATTATCAAGCCGACGATGGCCGGCATGGCGGAACAGGGCATGGCATTCACCGGCATCCTCTATGCCGGCCTGATGCTGACCGACAACGGACCGAAGCTGATCGAGTACAATGTTCGCTTCGGCGACCCGGAGTGCCAGGTGATCATGCCGCGGCTGAAGGACGACCTGCTGACGCTGATGAAGGCGGCGGCGGACGGGCTCCTCTCGGAGATGAGCGTGCGCTGGCGCGACGAGGCCGCGGCGACGGTGGTGATGTGCGCGCCAGGCTACCCGGCCTCGGCGAGGAAGGGGTCCGTCATCAAGCTTCCGAAGGCGCTACCCGACGTGGTGACGATCTACCATGCCGGCACCGCGAAACGGGGAGAGGACCTCGTCGCCAATGGCGGGCGCGTGCTCAACGTCACCGCGACGGGCAAGACCGTGACGCAGGCGCTGAAGACCGCCTACGAGGCCGTCGACGCCATCGAGTGGCCGGAAGGTTTCTGCCGCCGCGACATCGGCTGGCGGGAAATCGAGCGGGAAAAGGCGCAGTAGCAGTGCGGCAGCCGATCGCTTCGCCCCTCTTGCCGTCCACTTGATCCAGCGCAAAGAGGCGGGCGCATTCTTCTGCGATCCTTTCCGCAGATGAATCCGGGAGAAAAGGTCATGGGTATCCTTGCGCGTATTGCCGACAGAATGGACCGCCAATCGCACCTGATGGATGCGATGATGGATCGCCTCGAGGTCGACCGCGAGGCGCTGGCGATGGATACTTGCGGCGCCCGGCTCGAAGCGGCAGCGCGCTCATGCCTCATGTGCCGGGACAGCGAGGAATGCGGCCGGTGGCTTGACGGCAAGGACGATACCGCGCCGACCTTCTGCCCGAACATCCAGGTCTTCGAATTGCACCGGAAGTAGCAAGCCGGAGCCGCGCGAAAAACGGGCGCGGCATATCCTGCCGACCGGCGAAATCCCGCCGGCGGTCGGCGCTTGAGGCGCACGCCTGCGCGTCCCCTCGACGATCGCCTTGCGTGGCAATAACAAGAAATTGCAATTCGCGTATCGCCAAAACGGATGCGAGATGGCATCTTTCGCTGCTTCGCGGCGGCGACTTTGCAGCCACCGCCGCCTGGGGAGGGGAAGCTGCAAGGTCGCGTTTCTTGCGGAATTCCCGACAAAACGGAGTTAGGGAATGACGGAACGCGCCCGGGGCGAACGAACGGTCAATGCCGTGATCGCCGTGCTGGCGACACTCATGTGCATCGCCTGCATCCTGTGGAACATCGAAACCCCGACACGGCTCGGCTTCGCCGTTCTGACAGAACAGTATCTGGCCTTCCAGCTCGGCATGGCCCTGACGATCGTCTTCCTGCGCTTCGGCTGGCGCGGAAAGGAAACGAGCCGGCCCGATATCCCGAACACAGTACTGGCACTCGCTTGCTTCGGCGTGCTGATGTACGCAGCCTGGGACTTTTCCTGGCTCTTGAAGGAACAGTTCTACAGGCCTTGGCAAATCACCATGATCGGAACCGTGGTGACGATTGCCGTGATGGAAGGCATACGCCGCCGAGCCGGCCTCACGCTTTTCATCATCGTCGCGGTCTTCCTGGTATACTCGCTATTCGCCGACCGGGTTCCGGGCGAACTGGTCGGCAAGGCGCTCAGTCCCGTCCGGCTCGTCCAGTATGTCGGGTTCGACCCGTCTGCCGTATTCTCGACTCCACTCAGGGTCGGCACAGTCATCGTGCTGCTCTTCGTCTTCTTCGGACAGCTCCTGTTCTCTGCCGGCGGCGGGACGTTCTTCACCGATCTCGCCATGGCAGCGACCGGCCGCACGCGCGGCGGCAGCGCCAAGATATCCGTCGTCGGTTCGGCCCTGTTCGGCTCGATATCCGGCTCCGCCGTCTCCAATGTCGTGACCACAGGCGTGGTGACGATCCCGCTGATGCAGCGCGGCGGCTATTCGAAACGGGACGCCGGTGCGATCGAGGCGGTTGCCTCGACCGGCGGACAGCTCATGCCGCCGATCATGGGCGCGGCCGCGTTCCTGATGGCGGAATTTCTAGACATTTCCTACACGACTGTCGCCGCGGCAGCGCTCGTGCCGGCCGTTCTCTACTACATCTCCGTATTCGTCCAGGTGGACCTGATCGCCGGACGGGACGGCATAGCCCAGTCAGCCGATGACGCAACCGGCTTCGGCGACGTGATGGCTGCCGGCTGGCATTTCCTCATTCCCTTCGCGGTGCTGCTCGCCGGCCTGTTCTGGTGGCGCCTCGATCCGGAGGACTCCGCCCTCCTCGCTTCGGTGGCCATCGTGGCGGTGGGGCTTCTGCGCGGATACCGTGGCGAGCGGCTGACCCTGCGCAAGCTGGCGCGCGTGTTCGTGGACACGGGCACCTCGATGGTCGACCTG
The DNA here is from genome assembly GCF_013358405.1 of Oricola thermophila. Taxonomy (NCBI): domain Bacteria; kingdom Pseudomonadati; phylum Pseudomonadota; class Alphaproteobacteria; order Hyphomicrobiales; family Ahrensiaceae; genus Oricola; species Oricola thermophila. The sequence goes on from NZ_CP054836.1 coordinate 2,244,947, forward strand.
ATCCTGATCGTCGCCGCGGCCGGTTTCGTTATCGGCATTCTGAACATCACCGGCCTCGGCTTCGCGCTGACCCTCATGCTCGTGAATTCCGTCGGATCCAGCCTGTTCCTGCTGCTGCTAATCTCGGCTGCAATATGCATCATCCTCGGCATGGGCATGCCGACGTCGGGCGTCTACGTCTTGCTGGCGGCGCTGGTCGCACCATCGCTGGTGCAGGCCGGCATCACCCCGATCGCCGCGCACCTGTTCATCCTCTATTTCGGGATGATGTCCATGATCACGCCGCCGGTCGCCCTGGCGGCCTTTGCCGCGGCGACGATCACGAAAACAGACCCGCTTCATACGGGATTCGCGGCAATGCGGATCGGCTGGGCAGCCTATATCATCCCCTTCGTGTTCGTCGGCGCGCCCGCCCTTCTCCTGGAAGGCAGCACTTTCGAGATTGTCGTCACCGCCGTCATGTCCGCCGTCGGCATCGCCGCGATCGGCGCGGCGATCGTCGGCTTCCTGCATGACCGGCTCGGCAGCGGCATGCGTGTCGCCCTTGCGCTGCTCGGCTTCGGCGCGCTGCCCATCGGCTACCTGCCGGCCGCGGTGCAGCCGGTCCACCTTGCCTGCACCGCCGCCGTAATCCTGCTGACTGCCGGGCTGTTCCTGCTCAAGCGCGGGGGCGCGGAAGACAACCAGATCGAATGAGACAACACAGGGAGAAGAAGCAATGAACAGATTAGCCAGATTGATGATCGGCGCGCTGGCCGCCGGTCTGCTGTCGGCGGGGACGGCCGCTGCGCAGGTCGTCACCGTGGCCACCGGCGCACAGGGCTCACTGGCCTACAGCTCGGGACAGGCCATCGCGAAGGTGGCCAATGACAACGGCATCACGGCGCGCACGCAGCCGCTTGTCGGTTATCTCCCGCTCATCAACAACGGCGAGGTAGATTTCGGCTTCTCCAACGGTGTGGAAGCGGAATACGCGTTCTCGGGCACCGGCAACTACGACCGCGCGCATCCCAATATCCGGCTTGTCGGAGTGATGTTCCCGCTGACAACCGGGATCATGGTTCGCGCCGATTCCGGCATTCACACCATCGCCGACCTCAAGGCCAGGGCGGGGGAACTGAAGATCGCCTCCGAGTACACCTCCTCGACGATCATTCCGTTCTACATTGCCGGCGGGCTCGCCAATGGCGGGATGACCTATGAAGACTTCCAGCAGGTTCCGGTGTCGAGCTTCGTCGCGGGTATCAACGCGCTCGGCGACGGTCTCGTCGACATCGCGCTCGTCAGCCTCAACAACGGCGCCGGCAAGCAGGTGGAAGCCAAGCTCGCCGGCCAGGGCGGGCTCGAATATGTTTCGCTCGACAATTCCGAGGAAGGCGTCAAGGCATTCAAGGAATACCTGCCGGCCGGCAATATCGTGACGTTCAAGGCGAACGAGAACATTCCCGGCATGAAGAGCGACAAGAACCTGATGCAGATCCCGTGGGTCATGCTGACCAACGCCGACACGCCCGAGGACCTGGTCTACAGGATGACCAAGATCATCGCCGAGAACAACGCTGCGCTGAAGGAAAGCTTCGGCGCCTTCGGGAACGCGAAGCTGGAGAAGATGGCACCCGCCAATGCCACGCCCTATCATCCGGGCGCGCTGAAATATTACGAGGAAGCGGGAATCACCGTCGGCCAGTAATGCCGTCTCGGTCGCCCGGCATCGCCGGGCGGCCTATATCCCCAGAACCGCACGCCCGTTGGTGATCGCGTCGGCGCGGGCGCTGTAGCGGTTGCCGCCGTCCTCGTCATGCAGGAACAGGGGCGATGCGATCTCCATCTGCCTGCGCGACCCCTTGATGCCGGTAACGACAATGCGGATCGCCGGCCTCGACAGGCGCGGGTGGACCGGCAGAACGGTGACCGCGCCGTAACGCCCCTTCATCGACTGAAGGATTTCGACAAGCGATTGGGGCCGCGCGATCAGCGTCAGGCCGGCACCGGGGCGCGCGATGGCGCAGGCCGTCTTGATCCAGCGGGCCAACAGGTCCGGCTCCATCACATGGGCGCCGGCCTTCTCGGCCTTGGGCGTGGTGCGGTCGCGCGGATCGTTGAACGGCGGATTGGCAATCACCCAGTCATAGCGATCGCGCGGAAATCCCGCCGCCTCCCGCGCCTTGCCATCGAGAGCGACATCGGCCTCGATCACCTCGGCGCGTGCGCGCAGATGCGCGTTCCCTTCAAGCACAAGGCCGGCGCGGGCACAGGCAGCCATCAGCGGAGAAATCTCGTAGAGAACGGCACTGGCCCCGGGACAGCGATCGAGCACGGAAAAGGCCGCGGCGCCGGCCCCGGCGCCGAGATCGGCAAGCGTGCCACAAAAGCCGTCAGGCACGCCGGCGGCGAGGATTGTGGCATCGACACCGGAGCGATGCGCACCGCCGGCCGGCTGGACGAGATGGAAGGACCCGCGATGGAAGGCATCGACTGTCGTCTCGACGCCGGAAACGGTCGGCCCGCGCATCGCAGCCTCAGTCTTTCAGCTCTTTTTCCAGCCCGGCATCGCGAACGATCCGCCGCGCCTCGTCGATCCGGCCGGCCTCGACGAGGATGCGGCGCGGAAGGACTCCGATCGAGCCATCCATCACGGACATGTTCTGGTCCGCGACGAGCACGGCAATGCCCGCCTCGCGCATCAGCGTCTCGACGAATGAGACCGTGACGGGATCGTTTGTTCGCAGAAGCTCTTCCATCCCTCCCTGATAGGCCGGCGCGCAGGCGGCGACAAGCCCGCACCGCGTGCAAGACGGCGCGCCAACTGCGCACAAACGCGCCAATTCGCCGCTTGCCGCACCGTGGCGGAGTTTCTAATGTGGCGCCGGTACAAACCGGGAGAATTCGCATTGGGCGTCGTCATACCGCTTGGTGAGAGCAAGAAGGAACCAGCCGGCATCGAGAAGCTGATCGGCCTCGTCGCTGGCGGCATGGAGCGGGTCAACGAGCTGATCCTGGCCAAGGCCGGATCCGACGTGGAAATGATCCCGGAAGTCGCCAATCACCTGATCTCCTCGGGCGGGAAGAGGCTTCGGCCGATGATCACGCTCGCAGCCGCAGAGATGTTCGACTATCACGGCGAGGGCCACGTCAAGTTGGCCACAAGCGTGGAGTTCATGCATACGGCCACCCTGCTGCACGACGACGTGGTGGACGAGAGCGACATGCGCCGTTCCAAGCCGACGGCACGAATGATCTGGGGCAACCAGGCCAGCGTGCTGGTCGGCGATTTCCTGCTCGGCCAGGCATTCAGGATGATGGTTGAGGTGGGCTCTCTCGATGCGCTGGAAGTGCTGTCCGCCGCCGCCTCGGTGATCGCCGAGGGCGAGGTGATGCAGCTGGCCGCTGCAAAGAACCTGGAGACCACGGAAGACGAGTATCTTGCCGTCATCAAGGCCAAGACCGCGGCGCTGTTCTCGGCGGCAGCCGAGGTCGGCCCGATCATCGCCGGCGCGGCGAAGTCCGACCGCGCGGCACTGCGCTCCTACGGCCTCAATCTCGGCCTCGCCTTCCAGCTGGTCGACGATGCGTTGGACTATGGTGGCAATGCCAAGGATCTCGGCAAGAACACCGGCGACGATTTCCGGGAGGGCAAGATCACCCTGCCCGTCGTGCTGGCATACAGACGCGGAACCGACGCGGAACGCGCATTCTGGAAGAGCAGCCTCGAGAACGGCGAGAACGACGACACCGCGCTCGAAAACGCCCGGGGCCTGATGCTGAAATACGGCGCCCTGCCCGACACGATCCAGCGGGCGCGGCATTTCGGCGAGATCGCCCGCGACGCGCTGGCACCGCTGAAGCCGTCGCCGCAAAAGGATGCCCTGCTGGACGTCGTGGAGTTCTGCATCTCGCGAATAAACTGACCTCCCTGCCCGTCCGGCGACGGCGTTGCGCGGCAACCATAAAAAGGCCATGCTACCGCGGTGATTTGCCAGGCGAAGAAACGCCGTGAACACGATTCCTGAAGTGGTAGCCCGATGAACCGGATTTTTGTCTTTTCTGCTCTAGTCGCCGCCGGGCTGGCCGCCCTGCCCGCCGCGGCGGAACGCGCGCCGGAAGAAGCGCTCGTGTCCGCACATTCGCTGGCCGGCGCGTTCCTGGCCGCCGAGACCGCCCGGGCGGAAAACGACTTCGACGCCGCGGTGCGCTACTACACCGACGCGCTCAGCTTCGATCCGGACAATGCCGCCATCCAGCAGGAACTGCTGATCGCACTGGTCACGAACGGCCAGTTCGACGAGGCCCTGCCGCTCGCCGAGAAACTCAAGAAGGATCCGCAGATCGAACGCGTCTCGCGGCTGGTGCTCGGCATCGACGCAATCCGCGCGCGGCGCTACATGCAGGCCGACAGCGCACTGATACTCGCGATAGAGACCGACCTGGAGCGCCTGCTGACGGGGGTCATGCGCGCATGGGCGCAGTTCGGCGCCGGCGAAACCGACAATGCGCTCGCCCTGCTCGACGGGCTGGACGGCCCGGACTGGTACGGCCTTTTCGTCAGCTATCATGGCGCGTTGATCGCGGATGCCGCCGGACGCAAGGCGGAAGCCGCCGAACGCTACGACAACGCCGTCAACGACACGACCGGCGCCAGCGCATCGCCGCAGACCTATCTGCGGCTTGCCGAATCCTATGCGGGCTTCCTGGCTCGCAACGGCGATACGGATGCCGCCAGGGAGATCATAGCGCGGGCGCTGGCGATCGCGCCGGCCAATCCGCCGCTGCTGGCTCTCGCCGATGCGGGCGACAAGCTTGCGGCCAAGGCGCTCAAGATCGCGGATCCCGCGGCAGGCGCGTCGGAAATCCTGCTCAACATCGGCTCCGCCATCAACCGCGACGGGGCGGAGGGGTTCGCGGCACTCTACCTGGAAATGGCGCGGGTGCTGGCGCCCGGAAACGCGCAGATCCAGTTCGAGCTGGGCGGCATCGCGGAACGGCTCGGTGATCCGCAGCGCGCCATCGACTTCTACGACCGCATTCCCGACACCTCCCCGCTCGGCCGGCTCGCCCACCTGCAGAAGGGCCTCAACCTGGCCGACATGGATCGCAACGAGGAAGCCAAGGAAATCCTCGCCGCTGCAATCGAGGAAGATCCCGGCGAGTACCGCGGCTATCTCGCCCTCGGCGGCGTCCATGCCTCGCTGAAGGAGTACGAGGAAGCCGCAGCATTGTATGAGCGGGCCATCGCCAACATCGACACGAACGAACCGATGTACTGGCCGCTCTACTACCGCATGGGCATCGCCTACGAGCGCACCAAGCAATGGGACAAGGCGGAAGCGGCGTTCAAGCGGGCGCTGGAACTTTCGCCCGACCAGCCGGACGTTCTCAACTATCTCGGCTATTCCTGGATCGACATGAACATCAATCTCGAGGAAGGCCTCGACATGATCCGCAAGGCGGTCGAGATGCGCCCGCGTGACGGGTATATCGTCGATTCCCTGGGTTGGGCCTACTATCGTCTGGGCCGGTTCGAGGACGCCGTCGCGGAGCTGGAGAAGGCGACCGACCTTAGGCCGACCGACGCGATCATCATCGACCACCTCGGCGACGCCTACTGGCGCGTCGGCCGCAGGCTGGAGGCGACCTACCAATGGGCGCAGGCGCTCGACATGGAAATCGAGCCGGAGGAAGCCGCCCGGATCAAGGCCAAGCTTGCCGCATCGAACACGCCGGGCATGGAGCCGGAAATCGCGGTCAGTCAGGTAGATGACGGTGCCGACTCAAAGACGGCCGCATCACCGGACGACGCGGATGGCGGCTGAACGCAGGTAACCCGGGCCGCATAGAACGTCATGTCCGCTGCACAATGGTTCGCTGCGCCGGCCAAGATCAACCTGGCACTGCATGTGACCGGACGGCGCCGCGACGGCTACCATCGTATCGAAACCATCGCCGTCTTCGCCGATATCGGAGACCGGATCGGCATTTCCGCGGCCGGGGTCGACAGTTTCCATATCGAGGGTCCCGAAGCCTCAGCCCTGGCGGGCGAGGCCCCCACGCAGAACCTCGTCGTCCGCGCGCGCGACCTGATGCGCGACGTGCTGAACGAACACGATATACCTGCCCCTCCCGCGGCCATCGTCCTCGACAAGCAGCTGCCCGCCGGATCCGGCATCGGCGGAGGTTCGGCCGACGCGGCGGCGACACTGGCCGGCCTGATGCTGCACTGGCAGGCTGATGCGGCGGCGCAGGCAATCCGCGAGCGGGCCGTGTCGCTCGGTGCCGACGTGCCCATGTGCCTCGCCTCCCGGCCGCTCGTAGCGTCCGGTGCCGGCGAGGAAATCCGCCCGCTTTCCGGCATGCCGTCGCTTGCGCTGGTACTCGCCAATCCCCGCCGGCACGTTTCAACGCCGGCCGTATTCGCCGCACTTGAGAAAAGGGACAATCCGCCCCTGCCGGCCGACGGAATGACCGGTTTGCGTTCCGCCGGCGATTGGGCCGCATGGCTCTCGAGGAACACGCGCAACGACCTGCAGGCATCATCCGCGCGCCTGACGCCGGAGATCGAGGACTGCCTCGCCGCGCTTGAAACAACGGCTCCCTTGCTGGCGCGCATGTCCGGCTCCGGCGCGACCTGCTTCGGCATCTACGACGACATGAACGCGGCCAGGGCCGCGGCAAAGGACCTCTTGCACCGGAGGCCCGATTGGTGGATCACGGCCACGGAGACGGGAGCGACGCCATAGCTGCTGCCGCCATGCAATCCTGTAGCGGAGCGCCGACCGGCGCGCCGGGAAACCGACCGGGAGTGACACGATGAACCGTATCGACGAAAGCCGCCCGTTCATTCCGGTCCGCATTGCCGTGCTGACCGTTTCCGACACGCGCTCGGAAGCCGACGACCGGTCCGGCGCGACCCTGGCCGCGCGCATCGAGGAGGCCGGCCACGTTCTCGTCGAGCGCGCCATCGTTACCGATGACAGGGACGCCATCGTCAACCGGGTTTCGGACTGGGCCTATCGCGCGGATGTGGAAGTCATCATTACAACGGGCGGCACCGGCTTCACCGGTCGTGACGTGACGCCGGAAGCGCTCGAACCGCTGTTCGAGAAGCGCATGGACGGCTTCTCCGCCCTGTTCCACCGCGTTTCCTACGACAAGATCGGCACGTCCACCATCCAGTCCCGCGCCACCGCGGGGCTGATGCACCAAACCTTCGTCTTCGTGCTTCCGGGCTCGCCCGGGGCCTGCAAGGACGCCTGGGACGGCATCCTGAAGCCGCAGCTCGACTACCGGCACATGCCATGCAATTTCGTCGAGATCATGCCCCGGCTCGACGAGCATCTCAGACGCGGCGGCGGAAAGTCCGCCTAGTCTTTCGGCGCCGGTTCGATTTCGGCATCCAGGACCTTCAGGGCCAGGCCGCGAATCAAGTCCTCGCCGGACCGCGCATTAGCGGAAAGATTGGCAAGCGCCTGTGCCCTCGCGATGACCAGTCCCCGCGCCAGCGGGCCTCGCCGCGCCGCCACCGAACGGAAGATGCGCGCGAACCATCCGCCCTTCCTCGCCGGCCTGAAACATGCGGCCGCACTTTCCGGCCGCATGACGTGGTCCATCACCGCATTGTGCCACCCTTCCGCCAGACGCGCGCCCGGTTCCAGAACGACGATCCAGTCCGCTCGGGCACCTGCCACCACGTCACGCAGCGAGGTTTCCGGCAGTTGCACCATACGGCAGCCCGCCGCATCCGCGAGATCGGCCGTCGAGTCGGTCGAACCACTATCGGCCACCACAACCTCCGAAACATGGCCCTCGACCGCATCGTGCACGAGCGGAACCAGAGAGTGCGCCAGTGCCGCGGAGTCATTTCTCGTGAAAAACAGGAAGGTTACCATCTCGCTACCTTTGGCGGACTGGGTAGCAGAGGCATCCTCGAAATCAAAGCCCCACGGATTTTGTTCTTGTATTGTTCCACCTTTCGCGCTAGGAATATAGTCATCGAACCGACAAATCCAGATTCCTGCGGGAGAAGCGAAATGGACGTGATCGACGCGGCGGACAAGGCAGCCTTCGGAAGCCCGGCGGACAGCGGCGCCGAACATGCCAATGTCCTGATCGGCCGGTCCGGCCTGCGCGAGCACGAGCATCGCACCCGGGGGCGCGCCAGCGCGATTAATCCGAGCGGACGGTTCGAGACGCTGTCGCGCAGCGTGTTCGACGACGGCTGGAATTCGTTCGAGGAACTGCCTCCCTTCAAGACCGAGGTACAAGTCGAACATGCGCGAACGATCATCACCAGGAACACGTCGCCGGACATATCGTTCGACCGGTCGATCAATCCCTACCGGGGCTGCGAACACGGCTGCGTCTACTGCTTCGCGCGGCCGACCCATGCCTATATGGGCCTGTCGGCGGGCATCGACTTCGAGGCGAAGCTGTTCGCCAAGCCTGATGCGGCGAAATTGCTGGAAAAGGAGATCACGAGGCCTGGCTACCAGGTGCGATCCATCGCGATCGGCACCAATACCGACCCGTACCAGCCGATCGAACGGGAATGGAGGATCATGCGATCGATCCTGGAGGTGCTGGAACGGCACAACCACCCTGTGGGAATCGTCACAAAGTCGCATCTCGTGACGCGCGATGCCGACATCCTGGCCCGAATGGCCGAGAAGGGCCTGGTCAAGGTGGCGCTGTCGGTAACGACCATGGACAGGAAGCTGGCGCGCACCATGGAACCACGCGCCTCCACCCCGTCGCGAAGGCTGGAGGCCATCCGCATCCTTTCGGACGCGGGCATACCGACCTCCGGCATGATCGCGCCGGTCATTCCCGGTCTCAACGACCACGAGATCGAGAAACTGCTTGATGCGGTGGCGGGGATGGGTGCGCGCGAGGCTGGCTACGTGCTGCTGCGGCTTCCGCTGGAGGTGGCGCCGGTGTTCAAGGAATGGCTGCTGCGCCACTATCCGGAACGCTACCGGCATGTGGTGTCGCTGATCCGCTCCATGCGCGGCGGCAAGGACTACGACGCCGAATGGGGCAAGAGAATGCGTGGCACCGGACCCTATGCCTGGCAGATCGCCCGTCGCTTCGAACTGACGGCGAAGAGGCTCGGCCTCAACACCAGGCGGCTTAAGCTGCGCACCGACCTGTTCGAGGCGCCGAAACCGGAGAGCGAGCAACTCAGTCTCCTGTAGACCCCGCCGGACGGACCGCACGTCCCCTCCATCCCCAGCGGTTCCGTCCGGCGGCAAGGCCCTGCCCCGCCGGCCAAGCCGAGGCGTCCCCGTCCGAAAGCTTGCGCATAACAGGGCCTTCGAGAAGAGAATCGGGCGGACGCGCCGCTATTTCGTGGTATGTCTCGCCGCACAATGACCGCCACGAATGCGTCCCCCGATTCTCTTCTCCCCCTCGACGGGATCGACGAACCCGGTTTTCCGGATTTCCGTTTCGAGGAGCATTACTGGAAGCAGGGCCTGCGCCATGTGGCAGGCGTCGACGAAGCCGGACGCGGACCGCTCGCCGGCCCGGTCGTCGCGGCCGCGGTGATTCTTTCTCCCGACCGGGTGCCATCCGGACTCAACGATTCCAAGAAACTTACCGCGCGCAAGCGGGAAAGACTCCATGGAGAAATCATGGATGCAGCGCTGGCTGTTTCCGTAGCGAGCCTGTCGGCAGAGTCGATCGATGCCGGGAACATCCTTCGAGCCAGCCTGGAAGCCATGCGCCGCGCGATCGCCGCGCTGGCCATACGCGCGGAGTGTGCCCTTGTCGACGGCCGGGACGTGCCGCCAGGCCTGACCCTGGCAGCCCCGCCACGCGCGATCATACGCGGCGACGGCCGATCGCTTTCCATCGCCGCGGCATCGGTCGTCGCCAAGGTCACACGCGACAGGATGATGGCCGGACTCGGACCGCATCACCCCCAGTACGGTCTTGAAAGGCACATGGGTTACGGCTCGAAGGCGCACCGAGAGGCAATCGGTATCCACGGAGGTATCAGGCGGGTCCACCGTTTCACCTTCGCGCCGCTGAAATAACGGAGACATGAGAAAAGGGCCGGTCGCCCTGCGGCGACCGGCCCTGGATCCGTTCCGTCCGGGAGGCGTCAGTTCATCCGCGCCTTGACCTCGTCCAGCGACTTCTTGAACAGGTCCGTCGCGGTCTTGCCCGAAACCTTCTTTCCAATGATCGTCGTCGCCGCGGCCACGGCCATGTCGACGGCCGAATTGCGCACCTGCTCCATCGCATCGGCCTCGGCCTGGGCTATCTTCTGCTCCGCCATCGCGGTGCGACGAACGACATATTCGTCGGTCTTCTGCTTTGCCTCGGCAGTGATCGCTTCGGCCTCGCGCTTGGCCGACTCGACGATATCGGCGGCTTCCTTCTCGGCTTCCTTGCGCTTCTTCTGGTACTCGGCCAGCAGTGCCTGCGCTTCCTCGCGCAGCTTGCGTGCCTCTTCCAGCTCGTTGCGGATCCGGTCGGCACGCTCATCAAGCGCCTTGGCGATCATGCCCGGCACCTTCAGGTAAACAACGATGCCGAGGAAGATGACGAGGGCTACGAATGCCCAGAACGTTGCGTCACCCATGCTACTCTCCCTGGCCCTTGGCCGCTTCCAGTGCCTTGGCGATGTCGCCCTTGGCAACCGTGCCGCCAATCAGTTGCTTGACGATGGCCTCGGTCGTCTCGCCGGCAATGGTGCCGACATCGGACATGGCCTTGTCGCGAACCGCCGTGATACGGGCCTCGGCTTCCTCGAGCTTCTTGGCAAGCTTCTTCTCGACCTTCTGGCGCTCGGCCTCGGCGGCTGCCTTGGCGGCGTCACGCGCCTTGGTGCCGATCTCGTTGGCGGATGCCTTTGCCTCGGCAAGTTCCTGCTCGTAGGCAGCGATCGCGGCATCGGCCTCGGCCTTCAGCTCATGCGCCTTGTCGAGATCCTGGGCGATCCGGTCCTGACGGGTTTCGAGGATCGAACCGATGCGCGGCACGATAACCCGGGACATGAACCAGTAGAGGAACCCGAACGACAGCACGAGCCAGAACAGCTGCGAAGCGAATGTCGATGAATCGAACGGCGGAAACGCTCCGCCGCCATGGGCGGCGTCGGCCGCGCCGTGGGCCGCGTCCGCCGCTGCGTGGGCGGCTTCTTCGGCAATTGCTTGGGTTACGAACATGGGCGTCCCTTAACGGAGAATCACGCGGCGGAGCCGCGCCTGATTCCAATAGAGAACCGGCCGGTCAAGCCGGCCGGCACCGATCCCGTTTGCGATCAGACTGCGAAGAGCAGCAGGAGCGCGACGAGCAGGGAGAAGATGCCCAAGGCTTCCGTCACGGCGAAGCCGAAGATCAGGCGGCCGAACTGGCCGTCGGCAGCCGACGGGTTGCGCAGGGCGCCCGACAGGTAGTTGCCGAAGATCGTGCCGAGGCCGATGCCCGCGCCACCCATGCCAAGGCACGCGATACCTGCACCGATGAACTTTGCTGCTTCCGCTTCCATGTTGAACTCCTTTGGATGAGAATTGGCGGATAATCTTGGCGGCTGGCCGCCGGTTAACGGATCAGTGGCTCGGATGCAATGCGTCGTTGAGATACATGCAGGTGAGCACCGCGAAAACGTAGGCTTGCAGGAAGGCCACGAGGAACTCCAGACCGGTCAGAGCAACGGTCATGGCCAGCGGCAAAATCGCGCCGCCGATACCCAGCGCCCCCATCGCCGTCAGCGAAGTGACGAAGCCGGCAAAGACCTTCAACGTGATGTGCCCGGCCAGCATGTTGGCGAAAAGACGAACCGAAAGACTGATCGGACGCGACAGGAACGAGATCACCTCGATGGCCACGACCAGCGGAACGAGGATTCCGGGCACGCCCTCGGGCACGAACAGGCCGAGGAACTTCAGGCCGTGCTTCATGAAGCCGTAGATAACAACCGTGCCGATCACCAGCATCGCCAGCGCGAAGGTGACGATGATGGAGGATGTCACGGTGAAGAAATAGGGGAACATGCCGAACAGGTTGGCGATCAGCACGAACATGAACAGCGAGAAGACCAACGGGAAGAAGCGCAAGCCCTGCGTTCCCGCCGCGTCGCGCAACATCGAGGCGACGAACTCGTAGGCCATCTCGGATATCGACTGCAACCGCCCCGGAACGAGACCGCGATTGGCCGTCGTCAGGTACAGGAAGCCGGAGGTCGCGGCCACCGTCAGGACCATGAACAGCGACGCGTTGGTGAAGGAGAGATCGAGACCGCCGACATTTTCAATCGGAATGATCTTGGAGATCTGAAACTGGTGGATCGGATCGTTTGCCACCGTATACCCCTCGGTTGTCGCGCGCCGCGCGGCTAGTCCTCGTTTTCATCCGGCGACGTGCCGGACCGTGTTCTCGTCTCGGGCGCCGCCACGAGACCGGCGGAGCGCAGGACATTCAGTACGCCGGCGACGAACCCGAGGAGCAGAAACACGATCATGCCCCAAGGCGACGTTCCGGCCAGGCGATCGAACAGATACCCGATTCCCGCCCCCACGAGCACGCCGGCGACAAATTCGCTCGACAGCCGCAGGGCATTGGCGAAACCGGCGCCGCCGCCCGTCTTGCGATCCCGCGTCCCCGCGCCCGTTTCCGCCGCCCTGGCGGACAGCGCCGCATCGAGCGCCTTGCGCCGATCCTCGAGATCGCCGACCCCGCCCGATCCGCCATTTTCCGCGTTGCCAGTCCCGTGCGGCGTTTCAGGCGCCTTATCGCGTGCCATAGGCCTGATCGGGTTTGAACATCGGAAAATCGGCGACCCCGGTGAAGTCGCGCGCAACATAGTTTCGCCACCCTAGCTAGTCAAGGCAGCTTTGCAGATGCGAACAGTCTATATTTCCAGCGAAGAATCAATAACTTGCACCGAATGTAGCCAATGGTCGCAGACTTGGACCCCATGCCGGGCGGACAATATAGGCGACTCCGGGCGTCAGCTCCAGCTGCCGCCATAGGTGCGATAGAAGACATGCAGGCCGATACGGGCCCGACGCTCCATCGCCCGTGCCCAGCGCGGACGGACATAAACGGCATGATAGTGGGTCGCCGACCCGACGGAATCGAGCCAGATCTTGCCCGCCGTGACCGCCAGCGCGATATCCTGCGCTGTCTTCCAGTGACTCGGCGAACGCACGCGATCGACCTTGCCGTCACAAGCGAAGGAGAACTGGCAACGGTTGCGCCAATGATCGTTCTGGTAGACGACACCGCAGATCGTGTTCGGGAAGGCGGGGTTGCGCACCCGGTTGAGAATGACCTGTGCGACGGCGGCCTGCCCCTTGAGGCTTTCGCCACGCGCCTCGAAATAGATGCCCTCGGCAAGGCACTTCTGTTCGCGCTCGCTGAAGGCCGATGCCGGTAACGGCGTCGCCAGCCAGGCATGATCGCCCTTGCCCAACGGCGGAATGAACCGTCCCTCCGCCGCATCCGGCTCCTTCAGCAAACTGCTGAAGGGCGACTGCGTGGCGAAGTCGGGTTCCGACGGCGCATAGGCGGTGGCGAGCACGTCCGCCTTCTCGTTGGTGACAAGTTCTGCAAGCATGGTCGGAACGGAATCGTCACGACGCGCCGGCGCACGCTTGTGAAATGCGGTGGCGATCTGGATCTCCTTGCCGCCGATCTTCGGCCTGACGAAGGCCATGAGCGTTTCCTCGTCGGTTGCCGGACGCAGGATCGAACTGTGGCGGTCCAGCACGGAACCGGCGGAAAAGCCCTTGGGCGGCGCTACCGGAGCGACGGAAACGATGCGCCCCGTCTTCTCGGAGCGATTGATGCGATCCTCGTCGGGCGTGTCGGCGATCTCGGGCTTGAGCGGCGTGATGACGACGCGCCCCACCCGGGGCGCATCGATGCCGGCCGAGGCGATCGAACCAGTCACCGTGGGATCGACATCGAAAGGCATCTCGGCCTGCTGGATCGAGCCGGGCGCGGCAGCGACTAGAAATGTCTGCCAGCGGCTTTGCTGATCGTCAGCACCGGTCAGCAGGCCGGAAATGTCCTGCATGGCCACGGAAGTCGGATTTGACAGGAATATCGCCGCAGCCAGAAACGCCGGACCGGAAAATCCGACCGCACGCCGGCGGACGGCCAGAGACTTCAGTATACGCACTCGAACACTCCGCAACGGACGCTGCTCTACTCGACAGTGCGTTACACAATGATCGATTAACCTTGATAGGCGGTTAATGGCACCGCGCCGGCGTGCGGTTCCGGCACGGGCGGCGACAGCGGGTCAGCGTCGCTTCCTGGCCCTGCCGGCGAAGGGGTTCTCGCCCGCGCGTGCCAGCATGCGTATAGGCACGCCGGGGAGATCGAAGTCCTGCCGCAGCGTGTTCGTGAGATAGCGCAGATAGGATGCGGGCAGTGCCTCGGGCCGCGAACACGACAGCACGAAGGCCGGCGGGCGCATCTTGATCTGGGTAATGTATTTCAACTTGAGACGGCGCCCCGCAACGGCAGGCGGCGGATGGTGCTGAACCACCGCGGAAAGCCAGCGGTTGAGCCGGCCGGTGGAAATGCGCCGGTTCCAGATTTCATGCGTCTTCACGATCTCCTGCATCAGCCTGTCGAGGCCGAAGCCGGTCTGGCCCGAAACGGGTACCGCCCGGATGCCGCGCACCTGGGGCAGCAGACGCTCGGTCTTCTCTCTCAGATCGGCCAGCGCCTGCTGGCGATCCTCGATCATGTCCCACTTGTTGAAGGCGATGACCGGCGCCCTGCCCTCGCGGATGATGAGATCGGCGATCTGCAGATCCTGCTTCTCGAAAGGGATCTGCGCATCTAGCATGATGACGACCACCTCGGCGAAGCGAATCGCACGCAGCGCGTCACCGACGGAAAGCTTCTCAAGCTTCTCCTGCACCCGCGCCTTGCGGCGCAGGCCGGCGGTATCGAAGAGCTTTATGTTTCGGCCCTTCCACTCCCAGTCGACAGAAATGGAATCGCGGGTGATCCCGGCCTCCGGCCCGGTCAGCAGCCTGTCCTGCCCGATCAGCCGGTTGATCATGGTGGACTTGCCCGCATTCGGGCGACCAACTATGGCGATGCGCAGCGGCTTCGTCGCATCGTATGGCGGAATCTCCTCGTCGGTGTCGTCGGAAACATCGTCGCCGACCAGACTTCCGTCGCCGGCCAATTCCGGTTCTTCCTCATCCGGCGCCAGCGCACGTTCCTCGCCGACAGCCTCGAGCAACGCGTCGCGCAGGTCAGCCAGACCCAGGCCGTGCTCGGCGGAAATGCCGACCGGCTCGCCGAGACCGAGTTCGTATGCATCGTAAATGCCGGCCTCGGCATCCCGCGCCTCCGCCTTGTTGGCGACAAGGACGACCGGCTTGCCGGATTTTCGAAGAATGTCCGCGAATGTCCGGTCATCCGGCATCAGGCCGGTCTTGGCATCGACGATGAACAGCGCAACGTCGGCCTCGTCGATCGCGCGCAAGGTCTGCGCGCGCATCCGGCCAGGCAGCGTGTCGGCATCGCCGACCTCGAGACCGGCGGTATCGACGACATCGAAAGCAAGGTCGTAGAGTTTCGCCGGATGCAGGCGACGATCGCGAGTCACGCCCGGCGTGTCGTCAACAAGGGCAAGCTTTCGCCCGGCAAGCCTGTTGAACAGCGTCGACTTGCCGACATTCGGACGTCCGACAATGGCGACGGTGAAGCTCACCCTTCCTCGACCTCGCCGGATGCGGTGATGAGATCAAGCATGATCATCGCCCGCTGCTGGGCATTGCGCGGGGCAGCCGGATCATCGACGATCTGGTTGAACAGTGCCCGGGCATCACCGAGCCGGCCCTCCTTCCAAGCAGCCAGTCCGAGCGCCTCGCGCGCCGCGTGGCGTAGCGGATGGTCGTCGGAGGACAGCGGTTCGGCCCGTTCGGCGACATCGGCGGCGCTGCCAGTGTCAACCAGGATATAGGCGGCACGTATCCGCGCCATTTCGCGAATGGCTTCCGGTGCGGAGGTATCGGCGGCGACGGCATCGAAAGCCGCGACCGCCCCCTCGACATCACCCTTTTCCTGCAGCGCCGTGGCCGCACGCATGCGAGCCAGCACCGGATAGGCCCCATAACCCTCGGCCTCAAGCGCCCGCAATTCAGCCAGCGCCTCGTCTGCCTTGCCCTCATTCGCCAGGTTGAGCGCCTCAAGGAACCGGTCACCCGACGCATTCGCCCGGCTCTCGGTATAGTATTCGTAGCCACGCCATGCCGCCGTCGCGACCACGACAAGGATCGCTGCGGCAATGATAACGGGGCCGAAGCGGTCCCAGATGTTCTTGAGGCGATCGGAGCGAAGCTCTTCCTCGACCTCACGGATGAAACTGTCGTCAGACATGGATGCTGCCGTTTTCGTCTTTCATGTGCTGGCCGCTTCTACAGGGTTTGGCGGCAAAAGAAAGGGGATACGCCGACGCGCCTTCAGATCGGCGAAACGCCGAACAGGAATGCGTGAAGCTGCAGGACGAACCATATGGTGATTGCGCTGCCGACGACAACCGCGATGACGTCATTGCGAGCGGACATGTTCCCGAAAGCAGGATCGCCACGCCGCTTGACCGATATGCGGTCCGCCACGGCCCAGGCGAGAAATGCTCCCGCAAGGAGCAACGTGGCAAGATCGCCATTGGCGAGGATATGGGCAAAGGCCCAAATCTTCACCGCAGCCAGCATCGGATGCTTGACCCGCGCCTTGATAAATCCCGCCGGCACATAGGCCGCGAGGAGGAGAATCATGGATACCAGCATCAGGAGAATCACGATGTGGCGCGTCCAGACAGGCGGCTCGTAGAAGACGGGCGCGTCCGGACGAGCGAGTGCATAGCCCCAGATGACCAGGCCAAAGCCGACGAGCGCAACAAGGGAGTAAATGCCCTTCCAGCCGTTCTCCCCCATCCGTTCCACCAAATTTTCGCGCAGTGCGGGAACGACAAAGCGGACGGAATGGATGCCGAGGAACAGGGCCAGCCCGACAATCAGGACAATCATGTATCGTATCTCCCTTGTCTGCTATTTTTTCGATTAGTAACCTGTCTTTATGACAATCGATCTCGAAAAGGCAAAGCATAGACTGGCGAAGCGGCGCGAGGAGATAGAAGCGCACTCGCGCATGAGCGCCGAAGTGCGCGCGCCCGTGGAACTGGACCAGGTGGCTGTCGGGCGGCTTTCGCGGATGGACGCAATGCAGCAGCAGGCGATGGCGGAAGCCGCCGAGCGCGCCCGCAAGCGCGACTTGGTGCGCATCGAGATGGCCGAACGCCGCATCGCGTCGGGAGACTACGGCTACTGCGAGGAATGCGGGGAAGAAATTCCCGACGGCAGGCTCGCCATCGACCCGATGGCGAGCCACTGCGTCGGATGCGCGAAGTAGGAACTCAGACGCCCGGCCCGACAGGCTCCACGCCATCGCCATCCGGAGCGCCGTGAATCTCCAGCCACTCCTTGTCGATATCCGGCAACTCCTCTCCCGCTATCGCGGATTCGAAGGCCTTCAGGCGCTTGTAGATCGACAGAAGTTCAACGATCGTCGTCCATGAATTGACGAGATACTGGAACGAGTTCGACACTTGCCCGAATGCGGTGAGCACCTGCTGCATGATGCCGTAGGTGAAGCCGACAGCTCCGGCGGCAACGATGGTCGGGATCAGCAGGACATAGACGAAGATGTTGTCGGCCTGCAGGTAGAGCGAGCGGAACACGTTGAAATACATGTAGTGGAAATACAGCCGGAAATAGTTCCGGCGCACGTGACCGAACAGCTCCTTCACCGTCATGGGTTGAGCGCGCTCGAAATCGTCCTCGCCGTAAACGAGTTCCTTCCGGTACGCCGCCTCCACGCGCTGATTGCGAAATTCGAGACCCGGCAACTTGATGCCGACGACGGCAAGAAGGGCCGTGCCGAAGAGCGACCAGAGAATCGCAGCTGTAAAGAGGGGCGCAGGAATGGCGCCGACGATCGGCAATTCCGTGACATAGCCCGAAAGCGACCACAACAGCGGCAGGAAGGCGATCAGCGTCATGACCGAATCGATCATGGATACGCCCAGCCCCTCCATGATGCCGGCGAAACGCATCGTGTCCTCCTGCACACGCTGCGAGGCGCCTTCGATATGACGCAACTGCTTCCATCGCGCCATGTAGTAGTCGTTCATCGCCGTGCGCCAGCGGAAGATCCAGTGGCTGATAAGGAATCGCGTCGCCACGAAAACGAATATCGCCATGAAGGCAATGGAGGCGAATACCCAGATCAGATTGTAGAAATCGGCGGCGCTCGTCGTCGCATCCTCGGTGAATGCGGCCTGAACCAGGTCAAAGAAAGGGCGGCGCCAGTTATTGAGCGCGACGGATATCTGCACACCAAAATAGGTGGCAAAAAGAATTACTGACGAGCCAACGATTGACCACATCTGCCAGGGGTGGGGCGACCATTTGAACCAGAAGGCGGCGAAGATTGCCACGGCAATGGCATAGTAGACATAGAGCCAAAGGAAGGTCGGCGACCAGAAGTAGTGGATGCCGACGATCTGGTTGTCCTCCGGCGTCGCCACGCCAAGACCGAGATACCGGCCCCAGTCATGGGCGCCAAAATACCACAGCGTCATGATGACCGCGGTCCACAGCACCACCGAGACGAAAAACAGTTTCGGCTTGGGAAAGAATGATTGAAACACGGCGCTAAATCCTCAGACGGCCAGAATTCTTTTCGCGGAACCTAAAGCAATCTTCGCGAATTGCCATGCGGCAATGATCACTGACGTTCACGGATTCGTAATTCGGTCGGCAAACGGCAAGGCCGACGCGACCGACTACGGTGACCGCGTTCTTGAATAGCCTGTCGCGACGGATTGACAATTGCACATATATCAATAATGCATGAAATATGGATACGAGCGGTGCCATCGAGACATTCGGGCCACACTCCCGGAAAACCGGGTTTCGGCTGAGCAGAGGTCCAAAGCCGGGATTTCACGAGACAACAGAATGAACACGACACACATCGATATCGATACCGCGAAGCCTGCAGGAAGCATCGGCTTCTTCGAGAAATGGCTTTCGCTTTGGGTGGCGCTCTGCATTGCGGCGGGAATCGTTCTGGGCAATCTCCTGCCCGGCCTTTTCGGCTTTCTTTCCGAACTCGAATACGCATCGGTGAACATTCCGGTGGCGATACTGATCTGGGCGATGGTCTACCCGATGATGGTCGCGGTCGACTTCTCCAGCCTGCGCCACATCGGCGACCGGCCGAAGGGGCTAATCCTGACACTGGCGGTGAACTGGCTGATCAAGCCGTTCACCATGGCCGCCCTGGCGGTGATATTCTTCGAATACGTGTTCGCCGATTTCATCGCGCCGGCGGACGCGCAGGAATATATCGCCGGGCTGATCCTGCTTGGCGCGGCGCCCTGCACGGCCATGGTGTTCGTCTGGTCGCAACTGACGCGCGGCGACGCGACCTACACGCTTGTCCAGGTGTCGGTGAACGACATCGTGATGATATTCGCCTTCGCGCCGATCGTCGCCTTCCTGCTGGGCGTCACGGAGATCGAGGTGCCCTGGGAGACGCTGCTGCTTTCCGTCGTCCTCTATGTCGTCATTCCCCTGGCGGCGGGCGCCGCGACCCGGCGCTGGCTCACCACTCATGCCGCGCAGGGCGAGAGCGCCGACACCGCCGTCGAACGCTTTACCGGCGCGGTGAAACCGTTCTCGGTGCTCGGGCTGCTCGCGACCGTCGTGCTGCTGTTCGGGTTCCAGGGTGGCGTCATTGTCGAGCGGCCGGTCCTGATCGTGATGATCGCGATCCCGCTCCTCATCCAGTCCTACGGCATATTCGCGTTGGCCTACGGCGCGGCGTGGCTGTGGCGGGTTCCCTTCAACGTCGCTGCGCCATGCGCGATGATCGGGACGTCCAACTTCTTCGAACTCGCCGTGGCAGTGGCCATCGGGCTGTTCGGCCTGCAGTCGGGCGCGGCTCTCGCGACGGTCGTCGGGGTGCTGGTGGAGGTGCCGGTCATGCTCTCCCTCGTCGCATTCGCCAATGCAACGCGGGTGCACTTCCCGCAAGGCTGAGTCCGGGTGGGTCTTCCGGCGGGTTCCGGAAGAGCCCGTTCAAGCGGCGACCGGAGTCGCCTACTCCCACTCGATGGTGCCGGGCGGCTTCGACGTCACGTCGTAGACGACGCGGTTGATGCCGCGCACCTCGTTGATGATGCGGGTCGCTGCATTGCCGAGAAAATCCATATCGAAATGGAAGAAATCGGCGGTCATGCCGTCGACGGACGTTACCGCGCGCAGCGCACAGACATACTCATATGTGCGCCCGTCACCCATGACGCCGACTGTCTGAACGGGCAAGAGCACGGCGAAGGCCTGCCAGATGGCATCATAGAGGCCTGCCTTGCGGATCTCGTCGAGATAGATGGCGTCAGCGTCCTGGAGAATGCGGATCTTCTCGCGCGTCACGCCGCCGGGGCAGCGGATGGCGAGTCCCGGCCCAGGGAACGGGTGACGGCCAATGAAGTGTTCCGGGAGGCCGAGTTCGCGGCCGAGCACCCTCACCTCGTCCTTGAACAGCTCACGCAGCGGCTCGACGAGCTTCATATTCATGCGCTCGGGCAGACCGCCGACATTGTGATGGCTCTTGATGGTCACCGACGGACCACCGGTAAAGGAGACGCTTTCGATCACGTCGGGATAGAGCGTGCCCTGCGCAAGGAAATCGGCGCCGCCAAGCTTCTTCGCCTCGGCCTCGAAAACCTCGATGAACAACTTGCCGATGGTCTTGCGCTTGGTTTCAGGATCGGCCTCGCCTTCCAGGGCGGAAATGAACGTGTCCGACGCGTCCACATGGACAAGCGGGATATTGTAATGCTCGCGGAACATGGAAACGACCTCGGCCGCCTCGTTCTTGCGCATCAGGCCATGGTCCACGAGGATGCAAGTCAGCTGGTCGCCAACGGCCTCGTGAATCAGCAGTGCAGCGACGGAGGAATCGACGCCGCCGGACAGGCCGCAGATGACACGGCCGGAACCGACCTGCGCACGAATGGCCGCGATCGCCTGTTCCTTGTAGGCGGCCATGGTCCAGTCGCCCTTCAGGCCGGCGATATTGTGGACGAAGTTGGCGAGCAGCTTCGCGCCGTCAGGCGTGTGAACGACCTCGGGATGGAACTGGACGGCATAATAGCCGCGCGACACGTCCGCGATGGCGGCGTACGGTGCTCCCGACGAGGTGCCTATGACCTCGAAACCTTCTGGAAGTGCGGCAACACGATCGCCATGACTCATCCAGACCTGGTGGCGCTCGCCAGCTTTCCAGACCCCATCGAAGAGCGGATTGTCCTTTTCGATATCCAGCCAGGCACGGCCGAATTCCCGGTGGTCGCTGGCCTCGACCCTGCCGCCGAGCTGTGCGCACATCGTCTGTTCGCCATAGCATATGCCTAGGACCGGCAGGCCGCTTTGCCAGATAACGTCCGGCGCGCGAGGGCTGCCGGTCTCGACCGTCGACGCCGGGCCGCCGGACAAGATAACCGCCTTCGGCTTCAGCCGCTCGAAGCCTTCCTCGGCGGACTGGAACGGCACGATCTCGGAATAGACGCCGGCCTCGCGCACGCGACGCGCAATCAGCTGCGTCACCTGACTGCCGAAATCGATAATGAGAACTGTATCGGGGTGGTGGGTCATGTCGGGAGCGCTCATGTCGAGCGTTTATGCCGATGCGGATCACGATGCAATCGCCAGTGTTGACCGCGCACCGGATTTTTTGCACCGCACACCGATCACGCCCTCATATCGTTTCGCGGATCACGCGCGGCCGGTTGTGATCGCCGGGCACCGCATACTGCATGAATACTCGGTCGCACCTGCCGCCGCTTGCCAGCGGCACGTCCTTCTCGATCTTCCGGGGAACGAAACCCATTTTCTCGTAGTAGGCGAGTCCGCCGACATTCCCGGCGCGCACGATCGCGCTCAGCATGGCAAGGTCGTATCTTTCCGCAAGTGCCGCAGTCTCGGCAAACAAGGCGGTGCCCACGCCGGTGAGGCGGGGCGATGCGCGTACGAACGTGGAGATATCGGCCCAGTCGTCGGGAAGCTGCTCGTGATAGGACAAGACCTGGAATCCGAGGATCTGCCCTCCCTCGTCCTCGGCGACGAGGCAGCTGATCATGATCTGCTGGTTGAAGAAGTGGTCGACGAAACCCGATACGGTGAATGGCGTTTCCAGCAGGGTGGTGCCGCCGATCCGAATGATCTCGTTGACCAGATCGCACAGTTCGGGAAGGTCCTCCGACCGGTACGGGCGGATCGCATGTTCGATGCGATCCTTACGCATCAGAGCGCGCCGTCCGCCAGCGCGGCCTCGACAAGGTCGACCACCGCCGCGAGTTTCTCGTCAACGACATGCAGATATTGCGTCCAGTTATCATAGTGGTGAAGGTCGGCGGCGCCGTCGGAAACACCGCGCAGCCCGATCAGCGGCACATCGAAGGTCATGCAGGCACGCAATATGGCAAAGGTCTCCATATCGACCATGTCGGCATCGATGGCATCATAGGCGGCTCCGGAAACGATGTTCGCTCCGGTCGAAAGACGCGCCGCCGGCAATCCTTCGAGGCGATAAGGCAGATCAACCTCCGCCGGCAGGTCGAGGAAAGGCGTACGGCCCTTCTCAAATCCCAGGGGCGAAGCGTCCATGTCGCGATAGGACACCGAGGCAACCTGGTATACCTCGGCCTGCTCAAGCGTGCGCGAACCGGCAGAACCAAGAGAAACGACAACGTCCGGCCTCGCCCGGCCGAGCGCCCGCGTCACGTTGACTGCCGCCTCCACAGGGCCGACACCGCACATCAGTGGCTTGATACGGTGCTGAAGATGCGGCCCGTACTCGGCATCGACTGCCATGACATAGAGGACGTTCCGGCCGCCGATGTTTTTCATGCCCGGCACCCAGTCGACTCTGGCGGCATTGATCCCGCGAAATTCCCGTTCATCCGAGTTTTGAAACACCCCATGGTCAGGCCCAGCGATCCCCATCGAGGACTGCCACGCGGACGGCCCAGGCCGGGTACAGCTGCTGCAGATCGGTACACTTACATCGCAACCGGAAGTCTACCAAAAGAATCGAAAAACAAACCGGCCATCAAAACAACCGCGAGATGCTTCCGTTCGGATGAAATCACGTTGAAAAAACACGGATATCCACATGAAATCACGTCAGGACAGATCGTCGCAAGCGCATGACGCAACGTCATGACTGGCCGGAGCTTCGCCGTCAGACGCGCCGCTGCATTACCGCGAAGAAAAATCCGTCAGTACCGGTAGCGCGTGGTGTCAGCGTGATGCACTTCATGTCACCTGACCATGGCTGCGGCTTGGCAAAGCCGAAAAGGTCCTGCCAGGCCTCGCCGGCCGACAGCAGCTCGTAATCATCGTGCCGGTCGCCAAACGCATAGACCTGATATTCGTTCTCCTGCGGAAAGAGCGAACAGGTGACATAGACCAGATAGCCGCCCGGCTTGACGTATCTTGATGCCGCATCGAGCACGGCAACCTGTTCTTCCAACCGCTTTTCCAGCGCGGATGGTTGCAACCGCCACTTGGCGTCGGGATTGCGCCGCCATGTACCCGAGCCGGTACAGGGTGCGTCGACGAGGACCCGGTCCATGGTCCCTTCGAGCGGCGACAAGTCGGCATCGGCCGCGTGAACCTGGACATTGCGTGTGCCAGCGCGCTTCAGACGGTCGAAGATCGGCGCAAGACGATTGCGATCGGCATCCCAGGCATGAACCTGGCCCTTGTTGTCCAGCGAGGCAGACAGCGCCAACGTCTTGCCGCCGCCACCGGCACAGTAATCCAGTATCTGCTCGCCGGGCTGGGCATAAACGAGATCGGCAACGATCTGGCTGCCTTCGTCCTGGATCTCGAACCAGCCTTTCTGGAAAGCCGGCTCGGCCTGGATGTTGGGAAGCCGTTCCGCGCCCTTGCCAGGCAAGATGCGCAGGCCATGGCGCGCGATCACTGTGGGCTTCGCGCCGAACTTGGCAAGCTGCTTCCGCACCTTCTCGCGATCGGCTTTCAGCGTGTTGACACGCACGTCAAGCGGCGCGCGCTCGGACAGGGCAGAGGCTTCCATGACCCATTCGTCATCGAAATTTTCCTCGAACAGATCGGCGCACCAGTCCGGAATGTCTGCCTCCACATGCGGCGTGGCAAATGCGAAATCGCGCTTCGCAGCCGCTTCAAGTACTTCGATCGGCACTTCCGGTGCAAAGCGATCACCGTCAAACAGCTCCTGCATCTCTTTCGGCGAAACGCCCCATTGGCGCCACAACGCACCGAATGCGAGCGAGGACGGACTGTCATCGTCCATCAGGTAGGCTGTCGAGAGCTTCTTGCGCAGCGCGTCATGAACAAGATTGCCGATGGCCGCACGGTCACCGGATCCCGCAAAGCGGTGAGCGAGCCCCCAATCTTTCAGAGCTTCGGCGGCAGGGCGCCGCCGATCCAATATTTCCTGCAGCACTTCTATTGCCGCGCTGACCCGTCCGCCGAGGCGCATGATTGTCCATCATCCGGTGATTTTCGTTTCCTTGGCGCAGCATCTAGCCGGAAGTGCGCGAAAAGGCCATCGTCTGGCCGAATGAACGGAAAATCTTGTGTCGGTTGATCCTGATCAATCCCTCCACAGAGTGCGAAGAATATTCCGTTCCCATGGGACCGATCAGGATCGTCCCATACCGGTTGATCAGCCGGGTGCGTTCCTCCTGACGGGAAGCTACCAGCCTCTTCCTACCCCTCCTCCCTCAGGCTGGGGCATCCCAACGAAAAGCCGGGGCAATTGCCCCGGCTCTTTTTCTCCGCGTTTCCGATCGAGATCAGGCGATGTCGAATCTGTCAGCGTTCATCACCTTGGTCCATGCGGCGACAAAATCGTGGACGAACTTCTCGCGCGCATCATCCTGCGCATAGACCTCGCAATACGAACGCAGGATCGAGTTGGAACCGAATACGAGATCGAGACGCGTAGCGGTCCACTTGACCTGATCGGTCTTGCGATCGCGAATCTCGTAGATGCCCTTTTCTGCAGGCACCCACTTGTAGGCCATGTCGGTCAGGTTGACGAAGAAGTCTGTCGTCAGGGCTCCCACGCGATCGGTGAACACGCCGTGGCTAGTGCCGCCGTGGTTCGTGCCAAGCACGCGCATGCCCCCGACGAGAACCGTCATTTCCGGACCGGTCAGCCCCATGAGCTGCGTGCGATCAAGCATCAGCTCCTCCGGGCTGACAGCATAGTCCTTCTTCAGCCAGTTGCGGTAGCCGTCATGAATCGGCTCGAGCGGGTCGAAGGATTCCGCATCGGTCATCTCGTCGGTCGCATCGCCACGGCCGGGCTCGAACGGCACCGAGATGTCGAAGCCGGCGGCCTTCGCGGCCAACTCGATCCCGACATTGCCGGCTAGCACGATGGTGTCGGCAATGCTCGCGCCTGCCTCCTTCGCCATCGGCTCAAGGATGGAAAGCACCTTTGCCAGACGTTCAGGCTCGTTGCCCTCCCAGTCCTTCTGCGGTGCCAGGCGGATGCGCGCGCCGTTGGCGCCGCCGCGATAGTCGGACCCGCGAAATGTGCGGGCGCTGTCCCAGGCGGTACAGACCATCTCGCTGATCGAGAGACCGCTTTCCGCGATCTTCCGCTTCAGGGCTCCAATGTCGTAGTTGGTAGGACCTTCCGGCACCGGATCCTGCCAGATCAGGTCCTCCTGCGGCACATCAGGCCCGAAATAACGCGACTTCGGCCCCATGTCGCGATGGGTCAGCTTGAACCAGGCGCGGGCGAATGTATCGCGGAAATATTCCGGATCGGCCATGAACTTCTCGCAGATGGCACGATAGGTCGGGTCCATCTTCATGGCCATGTCGGCATCGGTCATGATCGGGTTGTGGCGGATGGATGGGTCGCTGGCGTCAACCGGCTTGTCCTCTTCCTTGATGTCGACCGGCTCCCACTGCCATGCCCCTGCCGGACTCTTCTTCAGTTCCCATTCATAGCCGAACAGGAGATGGAAATACCCCATGTCGAACTGCGTGGGATTGGTCGTCCAGGCCCCCTCGATGCCCGACGTCACAGCGCGGCTGGCCAGACCATTCTGATTGGGATTGTGCCAGCCGAGACCCTGCATCTCGGGACCGGCCGCCTCCGGCTCGGGGCCGAGCGCACCGGCATCGCCATTGCCGTGGGTCTTGCCGACGGTATGGCCTCCGGCCGTGAGCGCGACGGTCTCCTCGTCGTTCATGGCCATGCGGGCGAACGTCTCGCGCACCTGCGCTGCCGTCCTCAACGGATCCGGCTGGCCGTTGACGCCTTCCGGGTTGACGTAAATCAGGCCCATCTGCACCGCCGCCAGCGGATTCTCCATTGTCGCCGGATTTTCGACGTCCTCGTAGCGGTTGTCGCTGGGGGCAAGCCACTCCTTCTCGGCACCCCAGTAGACATCCTTCTCCGGGTGCCAGATGTCCTCGCGGCCGAAGGCGAAGCCGAACGTCTTCAGCCCCATGGATTCGTAGGCAATGTTGCCGGCAAGAATGATCAGGTCAGCCCAGGAGACCTTGTTGCCGTACTTCTTCTTGATCGGCCAGAGCAAACGGCGCGCCTTGTCGAGGCTCGCATTGTCCGGCCAGGAATTCAGCGGCGCGAAGCGCTGGTTGCCGGTACCGCCACCGCCACGGCCATCGGCGAGACGGTAGGAGCCGGCAGCGTGCCATGCCATGCGGATCATCAGCCCGCCATAATGACCCCAGTCGGCTGGCCACCAGTCCTGGCTGTCCGTCATCAGGGCGTGAAGATCCTTCTTCAACGCCTCCACATCAAGCTTCTTCAGCTCTTCACGATAGTTGAAGTCCTTGCCCAAGGGATTGGTCTTGGTGTCGTGCTGATGCAGGATGTCGAGGTTAAGAGCATTCGGCCACCATTCCATGTTCGAAACGCCGGCTTCGGTGATCGAGCCGTGCATCACCGGACATTTGCCGGTCCTGTCAACTTTCGCGTCCATGATATCCTCCTGTCAGGGGTCGGGGCTCCATCTTTCTGGAACCGTTCCAAGGAAGGTGATGAGCCAGCAGCGCCATAATTTCAAATTGTAATTTCCGATATTGATGATAACTAAAACCTATGAAGTTGACACTCCGGCAAATGCACTACTTCGACGCGCTGGCGAGAACACTGCATTTCGGCAAAGCGGCCGCGGCGGTGAACATCTCGCAGCCCGCACTGTCGGCGCAGATCATGGACATGGAGGCCAAGCTTGAACGCAAGCTGGTCGAGCGCAGGCACGGGCGTATTCTGCTGACAGAG
This sequence comes from Oricola thermophila, assembly GCF_013358405.1. Classification (NCBI taxonomy): domain Bacteria; kingdom Pseudomonadati; phylum Pseudomonadota; class Alphaproteobacteria; order Hyphomicrobiales; family Ahrensiaceae; genus Oricola; species Oricola thermophila. The sequence continues at coordinate 2,272,310 of NZ_CP054836.1, forward strand.
GCCGGACAGCGGCTGCTTCCGCACATACGCCGGATCCTGCGCGATGTGCAGACGCTGGAGGAGATGCTGCTGCAGGATCGGGGCCTGCTGGTCGGAGGCCTGCGCGTCGGCATGATTCCGACCATCGCACCCTATCTGCTGCCGCGGCTGATCCCGCACCTGCAGGAGCGCTTCCCCAAGCTGGACCTCAAGGTACGTGAAGCCATCACCGACACGTTGACGCGCGAATTGCTCGACGGTTCGCTAGACGCCATCGTCGCCGCGCAGCCGATCGACGAACCCGGCCTGCATGCGGAGCACCTGTTCCGGGACCGCTTCTTCATCGCAAGTGCCGCCAACGGTTCGGACGTGCTGCAGTCGCCGCTTACCGAAGACAAGGTCGCGCTGGACAGGCTGCTGCTTCTCGAGGAAGGCCACTGCCTGCGCGACCAGGCGCTCGCGGTATGTGGCAATGGCCGCGCAAATAGGATGGTCAATTTCGGGGCAACCTCGATGACGACGCTTTTGCAGATGGTTGTGAACGGCATGGGGCTGACCCTGCTTCCCGAAATCGCGATCCCTGCCGAGACCGAGGGCCTGCGCGGCCTGGCAGTCACGCCGTTCGCAGAACCGATGCCGCATCGCAACATCGCGCTGTTCTGGCGCAAGTCGTCGAAACGGCTACCGGATTTCGGCGCAATGGCACAGGCGATCCGCACCGTGGCAGGCGAAATTCTGACGGGCGGAGAAGACGGCCTAGCCGAAGAGCGCAAGGCGCAGCGCGAACCAGAGCCATAGCAGGGCCACCACCAGATAGCCGACGATGAAGACCCGCCGCCGCAGGATCACGATGTTCGACGTCACATGAACCCAGGCATGCGCAAGGCGCGCAGCAACGAAGAGCCATGCAAGGACCAGGGCGGCAAAATCGACGATGCCGACCTGATGGAAAGCCAGGCAGGCCACGTAGAACAGCACCGGAAGCTCGAACTGGTTGGAGACGTTGCGCGCGGCTGTCGCGCTCATTTCCGGATCCCTTGGAATCGCGAAGTCGCGGGGTTTCGCCTGACCGGCCTTCACGGCAGCGATGCGGCGCGCGCTCATGACGAGATACATCGCCAGCGAAAGAACCACCTGAACAATTACAGGCCAGAAGATCGCATTGGACTGCATTTCAAAAATCCTCCCAACCAAGCCGAAAAAAACCGAGACTCCGCAGGTTCACAAGGCCTTCTAACCCTGCGACGAGGAAACCGGCCTGCCCCGCCCGCGGAGTGCCGTCACCCCATCGCAGGCGGGAAACGTCGGCCATATTCGCCAATTCACATGCCACCCGGATAGTTCGGGCTCTCGCGCGTGATCTGGACATCATGAGCATGGCTTTCGCGCTGGCCGGCGCCGGTGATGCGGACGAAAGTCGCCTTCTCCGTAAACTCGACCAGCGTTTTGGCCCCCGTATACCCCATGGCAGCGCGCAAACCGCCAGCCAGCTGGTGAAGAACAGCTGCAACCGGCCCCTTGTAGGGCACCTGACCTTCAATACCTTCCGGGACGAGTTTCAGCGTGTCGCGAACCTCTGCCTGAAAATAGCGGTCCGCAGAACCGCGCGCCATTGCTCCAACCGATCCCATACCCCGATAGGCCTTGTAGGAACGGCCCTGATGCAGATAGACTTCGCCCGGGCTTTCATCCGTTCCGGCAAGCAGGGATCCGACCATCGCGGCCTTTGCACCCGCCGCGAGCGCCTTTGCAAGATCGCCCGAGAACTTGATACCGCCATCGGCGATAACCGGGATTCCGTGCTTGTCTGCCTCCTCGGCTGATGCCATCACGGCGGCAAGCTGCGGCACGCCGACCCCGGCGACAACACGGGTCGTGCAGATGGAACCCGGCCCGATACCGACCTTGACCGCGTCCGCACCGGCATCGATCAGCGCCTTCGTACCATGCACGGTCGCTACATTGCCGGCGATGATACGCACCGAATTGGACATCTTCTTCACCCGCCCGACGGCGTCGAGCACGCGCTGGGAATGACCGTGCGCGGTGTCGATGACGATAACGTCGACACCGGCGTCGATCAGGCGCTCGGCGCGCTCCTCGGCATCGGTGCCGACAGACACCGCGGCACCGGCGCGCAGTCGCCCTTGGGTGTCCTTGGCGGCGTTCGGATTGAGCTGCGACTTCTCGATGTCCTTCACCGTTATCAGGCCGACACAATAGCCCCGCTCGTCGACAACAAGCAGCTTCTCGATGCGATGCTGATGGAGCAGACGCTTCGCTTCTTCCGTGTCGACGGTCTCCCGCACGGTGACAAGGCCCTCCCGCGTCATCAACTCGTAGACCTTCTGGTCAGGATCGGAAGCAAAGCGCACGTCGCGATTGGTCAAGATACCGACGAGACGGCCGGGTTTCTGGCTGCCAGTCCCGGCGTCCTCTACGACGGGAATGCCGGAGATGCGATGCGCCTTCATCAGCGCAAGCGCGTCGGCCAGTGTCGCGTCCGGCCCTATGGTGACTGGATTGACCACCATGCCGGATTCGAACTTCTTGACCTGGCGAACTTCCTCGGCCTGTGCCTCGGGATTGAGATTGCGGTGAATGATGCCGAGACCGCCGGCCTGTGCCATGGCGATGGCAAGGCGCGATTCGGTCACCGTATCCATTGCGGAGGAGATGATCGGCAGCGTCAACTCGATGTCACGCGCGATCGTGGTGCTGATGTCGGTCTCACCCGGCATGACCTCGGAATGCCCCGGCTGCAGGAGCACGTCGTCAAATGTAAGCGCTTCCGCGCCGGTGATCGTCTGAAGGATGGTCGCCATCGCTGTTCGTTCCGTTTTTATCGATGAGCCGGGGAGGACTCGGCACTGCGTTGGCAGTGGCAGGTACCACGCTTGTCCGGGATGCGAAAGCCTTCGGAAGACGATTGACATCGCAATATATAACGATATAATTAGAAACATGGTTATTTTAGACAACATTCCCATCGAGGAAGCGGCACAGGGTTTTGCAGCCATCGGCTCGGAAGCCCGACTGCAGGTCCTGCAAACACTGGTCAAGGCCGGCCCGCCAGGCCTGACCGTTGGCGACATCCAATCGCGCACCGGCATGGCGGCTTCGACTCTTGCGCATCATCTGCGCTTTCTGGCCTCTGCCGGACTAATCACCCAGGAAAAGGAAGGACGCTCGGTAATCTCGCGTGCCGACTACGACCGGCTGGAGACACTGGCAGAGTTCATTCTCAAGGAATGCTGCAGTGACGCATGCAAAGGAGAGGACACATGAGTGATGCCCTGCAGGCACCGGCACCACGCCGGTTCGGTTTGAAAGAACGGCTCGCAACGCCTTGGACGATCACGATCGCCGCGCCGCTCCTGGTCGCGGCTCTCGATCCCGAACGCCTGGACGAGGTTCTCGCGATCGCGGCAAAGGCCTTCACGGGCACCCTGCCCTATATTGCGATTGCCGTGCTACTGATCGCCTTCCTGAAGGCATCCGGGGCCGAAAGCCTTGTCGCCAAGGCCTTCCAGGGCCGCGAAAACCGGATGATCCTGCTTGCCGCGCTGTTCGGCGGACTGGCACCATTCTGCTCCTGCGAGGTCATCCCCTTCGTTGCCGGCCTGCTGGCAGTCGGCGCGCCGCTGCCCGCAGTCATGGCGTTCTGGCTGTCCTCGCCGCTAATCGATCCGCCGACCCTGTTCATCACCGCCGGCGCGCTCGGCTGGGACTTTGCGATTGGCAAGGCGGTAACAGCGGTGGGTCTCGGCCTGTTCGGCGGCTTCGCGTTGCAAGCAATGATTGCCGGCGGCTGGTTCGCCGAGCCGCTGAGAGCGCGCTCGGGCGGCGGTTGTGGCTGTGGTCCCTCTCCGTTCGAGGGAACACCCGTATGGCGCTTCTGGCGCGAAGACGTCCGCATGGGCGTATTCCGCGGCGAACTCGCCGCCAACGCCATGTTCCTCGTCCGCTGGCTGGCCCTTGCCTATGTGCTCGAGGCCTTGCTGATCCTCTACGTGCCCGCTTCGCTGATTGCCGGTGTCGTCGGCGGTAACGGCATCGTACCCATAGCGATCGCCGCATTCGTGGGCATGCCTGCCTACCTGAACTCCTATGTAGCACCGCCACTGCTCGCCGGCCTGACGGAACAGGGCATGAGTGCAGGCGCGGCAATGTCCTTCATGGTAGCCGGCGCTGTCAGTTCCGTTCCCGCCATGGCGGCGGTGTGGTCGCTGGTCAGACGCGGTGTATTCGCGGCCTATCTCGGCTTGGGAGTCACCGGCGCCATCCTGTCTGGCGTACTGTTCCAACTGATCGCGTGAGGATTACATGGTCACCGCGGACATAACCGGCATCACGGTCGAGGTCGATCCGGAGCCCGCCTTGGACGGAAGACTGCTGGCCCCGGTCGGCATTCCGACCCCCTACCAGCTACCAGTAGCATTCACGGTCAAGGGCGGCACGTTCAGTTTGACAGGAGAGACGACGAGCGGGCAAACGATGGCGCTGATCGAGCCGGACGGAACCGGCAAGGTCACGCTCGGCTACCGCTTTGCGGAGATCGCCGGACACTATCCCGATCCGATCTTCCACCCCCGGGACAACCGCTACACCCGCGCGGCCGACGAACTCGTGTCCGACGCGCGCGGCATCGCCGGCAGGGCGCGCGACGGCCATGCGGCCATCGCGGCCATTGTCAATGACACGGCAGAGAAGTTTACCTACGGGCATCCGACGACTCGGTTCTACGAGGGCAAGGAAGAAATCCCGCATCTCGGCTGCGGCCTGACAGAAGGATCCTGCGTCGATATCAACACCTATCTGATCGCGGCGCTGCGAGCGGCCGGCTTCGAGGCAGGCTACGTTACGGGATATTTCTTTCCCGCGGAAAAGAACGGCTGCTGCGAGGACATGCATTGCTGGGTCGTCACGCGGCACGAGGGGGTAGTGCTGGAATGGGATATCGCCCACCACCTCAAGATGGGCAGGCGAGACATCTGCTCCGGCCTTAACCCGAAGCCCGGCAGCCGCGTCGCCATGGCCCATTCCATGGGGCTCGACTTTCCCGAACTCGGCATAGCCGAGCTCAAGCTGGTCGGCGAGCCCCTCTGGCTCGATGGCAATGGCGGTGTCATGCCCGCAACGCCGGACATCAGGATGGCGCGCATTCCGGCCGACGGAAACGCACAGCGCGCAAGCGGTTGACCGGAAGGACCGGCAGGGCACAGACGGACGAAGTCGTACCACTTGCCATATGCACGGCAATCGCCATAAGAGCGAGAGCCTCCCATCAAAGAAGACCGTCCGTTGACCCGTACAGTCCCCCTCGTCCTCGCGATCGCCCTGTTCATGGAACACATGGACTCCACGGTGATCTCGACCGCCCTGCCGGCGATCGCCGCGGATATCGGCACGACGCCGATCGCGCTGAAGCTGGCATTGACGACCTACCTGGTCGCGCTTGCCGTCTTCATTCCCATATCCGGATGGATGGCCGACCGCTTCGGCGCCCGCCGTGTATTCGCCAGTGCGATCGTGGTGTTCATGGTCGGATCAATAGCTTGTGCAGCATCCGGCTCGCTTGCCCAATTCGTCGTTTCACGCTTCCTGCAAGGCATGGGAGGGGCGATGATGACGCCTGTCGGCAGGCTGGTGTTGTTGCGTTCGACAGAGAAGTCGGACCTGGTCAATGCCATGGCATGGCTGACCATCCCCGCGCTCGTCGGACCGATGGCCGGGCCGCCGATCGGCGGTTTCCTGACGACGTTCTTCTCATGGCACTGGATATTTCTTGTCAACATCCCGATCGGGGTTGCGGGCGTGATCTTCGCGGTTGCCCTGCTGCCGACGGACAATCCGCCCCCGCCGCGCCGTGTAGACTGGACCGGCTTCATGCTGGCTGGCACTGCCGCCGCCGGCATCGTGTTCGGCCTGTCGGTGATTAGCCTTCCGGCCCTGCCCCCCGTTTGGGGCGTTGCCGCCACTCTGGCCGGCATTGCCGCCTTCGCAGGCTACGTCACCCATGCACGGCGTGCGACCGACCCGCTGCTCGATCCGAAGCTTTTTGCCAACCGGACATTCCGTTCCGCCATCATCGGCGCGAACCTGTTCCGGATCGGGGCCGGCGCGGTCCCGTTCCTGCTGCCGCTCATGCTGCAAATCGGTTTCGGATTGACGCCCTTCCAGTCCGGCATGGTGACATTCGTGTCGGCCGGAGGGGCCATCGTGATGAAATTCACCGTCAAACGCATACTCAGAACGGCCGGTTTCCGCATGGTGCTGATCGGTGCGGCCGGAGGGGCCGCCGTCTCGATCGCGGTCAACGGCTTCTTCACGCCGGCGACGCCGATCGCGGCGATCATGTTGCTGCTATTCGCAAGCGGCCTCGTTCGGTCGCTCTTCTTCACGTCCGCAAACGCGCTGACATTCGCCGACATTTCCGATAGGGAAGCCGCCCAGGCAACCGCCGTCACCTCGGCGATGCAACAGGTGTCCATCGCGGTGGGTGTTGCGCTGGCAGGCGGGGTGCTGGATGTGGTCACGATATTGAACGGCGGCGAACTGGGGCTGCCGGCATTCCACATGGGCTTCTTCGTCGTCGCGGCGATCTCGGCGCTGGCGATCATTCCCTTCCTCTACCTGCCGCCGGACGCCGGTCGAACGGTCTCGGGCCACGCACTGCGCGAAGCCGGATCGCGGGCCGCCTCACCCGTCCGCCAGTGAGGCCTCGTCGGTGTCACGGCCCTTGAACTCCTTGGCGAGAATGTAGAGTTCAACCGACTCGGCGCGCGATGCCGGCGGCTTCACGTGGATGACGCTCCGGAAATTGCGTTTCAGCAAATCCAGCAGCGCCTTTTCCGTGCCCCCCTGGAAGGTCTTGGCCAGGAAATGGCCTCCCGGCTTCAGCACGCGGATGGCGAAGTCGGCCGCCACCTCGATCAGGTGCATGGTGCGCAAGTGGTCGGTCTGGCGATGGCCGATGGTCGGTGCCGCCATGTCGGAAAGAACGACATCGGGCATGCCGCCAAGTGCCTCGATCAGCTTTCCGGGCGCTTCATCGTCTAGAAAGTCCATCTGCAGGATCTCCACGCCCGGTATCGGATCGAATTCAAGATAGTCTATGGCCGCGATGCGCTTGTCCTCGTCGGTGGAGCCTATCCGCGTTGCCGCCACCTGGCACCAGCCGCCGGGCGCGGCGCCGAGGTCGATCACCCGGTCGCCCTTCTTCAGGATGTGGTGCTTGTCGTCGATCTCGATCAGCTTGTACGCCGCCCGCGAACGCATGCCCTCAGCCTTGGCGCGCTGGACATAGGGATCGTTCAGCTGTCGCTCAATCCAGCGACGCGACGAGTTTTTCAGCCCCCTGCCCTTCTTGACACGCTGGTTGATCGAACGGCCGCCCCGCCCCGACAACGCACCGCCCCTGGTGGGTTTCCTGCCGCTCATTTGCCATTCCTCTGAGATCGATTGCGCCAGGGATTGGCGCCGCGCCGCCAGACACCGTCCGCGGCCATCATTTCGGTTAGTATGCCCTCGCGAAGACCGCGGTCGGCGACACGCAGGCGCCGGGACGGCCAAACGCGCCGGATCGCCTCCAGAATGGCACAGCCGGCGAGCACGAGGTCAGCACGATCCGCGCCGATACAGGGATTGGCAACGCGCTCGTCGAACGACCAGGAAAGAAGCCGAGCGTTCATGGCGTCGACCTCCTCCGAGGTCATCCACAAGCCGTCGACGCGACGGCGGTCATATTTCGGCAAGTCGAGATGAATCCCGGCAAGCGTAGTCACCGTGCCCGATGTCCCGAGAAGATGGAAACCCTCCATTCCGACCCTGTCGGCCAGCCGATCCCGCTCCTCGAAACGAAACAGGAGCTCGGTGGCGTAATCGGTCATGTCGGCGAAAACCTGCGGGCTGACATGGCGCCCGTCGAACTTTTCCGACAGCGTGACCACCCCCACCTGCAATGATGTCCATGCAACGATGTGATCGGCGAGACGACGCGAGCGGCGATCCTTGACATCGACAAGCGCAATTTCCGAGGAACCGCCCCCTATATCGAAAAGCACGACGGAATCGGTGTCGCGACCAACGAGCGACGAACAGCCACTCACGGCGAGCCGGGCCTCGGTCTCGCGATCCACGATTTCAAGCGCCAGACCCGTTTCCTCGCGCACCCGCTCGAGAAACTCCGTGCCGTTTTCAGCCGCCCGGCAGGCCTCGGTAGCTATCAACCGCATGCGGCGTATCTGGCGAGCCTGCAGCTTGTCGCGGCATATCTTCAGCGCCTCGACGGCACGCCCCATCGCGGCTTCCGACAGGCGGCCGGTACGCGACAACCCCTCGCCGAGACGTACGATCCGCGAGAACGAGTCGACGACGCGGAACTGGCCGGGTCGGGTCGGGGTGGCCACGAGCAGACGACAGTTGTTGGTACCGAGATCGAGCGCCGCATAGTAGTCCGGATACCGTTTTTCCCGCCCCGACGTCGCCTCTGTCGGTGATTTCGGCGAGACGGAAGCGCTCTGTCGGATGCCGGGAGTGGCATCCTGTCCGGAAACATGAACATGCGGCTTCTTGCGACCGCGCCGGCGCTTGCGGCGCTGCGGCGAGCCGGGAACCACCGGCTCGGCAGCATTTTTCGTCGGCGGCGACTCGCCAGCGGGAACCGATGCTTCCGCGGCAGGCTTTTGCCTGCCACGGCGGCGACGGCGGCGCTTGCGCCCTTTCTTTTCCTTATGGTGATCGAGCCTTCCATCCTGCGAAGCGTCGACGAAATCTGACGATTTTCCATCGCCGCCGAGCTTCCGTGCGGATTGCCCGGATGCGACCGCGGAAGAGTTGTCCGAGCGATCCCGTTGCACTCCGGCCGGTCCAGACCCCGCAGGATCGAAACCGGTGCGGGAAGGCGCCGATCCGGATGCCAACGCATCCGTGTCGGGGTCCTTCACTCTCTACCTTTCCTGCGCCGCGCTGCCTCAAGGGCGCTGCTTGCGCATCACGATTGTCGTTGAGAACATCGTATCAGCAGCCGGCAATTTCACCAAGTGCATTTGTCGCGGATCGGGAATTGCATTTTTTTTCCGAACGCTCTATATGGCCGGTCTCGACAGCGTTGGGGAATAGGTTAACGGTAGACCAGCGGACTCTGACTCCGTTAGTCCTGGTTCGAATCCAGGTTCCCCAGCCATTTTCCATTCAAGCGATTGATTTCATTGGGAAATCATCATCGCTGCGAATCCTTCGAAAGCCATCCGGACCACCTTGTGCACGAAACTGAGGCACAGGGCTGAGGCACATTGCGCGCCGAACGCCCCAACGAATCGAGCGGTTCGGTCATGGCAACGCGACACGAAGTGCAGAATCTCGTCCGGCGAGGACATCATTTCTACTGGCGGCCCCGCATCCCCGCACTGTTCCGGTCGGCACGCCGGTCATCCCATCTTTCACTGAGCCTTAGGCATTCCGATCATAGGAAAGCTGCGTGGATGGCCAGACGCCTGAACACGCTGCTGCATGAAATGAAACTGGGGCCGACCGCACATATGACGACCAGGGATCAGCTCGAAGCGCTGTTCCGCGCCGAGATCGACCGGATGACAGACCATCTCGATTCGCTGGTCTTTGCCGCACGCAGAAGCGGATCGGATCCGCGCGACAGCCTTCGCGCCGACCTCGAAGTCGGCTGGGCCTATCGGTTGATCCAGCTTTACGGAACCATGCGGCGACCTGACTTCGGAGAGAGTTGTCCGGCACGCGCGATCCTGCTCAAGGAAGGCATCCCGGAGAACATGATCCCGACCATCGCGGAGACGTTCAGGCAGGAACAGGTTGCATGCCGCAGCCGCGCCTTCGAAGACGCGCTTGTCGAGGACATGAAGCGCCACGGCATCGAAGACACGCTCGTCAATCGCGAAAAGGCGATCATGGAACTGATGCGCGCCAAGGCGGATGTCCTGCTCGACACTGCAGGCCGCTATCTTGAACCCGGCGTGTTTCCTCCTTCCGGCATCGTGCCAGCAGTCGATGAAAACGACCAAGCGCAGCACATGACCGACGTTGCGCAGGCAGTTCAGTTGCCGGAACATGATCCGGACGAAAAGTTTTCCGCGCAATCCGACGATGCTACCGAAACAGCGGAAGCGATCGGTTCAGCGGCAGGAGAGGCCAAGGCAGATCGGTACAAGGCTCCGGACTTGAAGCCCCTCCCCCGCCACGAAGGTCCGGCCAATCAAACCCGCGACGGGATTGAAGGCGAAATCTGCCCTGTTGCTCAACTGAACGACCTTATGGAGCGCTATGCACAATCGCGTGCACATGAGATCGACGAGGGTACTCTTAAGGACATCCGTGTCGCGGTACGCACATTCATCGGCGTATTGCAGGAACACGGCGTGGAATACACCAACGAGATCAGACAGTTCCATGCCGGAAAATTGTGCGAACACTTCAACAGCGTTCTGGCCGACTATGGCCGCAGTTCTCGACTGCGATCCCTGTCTCCGGCGGAACTGAGGGAAGCAACAGCAAAGCGGAAAGAATTGGCGGAAGCCAGAGGCGAAAGACCTCCCCGCATCGGCTTGGGGCCGCAAACCATCCGGAAGCATCTTGGCAACCTGGACGGTTTCCTGAAACACGTCCGGGGCAAGGGATACCAGATGCCGGAAATTTCCTTCGAGGGATTGCGCCCCAGAAAGCCCAGGCAGGGCGATATCCGCTACATGACCGACAAGCCGGAACCCGAACGTCTACGGCCCATGTTCAGGATCCCTATATTCACAGGCTGTCTTGGGTCGGAAGACCAGGGAACGAGCGGCCCTTATGTATTCCACTGTGCGAACTATTTCGTGCCGATGCTGCTTGCCTATCTCGGCGCGCGGCGCGAAGAAATCGCGGGGCTTTCTGTCGACGAAGTGACAGAAACGCCGAACGGCTGGGCGATCGACATCCGGCCTACTGCCCTGCGGCGCATCAAGAATATGCAATCCAACCGAATGTTGCCCGTTCCGGATGAACTGATCCGCCTGAATTTCATCGACTACGTACAGGCCATTCGCGAACTAGGCTATGAGGCCCTGTTCCCGGAACTCTATTCGCCTCACGGCACATCCAGGCCCGGAGATCGCTTCTACAAGGATTTCGTGCCCGCGGTGCTGCAGTCCCCTGAAATCAACAACGCCAAATGGAAACGGTTCCTGCACGCGCTCCGCCATGGTCATGCGAATACGCTGAAGCAGGCAGGCGTACACCCGGGCATCATTGACGATATCGCCGGGCGCATAGCGAAGGGCGAAACGAGCACGCGCTACACGAATGCCGCCGGCCTTCCGCTAATCCGTCAACATCTGGCCGTCTATCCCAAGATTACCGATCATCTCGAGCCGCAGCCAATCCGGCTGCTTCCGTGGGTGGCAGAGCGTCGGGCTCCCCCATGGGCGGGGAAAACGCCTGCACAAAAGCTGGAACATGCACGCAAGATGCGGGCGAAAAAGCGCGAAGGCGGGGAAATTCGTTAGCTCGTACAATAATGTTATCGACGTAGACAACGTTTCCGGTCGCGGGCATGGTACGCGCCCCCTCATGAAGGTGCATTTCAATCACCCCCCCAGGGCGACGCGTCTCGCAGCAGCCCTGCGCGCCGCCCGGGCGGCGTTTCAATCCACGCCCCCGCGGAGGGGGCGACCGCTCACCGAAGAACACATGCGCGTTGCGGTTCCCTGTCTGACGTCAGCGCCTATAGGACAAGTTTGAGTTTTTCGTAACGGCGGATTTCTGGTTCATCGCCGCCACCAAGGAGCGAAGATGAACAAGCAATCCGGAACCTCGATTGACGCGGCTACCAAGCTGGTCAAAGGGATCAAGCGCAAGACGCGCAAACAGTATTCTGCGGAAGAGAAGATCAGGATCGTGCTGGCGGCCTGCGCGGGGAGGAGAGCATTGCCGCGCTGTACCGGCGTGAGGGCATTAGCGAGAGCCTGTATTCCACGTGGTCGAAAAAATTCTCCGTAGCGGGCTCGCGCCGCCTGGCCAGGGATACCGCTCGCCAGGCGACATCGCCTGAGGTTACGGAGCTACGCTCGGAAACGGCTGCGCTGAAGGAAGTCGTCGGCGAGCTGACGCTGGAAAACCGCCTGCTCAATAAGGCATGACCGGGGATGGAGAGTGCGAGGCATGAGGTATCCGGCATCGGAAAAATCTGGAGGTAATCCGCACCGTCGAAGCCTCGCATCTGCCCGCCGTCAGACACTGGCCATGCTCGGCATCCCGCGCACGACCTAATACCGCTGGTGTGACCGATGGTCCTCAGGCGGGCTTATCGCGCTCAATGACACGGTGCCCCACCCGGAGTCCGTATTGGACATGATTGATGCCGTTCCCGGGAAGAGAGTTCAAGCTGTCATCCGCCTTGCTTGCGCACGCTTCAGCATACCAAAGATATCCTTTGGATCATCAGGATCGGCGATAATGTCTAGCATTTCGCGTCGTGTTGACATTGCCAAGCGATCCCGCAACCAGCGCAAGACAGAGAAGTCTTCGATCGCGAAGCCCACGCCGTCGAACAGGGTGATCTGCCGGGCATCGGTCCTTCCCGAGGCGGCGCCGGTTACCACCTGCCAAAGTTCTGTCACCGGAAAGTCGCTCGGCATCTGCTGAATTTCGCCTTCAATGCGCGTTTGCGGGGTGTATTCGACGAACACGGAAGAACGTTTCAGTATGTCTGCATGAAGCTCTGTCTTGCCGGGGCAGTCGCCACCTATGGCATTGATGTGCACCCCAGCGCCAACCATATTGTCATGGAGGACCGTGGCATTCTGCTTGTCGGCGGTGCACGTCGTAATGATGTCGGCCCCTAGTACGGCCTCTTCCGCGGATCGACAGGGTATTACTTTCAGGCCGCTATCAGCAAGATTTGCACCACACTTGCGCTCGGCATCCCCATCGGTGTCATAAAGCCGGACAGTTGTGATCCCGCATATCCTCTTTAGCGCAAGGGCCTGAAACTCTGATTGGGCGCCATTGCCAATCATGGCCATGACTTGCGAATCTGGTCGCGCCAGATGTCTCGTTGCCACGGCTGAGGCTGCGGCGGTACGAAGTGCCGTCAATATGGTCATTTCTGTCAGGAGGAGAGGATAACCGGTATCGACCGATGCCAAAAGCCCGAAGGCCGTGACAGTCTGAAGACCGTCTCGGGTGTTCTTGGGATGCCCATTGACATACTTGAACCCGTAGTCGACGCCATCCGATGTCGGCATCAATTCAATTACACCGTCACGCGAATGCGACGCAACGCGAGGCGTCTTATCGAATAATGGCCAGCGGCGAAAATCCTCCTCGATGTATACGGCGATCTGCGCCATCGCATCTTCGACGCCTTCGTCGAGGACGATCTGCATCATGTTTTCGACACTTACAAACGGGATCGTGGAAAGGTTGGATGAAAGCTTGGTCATGTTTTACCCACCGGCATCATAGGTTTGATTTCGAAACCGTCCCGTCGGACAGCAGTCTCCACGGCGTCACCGCTAACAGAAGCGATCTATCAGGTACGGGGTAGCGTCCTTGCCTGGACCGCCGCGCGCAATCATGCTTCGGATCATCCGCGCGGTCGTCGCAGCCATTGTGACACCCAAATGTCCGTGTCCAAACGCGTAAAACACATTGGGATTTCTCGGTGACGGCCCAATAACCGGAAGCGAGTCCGGCGTAGACGGCCTGAAGCCCATCCACTCATTCCCGACCGGCTGCCCCGTCAGAGCGGGCAGGACTTTGTGGGCCTGATTTTTCAGCTGGCGGATGCGGCGATAATCCGGCGGCGCATCAAGACCAGCAAGCTCGGTGCCATTCAAGACCCGAAGCCCACCGATCATCGGGGAAAGCACCATCCCAATGCCCGGGAAACAGACTGGTCTCGATAGCAGCGCGTCGCGGCCCGTCGCGAATATCATGTGATATCCGCGCTCGGCATCCAGCAGAACCCGATCGCCGACATCGCGAACCAGACGCCGTGACCAAGCTCCGGCCGCCACGACGATCTTGTCGAAGGGCCGGTTCATCCCACAGGCGCCGACTAGGCTGGGCCCGTCCTGCCTCGACACAATGCGGTCAACCTTGGCACGCACATGGCGCGCGCCTCGGGATTGCGCGGCCCGTGCAAAGGCCTCGGCCAAGCCTCGGGGATTCGCAACAAACCCGGACCGGCTCTGAAACAGACCCATGCGACAGACTTCGGGAGATAGCGCGGGTTCCAGGCGTAGCAAGGCATCCCTGTCCAGGACCTCGGCTTTGATTCCGGCTTTGGCCTGCAACCGCCGCTCAAGCCTGGTCGTCGCGAATTCTGCCTCGGAAGCATAGACTTTCAGCCAGCCAGCCTGCCTGATGCAATTATCTGCACCACTTAGCCGCAGAAGCGGCTGGTAGTCTTCGAGCGCTTGCGTGACGAGAGGCCCAAGCGCACGCGAGATGCGCTCGACCTCAGTGATCCGGCCAGCGCTGACAAAGCGCCAAAGCCAAGGCAGCGCGCGGGGCAGGTGCGCAAGCCGCAATACCGCCGGCCCATCCCGATCGAGCAGATAGCCGGGGATGGATTTCAGGACATCCGGTGTGGCGTTCGGCATGACAGAGCCCGTAACGATGGCTCCGGCATTGCCGAATGACGTACCCGAGCCCGGAGCGGCCGGATCATATACAGTGACGGTGTGGCCGTCTTCGGCCAGTGCCAGCGCGGTTGCGCTTCCCACGATACCGGCACCGATCACAGCGATCTCCAGACCGCCTCGGCTATTGTGGACAGCATTGTTTTTCATTGGATCATTCGACGACGAAAACAGGGCGCCGGCGCACCGGCTTTCCGGCCGCAGCGGCAGCGGTCAATGCCGCAATACCTGGCCCAGGAAGCTTTTTGTCCGCGCATTGACCGGAGCGTTGAAAAAGGTTTCCGGATCCGCTTCCTCGATGATTCGTCCGCCGTCCATGAAAACGACCCGATCGGCAACCGCCCTCGCGAAACCCATCTCATGAGTAACGCAGACCATGGTCATGCCGTCTTTTGCCAGCGAGACCATGGTTTCCAAGACTTCGCTTACCATTTCGGGATCAAGTGCCGAGGTCGGTTCATCGAACAGCATCACCTTGGGCGACATGCACAAAGACCGTGCGATAGCCACCCGTTGCTGTTGCCCGCCAGAAAGCTGGCCGGGATACTTGTCGGCCTGATCCGCAATACAAACGCGCTCAAGGTATTTCATGGCGTTTTCCCTAGCCTGACCCTTGGTCATACTGCGCACCCAGACCGGCGCCGCCATCAGGTTCTCCAGAACGGTCATGTGCGGAAATAGGTTGAAGTGCTGGAATACCATGCCGACATCGACACGAACCGCATCGATGTCTTTCATCTTGCGATGCAATTCCCGTCCGTTGACGACAATCCGGCCATTCTGGTGGGATTCAAGCCAGTTCAGCGTCCGGATAAGCGTTGATTTTCCCGACCCCGATGGTCCGCATATGACAATACGGTCGCCTTCGTTGACGGTGAAATTGATGTCCTTCAGGGCGTGAAAGTCGCCATACCACTTGTTGACGTTTTCCATGCGGATGATCGGATTCGTCATGTCTCGATCCTCAATGCGAAGCTCTGCGATAGTGGCGCTCGATTCGCGACTGGATGAGTTCCAGAACGATCGACAAAACCCAGTAAATCAGCGCGGCAGTGATCAGCATTTCCATGTGCTTGAAATCCTTTGCCCCCAGTGTGCGAGCAAGAAACATTAGCTCCCAGACGCCAATGACCGAGACAAGCGAACTATCCTTCAGCATGGAAATGAATTGGTTTCCGGTCGGCGGAATAATCAACGGCAATGCCTGGGGCAGTATGATGCTGCGCATCGTACGACCGAACTTCATGCCCAAGGACCGCGACGCTTCCCATTGCCCCTTGTCGATTGACTGAATTCCGGCGCGGAAAATCTCGGTCATGTAGGCGCCATAACACAGGGTCAACGCCAGAATGCCGGCCGGCACCGCGTCGATCACATAGCCCAGTTGCGGCATGCCCAGGTAGATCAGGTAGACTTGCATCAAAAGCGGCAAGCCGCGGAAGAATGAGGTGTAGAAACTGGCAATTGCAAAGGCAAAGCCATTTGCAGACAGTTTGGCGATAGCCCCGATCAAGGCCAGTGCAGAGGCGAGAACAATCGATATTCCCGAGATGTAAATTGTGGTCAGCACACCTTGGGCGACCATGAACCAGATCTTCGAGCGGATGAACGCGAAGTCGAGGTTGAAGCCATAGAAGAAGGCCAGGAACAGCCCCAAGAGTTCCATCCAGACAACGAACATCTGCACGCGAAACGCCAGGAAACTGACCAGGACAATGTTGATCCCCAAACAGATCGACAGGGCGAAGGCGACGGCAAGCCGACCGGTCATCCCCGACTGCGTCGGCTCCCCGATTGCAGGGCGAAGCAAGTCGCCAAAGATCGTGCCAGTCAGATCAATCACGCCGAACAGGACCGTCAGAACAGCGACGACTCCGGTCAGAAACAGCGGATTACGAACCAAAGGGCCTTGGACTACAGTGTCTTGGTAAAGCATAGCGCCCCCACGCGGAAAAGATGGTCCGGCGCGCACCGTCCGCGCCGGACCGGCATCCTCATTCGGCCTTGGTGTAATCGAATCCGTACCACTTCATCGAAAGAGCGGTCATGGTGCCATCGGCCTTCATGTCCGCGACGATGCCAGCCAGCACATCGTTGAATTCGCCGTCACCAAGATCAATCGCCAGCGCAAGGGGCTCATAAAACAAGGGCTCACCAATCACCTTGATCGGATAGCCAGTCTCGATGGCGTCATTGATGGCCGGCAGACCTTCAACCAAACCGTCCAAGCGCGTGCCGTTGCCAAGGCGCAGATCATCGAACGCAGGCTGCGGCCCCTGGTAAGAACGGATTTCGCCCGGTGCGATCTGGTATTCGAATGTCGGAACGCCCACAGCATCAATAGTCAGATCGCGCTTCAGATAGAGCTCATATGTGCAATTGGCACAGGCACCGACGACCTTGCCATCAAGATCGGATGGCTTGACGGCCTTGCTATCGCGATGCACGGCGACGGCAGCTGGCGTGTAGTAGTAAATTGCGGGAAAGGCGAGGACTTCTGCCCGCTTGGCCGTCGGCGTCATCGAGCCTACAGAAATGTCCCACCGCCCGTTCCAGTTGCCGGCCGTGATCACGTCCCAAGCTGGCGTCACAAACTCGACTTCGACGCCGAGCCGCTTGGCGATCTCCTTGGCAACATCGACGTCAAAACCATCCATTTCATTTTGTTCGTTCAGAAAGCTCTGGGGCGCCCAGTTGGCCGAAGTGGCCACCTTCAGCACTTTTGTTTCCATGACACGGTCCAGAGCTTCTCCGGCATAGGCCGTGGTGACAACGAAAGCGCAAGCAAGACCGGCCAACGCCATTTTGAAGTGTTCAGCAGGTTTCATGTTCCCTCCCTTGGAATACCGATGGCCCGGAGGCCAACGAACCACCCAGCCATGCCAGCAGTCGGCGGAGCTTCGGATGCGGACAGTGCGGGCTGATGCGAAGAGGCTAGGGCGGGAGTTGTCATGATACAAATGAATAGTTATCAGCTTCTCATAACCAAATGGAATTGCGCGCCGGAGCATGAACCGGTTCAGGATTGACCAATGAATATCAAGCACTTGCAGGTGTTTTCAGCCGTATACGAAACCGGATCCGTCACTCGGGCCGCGGAAACAATGCACCTCAGCCAGCCGGCAATAAGCAAGTCTCTGGCAGCGCTGGAAGCGGAAATCGGCTACAGCCTTTTCCGCCGTGAGGGGACCGGCCTGCAACCTACACCTGAAGCGAACCTGCTCATCGAAGACATTTCGGAGTTCCTGCACGGCTTTGAGCAGTTGACCGCCAGCTTCAAGCGCGCTGGCCGAGGAGACCGGGGGTTGGTCCGGATCGCGGCAACGCCGGGACCTTCATTGGGATTCCTGCCTGGTCTGGTAGCGGAGTTCATGCGCCAGAATCCCAGGACCAACGTCTCGTTGAAAATCCGAAACTCGGCCTCAATCCGCGAGTTGGTAGCAACGGGAAATGCAGATATCGGCATTGCCGACACCGGATTGCAGTCACCCCGCTATGACTCGCAGCCGCACCGAATGGTTTGTCTTTGCGCCGTCCACAGATCCCACCCGGCTGCCGCGCTTGATGTAATCCAGCCCGAGGATCTTGCCGGAACGAACTGGATCACCCTTGGTCAGGAACATGAAACCTTCCACCAACTGGCATCAGCACACCAGCAGGCCGGGGTGCAATTCAACTCGACCCTGACCGTCGACTCCAGCATTCAGGCCCTTTTGATGGTGGAACTTGGTGCTGGCGCCGCCGTTCTGGACCCGCTGAGCATCAGATTGTTCACCACGCGGAACAAAAGAGACAACCGCGACGTTGTTCTGAAACCGTTCCAACCGACCATTTACGAGTCGATAGACGTGCATTCTGTCAATGCGCGGCCTATGTCTGCAGCAGCAAGGTCGATGCTCTTGTACATTCTGAAGGCACTTGACGCCTAGCGGAACCGCCACTCCCCCAATGAATGAGTCCGCAGCGATGTTTACGAGGAGAAAAAGGCACGAAATTTCGAACGAGCGCACCGGCAGCCTGCCCCGGTAGCGCCGCGAGCCGGGACATGGATAAAAGTCATAGGCAGATTGACCAGCGCCATCATCGCTTTCGCCTGCGAACATCTGACCTGCCACTGGACTTCCATCCAATCGCAACTGAAGCCCAGTTGTTGAGTATGCCGATCCGCGCAGGTTGAACAATCGCCCACCGGAAAACTTTTCCTGCACTGCCCTGCCTCCCCCTAATATCTTCGCGATTCATCTGCAAATGGCGCTACGAGGAGTAACGGGGAGAACAGGCTGGAGGTTGGGCAAACGGAGTTTGCACGGGGATCGGGCGTTTGGTCCGGACACCGACATGACAAACCGACGCCGGATCAGAAACGGCGGAACCGTCAGTCAGACCTGACCGAAACCCGGCTGGGACCATAGAACACCGAGACCAAACCGACAGGGGCCCCGAGCCGGAACAGCAGCCCCCCTCGACCAACTCTCCTAATCTTGGGCACAGCCGGACTGCGTCACCTACCCTTTGCCGCGTGCTTCCGGATCAGCCTTTCTCGCTCCCGCCGTTGGCGCCGCCACGCCTGCCCTCGCCGTCTTTCCCCTCAGACAAGCTTCGAGAACCTGCGCTGGAAGCACCAACCGATCCAGTAGCGCACCCCATAATACGAAAGCGTCTACCTGCGCGCTTGGAATACCGTATCGCAGGCAAGAACCGGTGTCCGTAAATGGGTGGAACTCTAAGTCCAGATACAGTCCCACCCTTGGTGGCAAACAATCTACCGTGATCTAATGACAGGCTGTCGACCAACTCCAAACTGATCAGCAGGTGCGAAAACGCCGAAAACTGTCCAATGATCGGGGTACAGGTCATCCTGTCGCCCCCGACTTTCATCAATCTGTAGCGACCAGTCCAAGTTTTCTGTACTGAGCCCTGCAATAGGGAACAGAGGTAAGCAGATATCAGAAGCCGGCCCCTTAAGCGCGCATCTTACGTCGATCGCGTGCAGCAGGCCTGTTGAGCGCGGCTTTTATTCCGGCGAAGCTCCATAGGGAAAGCGTCAGGATACCCAGAATAGCGGACCCCGGACGCTCAAAGAACCCGGCAACAGAGCCCTGTGTGCTGATGAGCGACTGCATCAGGTTCTGTTCGACTATTCGGCCCATGACGATGCCCAGCACCGTTGGCGCGAGAGGCAAGCCCGAAGCATTCATCAAGAGCGCCAACGCACCAAGTCCAAGCATCACCAGCAGTCCGCTCATGTCATTGTTTATGGCGAAAGCTCCAAGACATGCGAGGACCAGTAGAGACGGCGCGATGATTGTTGTGGGCACCCTCAGCACAAATCCAGCGATCCGGATCGCCATCCAGCTGAAAGGCAGCAAAAGGAGATTGGCAAGGAAGAACACCAGAAAGACGGCGTATACCATCTGGGAATTCTCGACAAACACCATCGGCCCCGGATTCACCCCTTTCAGATAAAGCACGCCAATGGCGATGGCAGTGATCGTGTCTCCGGGGATCGCGAAAACCAGCGCCGGAATCCAGGCCCCCGCCAGCGCGGCATTGTTCGCCGAACCACCTGCCACGATGGGTTCGATATGGCCCTTGCCCCATTTTTCGGGCTCGCGACTGAAACGCCGGGTTACAGCGACCGAGATCCAGGCGGCAATGTCGGCCCCGGCACCGGGCAGAGAACCTATGGCGGTTCCCATGATCGAGCCACGCAGCGATGGCCACCAGTACCGGCGTCCCGCCCGCAGGACCTTGCCGGAAGCCGAACCTCCGTCACCTTTGTCAAGCTTCTGGACGCGCGGCACCGTCGCCATGAGACGGAATATCTCGGGCAGCGCGAACATGCCGATCAGCGCCGGAATGAAGGAAATGCCCTCGAGCAGCGCCCAGGATCCGAAGGTGAAGCGCGGATAACCGGTGGTGTAATCCATGCCCACGCATGCGATGAAGAGGCCGATCATGAGCGAAGCCATGCCCTTCAACAGGTCATCGCCCGCCACAAAAACCGCACAACTCAGACCGAGACAGCCGAGCCAGAAGAATTCGAAGCTGCTGAAGCTCAGCGCGAAATCCGCCAGGATCGGCGAGGCGGCTACAAGTATCACCGTCCCGATGCAGCCACCCAGCATCGAGAAGAATGCCGAAGCCCCGATCACGTATCCGGCCTCGCCCTTCTGCACGAGTGCGTTGGCGTCCTCCATGTATGCCGCCGAGGCGGGAGTACCCGGGATGCGCAGCAGCGCTCCCGGAACATCGCCGGCGAAGATCGACATGGCGGCTGCAGCAACGATCGACGCGATGGCCGCGATCGGCGACAGGAGGAAAGTGATCGGTATGAGCAGTGCCACTGCCATCGTTGCCGTCAGTCCCGGCAGCGCGCCCACCACGAAGCCGAAGAACGCCGCAACGACGATGGAAAGCAGCGTTTCCGGCGCGACAACGAGACCGGCCGCAGCGATCAGGTCCGTAAACATCAGATGAAGTCCTGCAGAAGGCCGGTCGGCAACGGCACCTTGAGAAGCACGCGAAAGGTCAGGTCGAAAAGCACTGTCAGCGCGATCGACAACGGAATGGAGACAGCAGGCCGTCCGTACCGGGCCAGCAGGCCCGACATCAGTATGGCCAGGATCAGAATCTGCGCGCCGATGATCTCGCCGAACAGCACCATCGACGCGACGGACGCCACGATGTAGAGCGCGGCCATCCCCCCGCGCCGAATTTCAAAAGCCGCCGGAATTGACATCAGCCGGGGCACCAGGCCTGCCCGCGCACGCCCTCGCAAGACCAGGGCGCCGCCCAACAGGACCAGTCCGGCGCCGATCAACCGAGGAAAAAGGTCGGGGCCATAATACTGGCCCGCGACCACCGGAAAGCTGCCCACATGCCAAATCACCACGGCTCCGAATAGCGCCAACAGTGCACCGATGAGAGCGTCATGGATTTGCATGGAGCTAACCTGCCTGTCTTATTTGCCCAGTCGATCGAAGATCGCCTGCATGTTTTCGAGATCTTGCGCCATGAAGGCCTCGAACTCTGCCCCGGGGCGCCACACGTGCTTGAAGCCTCTTTCGGCGAGCGTGGCCTTGAAGCTTTCGCTGTTGGCGGCCTTTTCCACTGCCGCCTCCAGGACAGCAAGCGCCTCCGGATCGAGCCCCTTGGGAGCGGTCACTCCGTGCCAGAGACCATAGGTGTATTCGATGCCCTGCTCCCTGAGCGTCGGCACCTCGGGGAAAATATCCACGCGCTCGGCTGCCATCGTGGCCAGCGGACGCAGCTTGCCACCTTCCACCAGCGCACGCGCTTCTACCAGCGACGCGGTCGAAAAGGTGCTGTTACCCGCCGCCACGTCGAGATGGCCCTTGGTGCCACCCTGCGTCGGCACCCAGATCACGTCTTCCGGTTCCAGCCCCAGGGCAAACATCAACCCGAGAAAACCCACATGCCAGCTCGCGCCCGGCGCTGCACCGGTTCCCTTGATCGTACCTGGGTTTTCCTTGATCGCATTTACCAGATCTTCCATCGTCTGATAGGGCGCATCCACGCTGACCATGACGCTACCCGCCAATTCATTGGTCTGGCCTATGGCGGTCATGTCGGCATAGGTCAGCGGAGCCAGTCCCTGCGGCTTGTACAGAGATATGTCCGAGGCGATTACACCGATCGTGTAACCATCCGGGCGAGCACGAGCGATGGCCGTCTGGCCGGGAATACCACCACCGCCATCGCGGTTGACCACGTTTACCGGCTGCCCCAGTTCCTTTTCAAGCTCCGTCGCCAGGGTACGCGCCACGATGTCGGTGCCGCCCCCCGCGGGATAGGGCACAATCAGCTGCACGGGGCGCTCGGGATACTCCGCCAGTGCGGCACTGGCGACGATCGTCATGGACAGACCGGCCAGAATGGCGGTCATGTTGCGGCGGGTTATCTTTTTCATTGCGAAGTCCTCCCTGGTCGCAGTCAAGGCAATATCAGCCCATAGGTTTTCGCGGCAGTGCCGGAGAAGAAGGCAGCCCTGTCGGCCTCCGGCAGCGCAGCAGTGATTTCGAGAAAGTCGTCGATGATGCCCGACAGGGGGCGAAAGAGAGCGTCAACCGGGCCGTTGGTGCCGAACATGCAACGCTCGGCACCGAAGATTTCCAGCGCGGCCAGCACGACTTCGCGATTACCGCCGGCGGTCCACTCCTTGCCAGGCACCCCCAATCCGCTGATCTTGAGCACGACATTGGGTTCCGCCGCCACGGTCGCAAGCGCCGCGCGCCAGGAGGCCAGCACCTCCGGGTCGCGACTGCCCGGCACGCCGGCATGATTCACCACGATCAGCGTCTCGGGAAATGAGCGCGCGAGTTCCGCGGCATCGGGAAGGTGCCAAAATGGCGTTTGCAACTCGAAATGCAGATTGTGTTTCGCAAGCAGCGCATAACCACGGCGAAAACGCTCGCAGCGCATCGAACCGGGAAGGGCATGATCGGAGCGCCACTCGGCCGCCGAGGCGAAGGCCTTCGGCTTGTGACGGAGGGAGCGCACGAGCGGAAAGCCCGCCTGCGCCGCAATAACATCCGCAGCATCGTCGCGATCAAGCCAGACCTGGCCGGTCATTGCCGCAGGAAACCCGGTTCTTGAATGCAATTCGTGAACCCAGCGGGTTTCCCCCAGCGGATCATCGGGCGACCACTCCGCCTCCATGTAGACGGACGCCACCACTTCATGCGGGGCAACGGCAGCCCGGTAATCGTCGGGCAGGAAATCGGCCTTTACCGCACTGTAGTCGCCGTAGCGATGCGGATACAAGGCGCCTGGCGCCAGCCATGGATGCTTGCCAAGAGACAGATCCCACACATGGCAATGCGCATCCACAATGGCAACACGGCCGGTTTCCAATATCTCGGTCAACACGCCTCCCGCCCGAGCGATTTTCTCTGGGCGGCGAGTTTTGCATGCAATCTATGGAGATTGTCAAAGGTTTTTTACGATCAGTCCGAGATTTTTCGCATTATTGAATGCAGTCAGCCATCCGCCAACGAGGATTCCAGGGCCTTGCGAGCAACCCTCCACCCCGAAAGATGATGCGCGCGCAGCAATTCCCGCAGCAATGGCCCCTCGCGCTGCGTCAGCGCGTCGAGAATCTGTTCATGCTCCTGTACCGCACGCGCCCAGCGCGCATGATCGCGATTGCCTGCAAATCGAAACCGCCGAATGCGCGCACTTTCGCTGGCATAGACACGCGACAGCGCCGGATTCTGTGCCGCATCTATGATTTTCTGATGGATGTCCTGATTGATATGGAAATACTCCATCAGTTCCCGCTTTTCGAAAGCCTCTACCATCTTGGCTTGGAGATCGGCGATTTCTTCGATCATTTCGGGCGTCGCGCGCTCTGCTGCACGCTCGGCACCGATGCTCTCCAGTCCAATAAGGATTTCAAGCGATGCCTCGACGTCCTCGGGTGACAGCACAACCACGGTGGCACCGGCATTCGGACGGATCGAGATCAACCCCTCCCCCTCCAGGATCTTGAATGCCTCCCGCAACGGGGTTCGCGAAATGCCGAGCGCATCGGTCAGGACACGCTCGTTGATTCGCGCACCCGGCGGAATCTCGCCGCTGACGATCATGTCGCGAACGTGGCTCGCAACCATCGCAGTCCGCTGACCGCGCGGCCATTTCCCGCCTCTCTCAGACAAGTCCGCCCCCTTCACCTTCGACATCCACTCCCCCAATCATTGCATGCAATCAGTGTAAAAACATGCAGGAAACTGGGCAAGCTTATTGACGATTGCTACTTTGCATGCAATCAAGCCAAAAGACGCCGTTAAATCGGATCGGCGACCGAAAGATAACAAAGATTGCGTGCAATATGAGAATGGTCGGGAATGCGGCCTCACCAGACACCGGGGCCAAAAAATGAATTTCCATGCCTACTTCAACGCTGACCGCCGAATCGTCGAGGCCTGCGTAATCGGTACCGGAGGCTTCGGACGCAGCTTGCTGGCGCAGGCGCGGAGAGTACCGCTTCTTTCCGTCCGTGTCGGCGTGGACATTTCGGCAGAGGCTGCCGCCGCCGCAATGCGTGACGTGGGCATTCCCGAAGCCGACATCCGCATCTGCGGCACGCCCGATGAAGCGGCGGCCGCCTTCGCGAACGGCGCACATGTCGCCGCCGGAGATTTCGGCATTGTGTCCGGCCTGCCCTTCGAAGTTGTGGTGGAAGCCACTGGCCACCCGGAGCACGGTGCCCGTCATGCAAAACTCGCGATCGAGGCGGGCAAGCATGTGGCGATGGTATCGAAAGAGGTCGACAGTGTCGTCGGCCCCGGTCTTGCCGCCCTGGCCGCCGAAAGGAATCTGATTGTCACACCGGTCGACGGCGACCAGCCATCGCTGCTGATCGGGCTCATAACCTGGGCCGAAACACTCGGCTTCGAGATCATCGCGGCGGGCAAGTCCAGCGAATACGACTTTGTCTTCGACCCCGAGGCGGGAACACTATGGTGCAACGGTCGCACCGTGGACGCACCGGACTTTGCCTCCGTCGCTCGCATGGGCGCCAGGACCGCTGCCGAACTGGTCGCTGCTCGCGCCAAGGCCGCGAGCGCACTGCCCCAACGCGCGGTTCCCGATCTCTGCGAAATGACGATCGTGGCCAACAATTGCGGCCTTGGCCCGGATCGCGCCGATCTGCATTGCCCCATAGCCCGCATCGACGAGGTTCCGGCAATATTTTGCGGCACCGAAGATGGTGGCCTCCTGAACCAGACAGGTGTGCTCGACGTATTCCATTGCTTGCGCGAGCCCGGCGAGATCAGCTTTGCCGGTGGAGTGTTCGTCGTTATTCGCTGCGAACACGCCGAGACATGGGAAGTTCTGCGCGAAAAGGGCCACATCGTCGCAGAAAATGGCAAGACCGCGATGGTGTTCATCCCTCGCCATCTGCTGGGTCTGGAAGCCGCCATCAGCATCCTGGAGGTAGCGCTCAACAAGGTGTCATCCGGGGCGATCGAGGTTAAGCATCACATCGACCTCGCCATCCACGCCGACCAGGATCTGCCTGCCGGGCATCTTCTGGAAATGGGCGGGCATCATCATTCCATCGCCGGTGTGTCGGCCCGGATGATTCCGGCTTTGCCACTCGATAACGACAGCCCCGCCCCCTTCTATCTCGCAGCGAACTGCCGCCTCTCGCACGACGTGAAGGCGGGGGAATTGATCCGCATGCGACATCTCGTGATCCCCGAGGGCAGCACCCTCGCCGAATTGCGGGCCCTGCAGGATTCCCGCTTCCACACAGTTCCCCGATTTCCTTGAACCCAAAACTTTGCAACGGGAGGATTCACATGACCCTTACACGACGTTCTTTCATGGCTGCTGGCGCAGCGGCGACCGGACTTCTGGCGACCCCTGCCATTCTGCGCGCGCAAGGCAAGCTGGCCTTGCGCATGGGACATCCGCACCCCGAGACCGACAGCTGGCAGGATACTGCCCTCTGGATGAGCGAGACGCTGGCCGAAAAATCCGGCGGCGAAATCACCCTTCAGGTCTTTCCCAACGGCCTGATCGGCAACGACCCGACCATGATCAACGCGGTCCGGGGCGGTTCGCTGGACATCATGGTAACCGGCAATCCGTTCTTCACCGGCCTTGCCCCCGAACTCAACGTGCTTGACCTGCCCTATCTCTTCCACGATCGCGACCATATCGCTCGCGTGCTTGACGGCGACATCGGCGACCGTCTGCGCCGAAATTTCGACGGCACCGGCCTTTTCGCCTTGTCACTCTGGGAAACCGGCTGGCGCCATGTGACCAATAGTCGTCGCCCTGTGGAAACACCGGACGACATCAAGGGTCTCAAGATCCGTACCACGCCCAACCCGGCACATATCGAGGCCTTCAAGCTGCTCGGCGCGGTGCCTACGCCGATGGCCTTCACCGAGCTTTTCACAGCGCTGGAAATGGGAGCGGTCGACGGCCAGGAAAATCCGACCACACTGATCCTCAACTCGCGGTTCTACGAGGCGCAGAAATATCTGTCGCTAACCCAACACGCCTTCACGGCGGCACCGTTGGTGACCAACGCCGACAAACTCGCGGCCATGGGCGAGGACCAGCGCAATCTCCTGATTGAGACTGCACGGGAAGGCGCAAAACGGCAGCGCGCAATGAATGTCGAGCGCGAAGGCAGCAGCCTTGCAAAGCTCAAGGCCGAAGGCATGCAGGTGGTTGATACTCCCGATCGGGATGCCTTCCGGGCGATCGTCGCCGAGTCGGTACAGGCAACATTCGCCAAGGAATTCGGTGCCGATCTGATTTCACAGATAAGCAGCGCAGCAGCCTGACGCCCTGAAAGAAGAGAAGTCCATGACAATCGTTGATCTGAGCATGACCGTCGGCCCGCACTTTCGCTGGGCTCCGGAAATCACGGTGAAAGGCGACAAGAGCGCGGGCGATCAGTTCCGTGTCACTCGCCTCGCCACGACCTGTCATGGCTTCTCTCACGTGGATGCTCAGGCGCATTTCATCGAAGACGGCCCTACCATCGAAAGCACTCCACTCGACCAGGTGGTAGGACCTTGCCGAATATTCAATCTCTCGGACGTTGCTGCGAACGAGGAAATCGACGCCGCACGTCTCAGAGCGTCGGATCCCGGTGGCGAAGAAGGCGAGATCCTTCTCCTCGCCAGCCACTGGGATACCAAACGCGATTTCCAGACGCGGGAATTCTGGACGGAGGCGCCTTGGCTCAACCGCGAAGCCGCCGAATACCTTTTGGCGCGGAAACCGAAGGCTGTTGCCGTGGATTTTCCTCAGGATTTCCCGATTCGCCTGCTGCTCGATGGTATCCGCGTGCCGGACGAAGAGCATGTGACACATGACGTGCTCCTGCGTGCGGGCGTGACGCTTATCGAATATGTCGTCAACACGGCGGCCCTGAAAGGCCCGCGCACCTTCCTTTGTGCCGCGCCACTCAAGGTGGCGAATGCCGACGGCGCCCCTGCCCGCATCTTTGCAATAGAGGGCTTCGCCTGATGTCAGGCCCAACCATCGTGCGTAAGGCCATGCGCGTCGCGGATGCCTTTCTCGCGCTGCTCGAAGCGCTGCTCGTCGCGGTTCTGGTCGCGATGATCGTGCTGGTCTTTTGCAACGTGGTCCTGCGCTACGGTTTTCGCAGCGGCATCGCCGTGACCGACGAAGTCTCACGAATGATGTTCGTCTGGATAGCCTTCGTGGGCGCTATCGCGGTTTCCCGTCGACATGAACATCTTGGAATCGACGCCGTTGTCGCCGTTCTCCCCGCGCCCATGAAACGTTTCGTGCATGCCCTCGGCAATCTGACAATTCTCGGTTGCTGCTTGGCCCTGGGGCACGGCGCTTGGGCGCAGATGCTACTGAATCTCTCGAATGCCGCCCCGATTTCAGGCCTTCCCATGGCACTGACCTACACGGCGCCATGGCTAGGCTGCATGGGCATCGGATGTATCGCGCTGACGAACGCGCTTGGCGCGATCCTGGGTCTGAGCGACGGGACCATGGCCTCCGGTAAGGAAGACCCCGGAGCATGACCACGATCCTTATCTTCCTTGGCGTTCTCCTCGTCGCCATCATCGCGGGCGTTCCGATCGCCTTCGGGCTCATGGTTGCCGGTATCGCGATGCTGTGGGACCTGGGCATGATGGACTGGCAGTCCATCGCGCTTCAGATGACCAACAGCGCGGACAGCTTCCCGCTGCTCGCGATCCCCTTTTTCCTGCTTGCCGGCGAGGTCATGAACGCAGGGGGGCTTTCTAGGCGTCTCGTGGACCTGGGCCTGGCCCTTGTCGGACATCTTCGCGGGGGGCTTGGCTATGTCGCAATCGTTACCGCCGTTCTCCTGGCGAGCCTGTCGGGCTCGGCAATAGCGGATACGGCCGTGCTTTCGGGAATGCTGGTGCCGATCATGCGCTCATCCGGCTACCCCATGGGACGCTCTGCAGGGCTTATCGCCTCGGGCGGCATTATCGCTCCGGTCATACCGCCGTCCATCGGCTACATCGTCTTCGGCGTGGCTGGCAATGTCTCGATTACCAAGCTGTTTCTGTCGGGCATCGTCCCCGGGATCGCGATGGCTCTGGCGCTCACCGCCACCTGGTGGTTTATGTGCCGACGCGAGACCATGGCCACCTTGCCACGCCGTTCCGGCGTCGAGATCCGGTCGGCCCTGATCAGGGCGCTGGTCGCGCTCATGCTGCCGGTAATCATCGTGGGCGGATTGAAACTCGGCGTGTTCACGCCCACCGAGGCAGGCGTTGTGGCGTGCGTCTACGCCATTTTCGCAGGCACCGTCATCTATCGCGAGATTACTCTCGCGGCGCTCTATCACTGCCTGCTCAGCAGCGTGCGCACCACCGCGTCGGTCATGCTGCTGATCGCTGCGGCGGGTATCTCTGCCTATGCAATCACGATCGCCGGCGTGCCACAGCAGATTGCCATGCTGCTTGGTCCGCTGGCACAACACCAGACCCTCCTCATGTTCGCCGTTGTGGTGATTGTCGTAGTGGTGGGCACGGCCCTGGATTTCATCCCAACGATCCTTGTGCTGACGCCGGTGCTCCTGCCTGTGGCGAAACAAGCTGGTGTGGACCCGGTCTACTTCGGCGTGATCTTCATGATGGCAGCAGCCATCGGTCTCCTTACCCCACCCGTCGGCGCGGTACTGAACGTCGTCTGTGCCGTGGCCAAGCTACGCTATTCGGACGTGGTACGAGGGGTCGCTCCCTTCATCCTCGTACAGATCCTGCTGCTCGCGATTCTCACGCTCTTTCCTGAAATTGTAATTCTTCCCGGGAACTGGCTCTACTGAGCCGCGCCCGCCCACCTACCGGAGCTGCCCCATGATCCTTGGCGCGATTGCCGACGACCTCACCGGCGCGACCGATTTGTCGCTGATCCTCTCCCGCAGCGGAATGCGCGTTGTGCAGGTGATCGGCGTTCCCAACAGTCTGGACGCTATAGCAGACAAGGCCGACGCGGTCGTGGTCGCGCTGAAGTCTCGCACCAATCCCGCTGAAGAGGCTGTGGCGATGTCTGTCGCCGCTGCAACAGCATTGCAAGAGGCTGGGGCGAAACAGTTGTTTTTCAAGTATTGCTCGACCTTCGACAGCACCGACGAGGGCAATATCGGTCCAGTGGCCGAGGCGCTGATGGACCATCTCGGCACCGATGTGAGCATAGCCTGCCCCTCCTTCCCGGAGAACGGAAGAACCGTATACAAGGGCCATCTCTTCGTCTTCGACCAGTTGGTGTCGGACAGCCCCATGAAGGACCATCCGCTCACCCCCATGCGCGACCCCGATCTGGTCAGTGTATTGGGACGACAGACGAAGATTCCGGTGCGACTAATTGCGCACGATATCGTGCGCGGGACAACCGAAGGCCTCGCCGCAGCGATCAGCGCCGCGCCGGGTATCAGCATCGTTGACGCCATCTCCGATGACGACCTGCGCAAGATTGGCCATGCGGCTGCAGACCTCGCACTGATTACCGGGGGCTCTGCAGTCGCGATGGGACTCGCCGAGGTCTATCGCGAGAAAGGCTGGCTAGAACCATCCTCGGGCAGCGACACCTTAGATCTGCCGGAAGGCAAGGGCGTCATTCTTGCCGGGTCGTGCTCGCAGATGACCCGCAAGCAAATTGAAAAGGCCCGTCTGACAGGCGTGCCCATGATGCAACTCGATCCGCTTCGCATCGCGAATGGCGAGACAAAAACGGAAGACATTGTCGCCTTTGTCGAATCCAACGCCGCAACGGGAAGGCTTCCCCCGCTTGTCTATTCCAGTGCCGATCCTTCGGTCGTGGCCGCGGCGCAACAGGCACTTGGCCGGCAACGAGCCGGCGAAATCGTCGAAAACCTTATGAGCGCAGTCGCCGCCGCGCTTGTCGCGCGCGGGTTCAACCGTATCATCTCGGCGGGAGGCGAAACATCAGGCGCAGTTGTGGCTGCGCTCGGAGCCTCGACGCTCGCTATCGGGCCCGAGATCGATCCCGGCGTGCCATGGGTCATGACCCTCGACGCCGATCGGCCCATGTTACTCGCGCTCAAGTCCGGCAATTTCGGCAGCGAAGATTTCTTCCTCAAGGCTTGGAGCATGCTGTCATGACCAACATACTGTCGGAAGTCACAAAAGTGCGTGACCGCATCTGCGCGGTTGGCAGGTCGGTATTCGATCGGGGGCTGACTTTCGGCTCCACCGGAAATATCAGCGCGCGACTTTCCGATGGCAGTATGCTGATGACACCTACCAACGCGAGTCTCGGCACACTGGACCCCGCAAAGCTGTCACGGTTCTCTCCCGAAGGAAACTTCATAGACGGCGACAAGCCCACCAAGGAGTCGTTCCTGCACATCTGCATGTACTGCAAACGCCCCAGTGCAGGTGCGGTCGTACACCTGCACTCCACGCACTCCGTCGCAGTCAGCGCCATGGCAGATCTGGATCCTGCCGACGTCTTACCTCCACTGACTGCCTACTACGTCATGCGGGTCGGGCGTTTGCCTTTGATTCCCTATTTCGCCCCTGGCGACGTTCAGCTGGCGCGGGCAGTCGAAGAAAAGGCAGAATCTCATCATGCAGTATTGCTGGCCAACCACGGCCCCGTGGTGGCAGGCAACACCCTCGAAGACGCGCAATATGCAACGGAAGAACTGGAAGAGACCGCACGTCTTTTCCTGCTGCTTCAGGGTCATCGCACGCGGCCTCTGACCGAGGAACAAGCCGACGCTTTGCGGCAACGCTGACATGTAAATTTCATTGCTGACGACATCATGGAAGCCGATTTACCTTGCAGCAAGAAAAGACGTCGTATTCAGTGGAGCAACCCTAAGTCCCGAAAACTTTTCGCACGCCTCCAGCTCCCCCGATTCACCTGCAAACGGCGTTACATGGAGTAACGGGGAGAACAGGTTGGAGGTTGAGCAAACGGAGTTTGCACCGAGGTCGGGCATTTGGCCCGGACACGGACATGACAGACCGATGCCGTATCGGGATCAGAGCGGCATCCAATCGCGACAGGTGTGATAGTTCCGGACGGCAGGACAGCGGGCAATAATTTGGCCAGATGGCCAAGTCCGGCAGATGAAGGCACCTCGACTGGTTCTCACGTGTCCGGACACATGGTCGACAGCCTTCTTTCCCTGCATGGTGCACCGCAGTTCCGGCTGGCGGGCATCCCTCCCCGCTTCCGGATCAGCCTTTTCCGCCGCCGCCGCTGGCTTCGCCACGCCCGCTGCTTGGCCCGCTTTCACCGTCCTCACTCATTACCCCATCCCCGTTCTCCGGGAACCTGCGCTGGAAGTCCCAGCCGCGCCTGTAGCGCTCGACGAGCTCGTCGAATGCCTCGTCGCATTTCTTCCTGTCGAAGCCCTGGGCGACCAGGATCGGGATGACGCGATCCCCGAGACGGTCGAGCTGGTCCTCGTCCTGCATGGTCTCGCGGATCGCCCAGTGCAGGGCTGCCCGGGCGATGTCGTCGCGCGACGGCTTGCGCGCCGCGCGCAGCCGCCTGCGGTATTCCCGCTGCCGCTCGCGTTGCCGCCTCAGCCGTTCCTCGCGTGACTGCGCCATGCCCTTATCCCCTCGTTTCTCGATTGCAGTGCCCATGCGCCTGCCGCCGGACCTGCCGTGCTTGTCTCTGCCGTCCTTGCCTCGGCCCCGGCCCCGGCCCCGGCCCCGGCCCGCGCAAACACCGTTTGTGCCAGTAACGGAATTCTCCGTTACGGAATCGTTGTTCACGCGTGTTGAATCGGATTTCCCGGGTTCCGAATCGAATGACCGCAAATCATCTCGATTTGAATCGCCTTCCCGGCACGGCATGTCACAGCACTCCGTCACGGCGTTTGCCGCTGAATCGGAGTTGCACGGCGCTGAATCGAATGTCCGCGGTCCGGAATCGAAAGAGCACAAATTGAATCAGTTTGCGGGCAAGGTGAGACGACTTCCCCGCAACCCGTTTCGGGTTGCGGCCAGGAGGCTGACGACCGGATTGCAGTCATGGGACGGAACTGCCTCCTCCCTCTCTCTGCGGCAACAGCCTGTGTAGCTCTTCGCCTTCCAGAACCTCCGCTTCCAGCAGCCGGACGGCCAGGTCGATCACGGCATCGCGGTGTTCCCGGACAATGCGGCTTGCCTGTCTCTCGGCCCGGCGCAGACGGCGGTCGATGCGGCGGACCAGCCCCTTCTCTTGTCCGCCCAGCAGCATGAACGGCTCGATGCGCCGATGAAGCAGCGGCCGTGTTCGTGCAAGACCGAGGACAGTCTCGATGTCGGCGGCAAGTTTCGTGGCCTGGGCAAGATCACTGTCATGATCCCCGCCCGCCCCCGCCGAGACCGTGCCCAGAATGACGCGTTCGGCCGCACGGCCCGCCAGGAGGACGGCAAGCCGGGCCATGAGGCGCGGCTCGACCTGCTCGTCTGCCGCGGTCTCCTCGGACCGGACATGTCCGGCCTCGTTTGACGTGACCGCGATGCCGACGCTGCGGATACAACCGATGCCGAGCAGATGGCCGACAATCGCGTGGCCCGCCTCGTGGATCGCGGCGCGGCGCCGGAGGCCATCCGTGATCTTCGGCCGCCCGGCTTCGAGCAGGCGCTCCAGGTCCGTCCATGACAGCGGCCGCTGTTCGCGGCGCGCCATGGCACGGGCTTCCCTGACCAGCCGCTCGATATCGGCGCCCGAGAGGCCCGCCGTCTTCAATGCAAGACGGCGCAGCAGCGTTTCCGCGGTCGCGGCCGCATTTGCCAGGTATCGTTCTCGTAGTGCTGCAGCTTCATTCATCGGTTCGTCCTGCTCCCCTGTCCGATCCCGATCCTCTTCTGCCGATCCACGCACCGATCCGTCCGCGCCATCCCCGGCGCCTGGCCACCTCCCTTCGCAGCGCCTCGGCGGCACTCGATCCGGCATTCCTACCGTCGGCTCCGCTTTCCGGTTCCGTGTCATCGTGGTCATCGACGTTTGTCGGTTTCGCGGGCGGTGCCGTCGCCAGCACGTTGACGAGATCGCTTGCCAGGTGATGTGCAAGAATGCCGATGCGGGCGTCCGTATCCGGCAATCCGATCCGGACATGGCGCTCGAGACGGCCGGAGCGCAGCAAAGCCGCATCCAGCTGTTCGGGCCTGTTGGTCGCGCCGACCATGATGATGCCCTCGCGTTCCTTTGCGCCGTCGATCAGTTCGAGCGCCCTGTTGACGACCGAGTTCCAGTAGTCGGCGTGCTCGCGGTCGAACGACTGGCGACTGCCCAGCGCGTCGATCTCGTCGATGAACAGGATGACGGGCTTCTTCTTCTCCGCCTCCTCGAAGGCCAGCTTCATGCGCCTGATCACGGAGCCGAGATAGCCCGGTTCCAGCCAGGTCGTGACGGAGGTGATGAGCAGCGGGATCTGCAGCGTGTTGCAAAGAGCCCTTGCGAAGGTCGTCTTGCCCGTGCCCGGCGGGCCCGACAACAGGATGCGGGTGCTCATGGCCGACCAGTCGAGCTTTCCCTCGCGCCAGAGCGCAAGATCATGCTTCACCCCACGGGCCCAGTCCGCG
This sequence comes from Oricola thermophila, assembly GCF_013358405.1. Classification (NCBI taxonomy): domain Bacteria; kingdom Pseudomonadati; phylum Pseudomonadota; class Alphaproteobacteria; order Hyphomicrobiales; family Ahrensiaceae; genus Oricola; species Oricola thermophila. The sequence continues at coordinate 2,306,499 of NZ_CP054836.1, forward strand.
GCCTCGCCATATCCGGACAGGGTCTCGAGACCGAGATACGGCCCGGCAGCAGGCGGCTTGCCGACCCTGTCGGGTCCGGACTGCCCGTCCCTGCTGCTACCGGGTGCGGGCGGTTCTTCCGGCTTGATCAGCTCGCTGCCCGACGAACCCTCGTCGCGGCGCGACCAGGAGCTGCCGCCCTTGCCGATGCCGTCATCGTTCTCGTCTTCATTGGCGGCATCCTCGCGGCGTCGCTCGGCAAGCCGCGCCAGCGCGGCAATCGCATGATCCCGGCCGACGCCCGGACGGATCGCGGCGGTGAGATCGGCCAGCGTCAGCATCGAGCAATCGCCGATCCGCGCGCAGGCATCCGCATCAGTCTCTTCATTCGGGTCGACGGCCGCGTTTCCGATCACTTCCTCGATCACCCGACCGACAATGCACGCATCGAGCGGTCCGATGGACAGGTCGAGGTTGGTTGCAGCGGCAAGTTCGGCCGGGAGTTTGCGCTTTCCCTCCGCGATCGCGAGGATCGGCATGTTCGAGGAGACCGCCTGCGCGACATCGACCGCCAGGTCTTCGCCTTTCTCCGCATAGGCACGGTCGCGGCTGCGGAAGGCGATGATCGGCCGCCCCTCATCCGGACCGTCGGGATTCACGTATCGTCCGTAGTCGTGGAAAGAATAGCCTCCATATGACTTCACTGCCCGTGGCAGGATCACCCCGTCATGCAGCAGCCGGACCAGGGCATTCTCGACACCTGCGACCTGCGAGCGGATCGTGACGATCGGCGTCGGGGCCGCGAGACGCTCCCGCAGGACCTCCCATGAGAGACCGCTTTGCGAGACGGCGCGCGCCAGCAGCAGCACCGTCGCGACGTCGACCGGATCGGGCGACAGCCCGCACGCGCGCACGGCCCGCACGAAGCGTTCGCGCAGATCCGGGTCGATCGGTTGACCACGGCGCCCGGCGGGCTTGCGGGACGAGCGTCTTTTCCTTGCCGGGGCTTTTGCGGCACCGGATCCCGTCTCCTCGCGCATCAGAGAGGCGATTTCCGCCGTGGCCGAGAGCGCGCGTCTCGTCCTGTCCTCCGCGCTCGCCGTCCCGGTCTTCCTGGCAGTCTTGCCGCGACCGTCGACGGCGGCAGCGGCACTCTCCTTCTTCGGTCCGCCTCGACGCGCCTTTGCGGCCCGCAATTCCGCCGCGAGCGCTTCCAGCTCGCGATCGATGTCGACCGGGGCATCCGCGAAGGGGGCCAGGCGGCGACCGCCTGACCTTGTTGTCCCCCTGCCCTGTCCTGCCGAACGCAGCTTCGCAGGCAGCCCGAGCCTGCGCCGAAGGACGGCAAGCGGCACGGTGACGACGTCGACGATGACGTCGTAGACCGCTATCGCCGCAGCGGCGACCTTCACCTCGGAGCGCAGCAGCATGCCGCCAGCGACCGCAAGACGGAGTGCCTGGGCTCCTGCCCGGTGGCGAAGCCGCCTCAGGAAGAAGGTTGCAAGGCGCTCTTCGCTCAAGACAGCCTCCCGGGCCGGGCATCCGAACCGCCATCACGTGCAGGATCTTCAACCAGCCCCCGACGATGCAGCCGCTCGAGCATCATCCGGCAGGCTTCATCGCCCCTTCCTGCCCCCGCCTCGACCAGCCGGGCGATGGATTGCGTAAAGCGTGCCTTTCCGGCACGGGCAAACCGTTCGTAGCGGAGCGCGAGCGCGACGGCGACCGCGGGATCGTCGACGGGTTTCGTGGCGCAGTCGCACGTCACGATCAGGCCGCGCCGCATCCTGGCGATGCAGTCCGGACCGTGGCCCATCGCCATGTACATCACGTTCAGCGGGCTGTCGGAAGCCTCCACGGCAAGTGCATGACGGTCGACACGGTCCCCTTCGTCGGCAGCAAGCTGTACCTCATGGCGCTGGCGCGTCTCGCGCAGCCAGGGCGCAAAAGCCTGCAGGCCGGAATGAGTACGCCTGTTCTGCATGTCTGCGTCATCCCGTTTCGGGGTCTGTCGGTCTCGTTCGATCATCGTCTCGTTGCTCCTGTTCTCCTGCCCCAGCCGACCTGCCGCTCTGCGGGCGGACCAGCCGCGGGCATGTTCGTTCGGTCGGGACTGCAGTCAGTGCCGGGTTGCGGTGGCGGATGATGGCTCCGCCTCGCGCCTGCTCACGCTCGGGATCGCGAAGCCGACCCTGCGCGCCCTGCCCTGTGCCTTTGCCGTGCTGGCGGCCGCACCGTTCGTGTCCGCACCGATGTCCGCTTCGTCATTGGCCGCGGTGTCACTATCGCCGTCGAACCTCGGCGCGCCGTCCGGCGCATCCGCCCCGATGCCGGAACGCCGTTTTCCGGTCCCGGTTCCTCCGGACGCATCCGGCAGCAGTCGATCCATTTCCTGTTCGATGCGCAGTGCAAAGCGATCGCGCAGGTCCGCCATCCGGACGGCAAAACCAGGAACATCGAGCACCTGTTCCAAAGCGGCGAGCGGCATGATTCCGGTTTCGGGCTCGTCGAATGCGCCGGAGGCATCGAGGATCGCGATCCGCGTGCAGGCCACGCCGTGAACCCTGGCCCGCATCGACAGCCAGTCCGGCGCGACCAGCGCGGCGGCCTTGAGCCGCGTCATCAGGGCCCTGATGCGACTGATCTTGTTGTCGATGGCCCGCTTGATGTCGAGGAGATAGGCCGTCATGGACCGCCGATCGAGCACGACCAGGTCCGGCAGATAGCTGTCCTCGGCATAGACCCGCGAGGGCAACCGGATGCCTTCCAGCGTCGACCAGTCATTGCCTTGCAATGCCTCGAACGCGGCCGCCACCAGCGGAAACGGACGATCGAGACGGATGACCTGCAAATGCGCTTCGGCCTCGCACATCAGGATCGCCGCGTCCTCGATCAACCGCGCTTCGTGCCCATAGGCAAGATGGGCAAGCGCGATCGTCTCGCCATGGCGGCCGAACATCGGATCCGGCTTGCGTTCCACGGACAACATCCCGGCGACCGTCGCTTCGAGAAGGTCATCCAGGCGACGCTCGAGTTCGGGCGTCTCGTCACTCGGCGAAGTCCGGCATTCGGCAAGGACAGGTCTGGCGCGTCGGTTGCTGTTTGCTCTGGTCATGCGTTCGGTTCTCTCGTCGGCGAAACGGCTGGCGCACGGGGGGCCAAGGGGAAAGACGCGCAAGCGCCCTTCCCCGGCGGACAGCGGTCCCGGGCCGTGGCTCCCGCGCCCGCGTCTTTCGCGCGGGGTACGGGATAGCCGTTCGATGCGTGGTTTCCTGTGTCGAAGTCTGCCCGTCAGGCAGTCGCGGGCCTGGTGGCCGGGCCATGGCCGGAAGCTGGCGGCGGATCGCGATCCGGACGCCGCTCATCAACGCATGCGTTGGCCCGGCCCGTTTCCAGCGCCGTCACGACCGCGCCGAAGATGGTTTCGAGTTGGCGGCGCATCACGGCGCGCCGCCGTTCGGCCTCGTGGCCGCCTTCCCGCAAGGGGATCGATTGGATATCTGTCTTCACAGCCCGATTCCTTCCTCTACAAGGTCTTGGGTCAGGCCCTCTTCGGTGCGCCAACACCGTCGGGGGCCGCTCCGGTCGAACCGAAGCGAGGTCACCCTGGCAGGATCCGAAACGGATCTGAGCCCCAAAACTGAGCCCCGCCCGGACTTCCCGATCGCATGGTTAACGCCGGGCTCACGAAAGAGCGGGAACCACTGTGCCGCTTGCTCCGTTTCCGGCGCGGAAAAGTTTTCGGAGGCAAATCCGGGACAAGGCCGGATCCGAACCGCACGCCTGCAACGGCACGACGACGGGCTTTCATTCACACCGCGAATTCGAGATCCGCTTCCAGAGACGGTCAAACAGGAAACCCCCGCCGTTTCCGGCGGGGGTTGCAAACCCGGGCCCGACGTCCCGACGACCCTGTCCGGTTCGCCTTTCCGGCCTGGGCCTATCCTGCCTTCGTGGCGGTCTGCGCCTCCGTTTCGGCCGCGTCCCCGGCTTTCGGCTTGCGCCCGATCGCCCATTCCAGCGTCGGAATGACGTCATCCACCAACCAGGATCCGAGCTTGTCCGCAGCCGGCCAACTCTCGACCCCGCCGAGGCGGTAGAGAGTATCGGCGACATTCCGCCAACCACTATCGCTAGGGAAGATCACCGGGTGAACAAGCCACTGCGGCCCGTGCTCATTGGGTTCGACAAAGACCGCAACGCTCTGCAGCTCGCTGCGCGCCCGCCGCGCCTCGTACTGGACCGCCTTGGCGAGAGCCGACTTGCCGACCCGCTTGCCGCGCCAATGCGGCTCGAGTGCCGGCTCGATAGCGTCGAGAATGCCCGAGATCCGGTCGGCAAAGACCTTGGCGCCCGTTCTCACCTTGGCCATGCCAAGCGCCTTCAGCCCGGTCAGCCCGCCGACATCGGCCGGATCCGGCGCCGCCTCCTCGCTCGTCGACGCACTGCCGTTGACGAAGGCCTTGACCTCCGAGACCGTCGGGCGCTGCCCCCGCTCATAGCGACCCATCAGGTCCTCGATCACTTCCGCTTCGGCATTCGCCATCGCGTAGAGTGCGGCAGGCGGAACCCGGTTCTCGATCGCCCGCTCCCGGTAATCCGAGAGCTTGGTCGGAAGCGAGATGTAGTTCTCCGCCGAACGCGGGGTCATCTCGCATTTCCGCTTGACCCACTTCCGCCAGAGCGCATCGTTCGGCATGTAGCCCTTCACCTCATGCAGCATGGCTCCGATCTCGTAGGCCGCCTCGGTCGTCTTGCGGCCGAAGGCATGGTATCGCTCGACGATCTTCTCGACCTTGCGGCGGTCGGCGGGACTGACACCGGGCAGCGCCTCGACAAGCTCATCGTCGCTCATCGGCGGCTCGCCCCCGTCGACCGATGCGGCCTGCCCCTCGCCCGCGCTGAGCGCGGAGTCCACAGCCACTCGCTCCGCAGGCCCGTCGGCACCCTTGCGGGCCGATCCGCGCTTCCTTGCCGCCGAACGGCCGGCGGCCTTCTTCGCCTTCACGATCTCTTCGCGCGCGGTTTCGGAAGAGAGAGCCCCGGATGCGGACTCGATTTCGTGAGAATAAGGAATTTCATTCATTATAAAACCTCCATCTTTTCGAAAGACTGCCAGTCATCGAGTGCACCTCGACAACCAACAGCATAATTATTTCTCTAAAACACAAGTCTATCAAGACGCCCGAAAAAGACACCAACTCACGCTATCTTCAAATATACATAATATTACTTCGGATTTACACCGACGCGCCTTCCGCAATCAGCCCACAAGACGCCCTGTTAAACCCCCGTTAACGAAACAGGGATTTTTTCCACTTACCCGTTCAAGTATCCTCGAAGCACCAACAAGCCTCCCCGGCACGACCGGAAAGCCATTCAACTTCCCGCAAACGCCGCCAGGCGCCGCGAAGGATCGGCTTGACAAGAAAAACGCAGACGGGTGCCCGGCAGGCCGCTACAGGTCGATCCGATGGCGCCGTTGCCGAGCGGGAATCAGCGCTGCGAAAAGTTTTCGGCAAGGTGGGCCGCGTTCGGACCGAACGCTCAAATACGAGTGCGTCTACCTGCATGCTTGGGAGAGCAAATCGCAGGCTCGCGCCGGGATTCGGAAATGGATGGAGTGTACAACAGGATGCGACCGCATTCCGCCCTTGGCGGCAAACCGCCTGCCGTGATCTATTGGCAGGCGATCCTCCAACACCAACCCGATCAGCAGGTGCAGAGAGTAGCTTAACTTACACCAAAATCCGACCAACGATCGGGGAGTAGCTCAAACTTCCTTTTCCATGCGCAGAGAGAGTGTTGGCTCACGCCCAGCGGCTTCAAAGCCCCGCGACCGGATAGCCTCGCTCGGTGATCTGTGCCACCGCGTCTCGTTTGAAATCTTCGCTGAAATTGGCTTTGCTCATCATGCCCCCTTGCCTCAAAATTAGGAAAGAGAGCGCCTACGAATCTAGGGGCTATTCGCCGCGCAAAGTCCCCCTCGATCGCCACTGCCTCGAATTTACAGTAGGCAACGCCACCTGCTAGACAGGACATGAATGAGGCGCGGGAGTCGCGCACACATCAAAGGGACAACGAGCAAATGGATGGCGCTGAAGCACTCGCACTCGAAGATGAACGCACAGCCCTCTTTGATGCCATAAGGTCTGACCTCCTTGATGAGTATCGCCAAAACCATGACTGGCCTTGGATCATCGGATACTCGGGAGGGAAAGACAGCACTCTGGTGACACATCTAGTGTTTGAGATGTTGCTGTCATTACCGCCCTCACAACGTTCTCGCCCCGTGCACATCGTTGCCAACGACACGCTGGTGGAAAGCCCGCTTGTGGTTCAACACATCATCGAGAGCATCGAAGAGATCAAAAACGCAGCCAACGCGTTCGGCCTGCCAATCATCACCAAAATTACACGACCTGCTCCGGATCAGTCCTTTTGGGTAAACTTGATCGGACGCGGCTACCCGTCGCCCAACCGGTCCTTCCGGTGGTGTACCGACCGTATGAAAATCCTTCCCACCAGCCGCTACATCAAAAGCCAAGTTGATGCGGCTGGTCAGGTAATACTGCTGCTTGGCGTGCGCAGATCGGAAAGCTCAACGCGCGCCGCTTCTGTTGGCCGCTACGACAACGGTGAGCGTCTCAACAAGCACAACGATTTAGTCGGGTGCATGGTGTTTCGCCCGATCGTTGAGCTTCATACAGATGATGTGTGGGAGTTTCTTGCATTGAACGAACCACCATGGGGGGGCTCACATCTAAAGTTGATCGGGCTTTACAGAAACGCAAGCGGCGGGGAGTGTCCGGTTGTCACGTCGAAGGATGACGCCCCATCTTGCGGCACCACGTCATCGCGCTTCGGCTGCTGGACATGCACGGTAGTGGAGAAAGACCGAAGCCTCGAAGGATTTGTTGAGTCCGGCTATGCCGAGTTTACACCGCTTCTGGACTTCCGAGATTGGCTTGCCTCTATTCGAAACGACAAGGAGCGCCGGCAAGCTAGGCGACGTGATGGGCGCATCACAATTACCGAAGGTGGCACGTTTATTCCTGGGCCGTTCACGCTTCAGACCAGGGCTGAGATATTTGAACGTCTGCGCAACTTGGAAGCAGAGACCGGACAACGCTTGATCAGTGACGAAGAAGTTGACCTTATTCACCAACTTTGGTCAGAAGAGATCGCTGACCATGGTAAAGCAAGATCTTTGAATGTTCGCGAAGTCGTGAAGGGGAAGTAGATGCCACGCAATGTAGTCGTGATTCTCGACAATCCTGACGGCCGGGCCATGGTCAAGCAAGCCTGCAAGGAAAATGGCATGCATTTCTCTGAATTCGAAGAACTTGTTCAGGCGGAAGTCGAGCAAACAGGAAAACGGCGCCGCGCTGGCCTTTGGGACTCCTTTGACGATATCCTCGACCGCATTCATGTGGACGACAAATAGCCTATGCACATTTCACAGATTACGCTCCGGGATTGGAAAGCCTACACGTCTGCCAATTTCGACTTCCCTGCGCCGACCAAGGATAAGAATATTATTCTGATCGGCGCTCCCAACGGTTACGGTAAGACGAGCCTTTTCGAAGCCATTGTTCTTGGCATGTTCGGGCGGGATGGCCTGCCGCTCATCGCGCGCTCGCCGTTTTCAGGCGTAGATAAGGAACGCCTTGCCATCTCCTACAAGAACTTTCTCGAAAAAGCCCTGCATCGTGGCGCGACCGCGGCGGGCCGCACGTCATGCTCGGTCAAACTGGTCTTCACCGACGAAAATGATGAGCCGTTGGAGATCCAACGTATCTGGCATTTCAGCGATTCCGGCGTCTATCGCCCGCAGGACGAAGAGATTCACATCTATGAAGGCTCAACCCGCAAGGCGGTCGGACCTGGAGCATTGCAAGGCAATGACCGCGCGGATTGGTTCCGCGAGTACATTGCCGAGAACCTTCTTCCCTTCACGCTCGCGCATTTCTTCTTGTTCGACGGCGAACAAGTGAGCGTGCTGGCCGAGCGTGAGATGTCCGCGCAGGTGCGGGCCGGGATCGAAGGCCTCCTTGGCATTCCGGTGCTGAAGCAGCTTGCCAAAGACTTGCGGTCCTATGCAGAAGTTCGGCGCAGGGAATCGCCCAATGTTTCCGACAAGACCATCGAGAAGTTGGAGCTTGAGCGCCATACGCTGAATTTTGAGTATGAAAAGAAGGCGACGCGCCTGACGGAAATCGAGCCGCGCCGCGCCGCGCTAAGAGAAGAGCAAGAGCATCTGATCCGTGAGCTGGCAAGCTTCGGCGCAGGCTCGCAGGCGCTTCTTCAGGAGCAATTCGAGCAAATCAAGAACTATGAGCGGGCCATTGAAGATGGTCATGCGCGGCTCGAAGAGTTGATGATGAAAGATTTGGCTCTGGCGCTCTCAGGCCTCAGTCTCCGAAAGAGCGTCAAATCTAGGCTTCTGAGGGAGGGCGTGCTCGAGCGATGGGAAAGCGGCAAGAACCAAGGCGATAGCAATCTCGAGCGGTTCCTGTCCTCCGTCCAGGCAGGCATGCACGCGATCACCCCCTCCTTGAGCGATGGACAGCGTGAAAGCGTTCTCAATATTGCGCGTAATGCCTGGGAAAAGCTCTGGTATCCACCGCCGGACAACTGCGCCGATGAATATCTGCATCCCTATCTGAATGAGCTGGAGCGCTCGAAGGTCATCGACCGGCTGAATGAGCTGGATGAACTTGGCGCGCCTGGAATTGTCGAACTCTTGAACTCCATCGCGGCGAACGAGGAATCTCTGAAACGCCTGCAAGATGAGGTGACGCGCACAGAAGCGGTCGCTCCGCATATCGATAAGAAGCGCGAGCGCCTCACCCGAGTGAATGAAGAGCTCCAGCAATATGATCAGGAAATTGGCGCGCTGAAACGCGAGATGGCGTCTTTGGAGAGCCAGATCAACCAGAAGAACACGGAACTGACAAAGCTCTCCGGCCAGCTTGATCAAGCCGCGCCATCTGCAAGGCGCGCGGCACGTGCAAACAAGGTCGCGCTGATGGTGGATGAGATAGTTGCAAAGGCCGTCCCAAGCCAGATTGATGCCATTGCAGCTGCGATGACCGAGGCGCACCGCGCTATGGCGCACAAGAAGGATTTGGTGGAGCGGATTGCGATTGATGAGAACTGCGATGTGAAGCTGCTGAATGCCGATGACATGGATTTGCGCGGCTATGATCTATCGGCAGGTGAGAAACAGATTTTTACCCAAGCCTTGATCTCGGCGGTTTCGTCGGTCTCCGGGCGTGGCTTCCCAATGGTGGTAGATACTCCGCTCGGGAGGCTAGATATCGAGCACCGCAAGGGCGTACTCAATCATCTGGTGCAGCGGAACCACCAAGTCATCCTACTCTCGACCGACACGGAAGTGGTTGGTGAGTATCTGCGCGAAATCGCACCGCATGTTCAGAAGAAGTACTTGGTTCATTTCGAGCGGGTTGGTGACATCGGACAATCGAGCGTCAGGCTAGGTTATTTCGAAGATATGGAAGGCCAAGCATGAGCATCTCCCTCGTTGAATTGGCCGGAGCGAACTTCCGCACGGACTATGACAGCGACAAGCTGAACACCGATTTCATGGGGCGGCTCGGAATGCGCAAGCGCTACTTGCCAGCTCGTCTTGCAATCGCCCGCTCCCTTGCAATGAGCGCCCCGGTGGAGATACCAGCGGATGAGCTTGAGCAAGGCAAGGTGATCAAGGGTGATACCCTGTTCGGCACGGGCACGGCCCTATCGGTCTGGCTAGCGCTGATTGTAGAGCGCGCTGGAGAGCCCGATATTGACATCAAGCGTCTGGTCTCGCTGGTTGGAGCGCATTGGCGTCGCGGCTTGGCCAAACTTGATGAAGAATGGGAACAGGCCGGGGGAGACATCGCGCGCTTCGTGCAGCGATTGGTGGAAGTGGCTGAGTTGCCCACGGCTGGCGGCAGGCTGCCGATTGGCGGAGGCGCGGGCCCGTCGGATGCAACGTTCTCCAGCGGAGAAATCAAAGTTCCGCTCGGCGAGATCGGCGAAGACGTTTCGACCAAGGAGAAAGTCTTCTGGAGCCTGAACGGCAAGGGCAGCGCTCCGCACACCGCGATCATGGGCGGCAGCGGATCGGGGAAAACGGTTATGGCGGCAGCCATGCTGCGCGCGATCCGTGAGCAAACGCCAGTGCCGTTGATCGCATTCGACTTCAAGGGCGACTTGTCGGGCTTCACCGGTACGCAAGGGCAAATTCCTCTCGGCGAAGCATTTGAGGCCGAAGTCATCGAGCCGCCTCGGATGCCGATCCCGCTCGATGTTCTGGCGCTCGCGCAGCGCGATCAATTCGGCATTGATGAAGCGGCGCTTCGCTTTCGCGAGTCCTTCTCCCGTTTGAAGGGCTCCAAGCTTGGCGACCGTCAGAGGAACTATGTCCATGAAGCGGCAGCACGAGCGTTGGCAAGCGAAGAGCCTTGCGAGCTGCGTCATATCCGCGACCGCCTTCTGGAGGTTTATGAGGAGCACGAGGCTAAGGAAGACGGTGCAACCTCCAGCATGGAAGAGTTGTGCCGCTTTCCGTTATTCGAGCCAACGCTGTCTCCGGCAGAATTCTTCCAGAAGAGCTGGATTATCAAGCTTCCACCGAACGTGCCGGAAGATAGCCGCACCATCGTCGTCAACCTCCTTCTGGACGCGCTGGACCAGCACCTCAACGGGTTGGTCGATGCCGAGACAAGCCCGGATGGCGCGCGGGGTCTACGCATTCTCTGCATGATCGATGAGGCGCACCAGATACTCGGCACTAGGCTTCCGTCTCTATCCCGCCTGATCCGCATGAGCCGTTCGAAGGGCGGCGCGGTAATGCTCGTCTCGCAATCGCCGGACGACTTCTCCGGGGAAGATGACGAGTTCCTCGACAACATGGGACTGGTCGCAGCCTTTGCGACGAACGCTAAACCAGGGGCAGCAGCGCGCGTCCTCGGCAAGGGCGCGAACCTGACGAATTTGCAGACGGGACAATGCTTCGTCCGGTTCGACAAAACGACAAGAAAGATCAAAGCCTGGTAGGTATTTTTCCGGTGTAAGAGAAGAGTCAATGGAGAAAAAGAACTCGGAATATAATCTTGAGTTTTGGCGTGAGCTGAAGCGCCGAACGAGAGTACCTCTATCTGACCTTACCTTTATTTTCTATCTTGTGTTCGGCGTTGTCGTGTTCAGCGGGTTCGGCGTTGTTGTTGAACTTGTAAAGCACTCGTTCGCTGGCGCCCCGTTCGATGTCTCGTCCCTTACTGGTGTGCGGGCAGCGCTCTCAGTCTTCTATCCAGCACTTATCGGGGCAGCGACTTTGCAGTTGACACTTGAAGCCGTCAAGAAGTCCGAGTCTCTGATGGTGGTGTTCGCCATAACATCCCTTCTGGTTATGCTCGGCTTTGCAGTATTTCATGGGATTCAGGAATTTCGGCAGGAATCTCAGACGCAAGTTTTCTGGTTTTCGGTGATCTTATCAGTTTTTGGCATTTGGATTTGGACGATCGCAAATGCAGACAATCCAGACCTCAAGACCAAACCGAGAAATGATGACGCGGTTGGAGGCGGTGTGAACCGAAAACTCAAAGGAAGCACTGAAGGGTTTGTGCAATGACCGCCATTACATTTCCCTACGTTACAAAGGCTCTTAAAGTCGAGCAGCGGCTCAGCACGTTTTACGTTGCTGTTCTTCCAGCTGAGTTACTGTTGCAAGTTGCGGCAAGCGACACCATGCGCGCGATCATGAAGCCTGATGGCGATGGCTATGAGCTTAAGGGCACGCAACGTCTCATGCAGGATAAGCGGCTGACTGAGATTAGCGCCTACATCAACCGTGTTGATTCATCCTTTCCAAACTCGATCATCATTGCGGCGAATTACGACTTGGAGTCCGGTTTCGACCAAGGGGAATTGGAATATATTAGAGAAGAAGACACCGGCACTCCGGTTGCTGACTCCCGCGTCTGGTCTATCGAAGAATCCGATAATGGCTGCCATACTCTGACCATCCCAACTTCGGACAAGCTTGCTGCTGTGATTGATGGGCAGCACCGGCTGTTTTCATTCGCACGCGCCGAACCGGAAGCCATGCAGAGTATGGATTTGCTCTGCTCAATCTTCATCGACCTGCCTAAAGCTCTTCAAGCGCAGATATTTGCGACCATCAACTCCAATCAGAAAAAGGTCGATCGAAGTCTAACTTACGAACTGTTTGGCTACAACGTGTCGGATGAAGAAGAGAAATATTGGACGCCAGACAAGCTTGCGGTGTTCTTAGCGCGCAAATTGGCCACTGACCATGAGTCCCCACTACGAGGCCGGATCATGGTCGCCCCGAAACGCGACAAGGCGCTTGATAAACTGGCTGCGGAAGCGGACTGGAAGGTTTCCACGGCTGTTGTCGTAGACGGCGTACTTCGCCTTTTTTCAAGCAATCCCAAGCGCGATGCCAATGCGATGCGGAAGGGCAAGGCCAATCCGCGAAAGGTCCTCCGTGATGGACCGAAAGATCGATCGCCTCTTCGGGATGTTTATATTGAGGAAAATGACGCACTGATTTACAAGATGGTTCTCAACTACTTAAGGGCGTGTGAATCAGTTTTCTGGAAGGAAGCAAAGGCAGATTCGTTCATATTAAGGACGATCGGCGTTCAAGCTGTTTTTGACATATTGCGACAACTGGCCGGGCAGTCCTTAGCAGATCGGAACATCAGCGAGGATTATTTTAGCAGCAAACTGAAGGGCGCAAACGAGATTGATTTCTCCGAAGATCGCTTCAAGAATCCTTCTGGATCGGGCCGAACATACATTCGCAAAGTTATTGAAGAGGCCATTGGTCTGAACGCTTAGGGTCGAAACCCAATCAGCCTATCGGGTGATCTGCGCAAATCAGATTCAGAACCTGCAGAGGCTTTTCTGGAGGTGACAATGAGCAGGCTTTTTTGGCTGAGCGATGCGCAATGGGGCGGCGATTGAACCGCATTTACCGAAGAACCAGCCCGGCGCGCGGCGTGTCGATGATCGGCGCGTTATTTCGGGGATTATCCACGTTCTCAAGGTCGAATGCCGCTGGTGCGACTGCCCGCCGGAATACGCTCCCGCGACAACGATTTACAACCGGTTCAACCGCTGGTCACGCCGCCGTTTCTGGACAGGTCTGGTCGAGGCCTTGGCTGGTGCCGGCGCGATAACAAGAAGCACTTCCATCGATTCCACCTATATCAAGGAACATCGCTCGGCCCATGGCGGTAAAGGGGGGCGAAAGCGCAGGATATCGGCCAATCGCGCGGCGGCCAAACCAGCAAGCTCTATGCCCTGACTGACTCCTTGGGCGGCCCTTCGCCTTTGCCCTCACGCCCGGTAACGTCTCCAACATGAAAGCTGCTCCGGCGCTACTGTCACAACTGAATGGTGCTCGCTATCTCCTCGCCGACAAAGGCTATGATGCCAATGCCCTGCGAAGCGCCTTGCGCGGACAGGGAACCATTCCGGTCATTCCCGGTCGCGTCAACCGAAAGCGCACGATTGCCTATGACAAACGCCGGTACCGCGACCGTCACCTGATCGAGAATGCATTCTGCCGCATCAAGGACTTCCGCTACGTTGCAACGCGCTACGACAAGTTCGCGCGCAACTTCATGTCTGCTGTCGCCCTTGTCACGCTCATAGCCTTCTGGGATTAAACGAGTCTCGACCCTAGAAGATGCACCGAATATCGATCATGGGTTTCAACTTCTTGGCTTCCGATGTCTCGGAAACCAGAACAACTTTCGCTGTTTGACGGCCTCCGATGACCGAGAAATGCTCAGATATTCGTGAAACCGAAATATTGGGATCACTCTGATGACGAAAACTTTTCGCCCGCTTGACGCCATTTCCGGATCTTTGTACGAGCGTACGTATCGCAGCGCGCGAAATGTCAGAGATTTCATTCTTGATATCAATTACTTACGGAGATTAGAGGTTCCGCTCCCTCCTCCGCTATTCCCCTCCGCTTCCCATTCGCCCTCTTCTTCCTCGCCATCTTCTCGAAATCCAGTCCACGGAACACCGAGTAGTCGATCTCGGGGTTGAGCGGCAGGCGCACCATCTCCCGCGCCCGGGTTTCGCTGATCGCCTTGAAACCGTAATTGTCGTGCTCATCAGTGCCGACCGTGTGGCCCGCCTGCATCCGCCGATCGCGCGGATCGATCTTCGCGTCGCGCATGTCCTCGATGTTTCCTGCACGCAGCGAATGGAAGACCTCGCGCCGCCCCTTCTCGATGCCGGCCCTGAGAAAAAGTCGCTGCATATAGGACGACGCGCTCTTGCTCGGGTCCTTCAGTTTCATGAGCTCGGCAAACAGGAACCTGTCGCCCTGCGCTCTCGCCCATTCGATGAAGCCGATCTCTTCGAGGAAGCCATGCAGGACGAAGAATCTGGTGCTGGCATCCGTCTTGAACGGCACGCGTTTCCAGACACCATTCTGCTTGACGATGCCGTCGGTCTCCGCGACCCAGACGCCCGGATATTTCTCGCGGATGTCGTTGCCCGTCAGGTGGACCAGAAGACCGAGCCTGCGGCCCGTCAGGTGGCCCAGCAAGGGCAGCATGGCCTCGTCGAGCAGCCCGCTCTCCACGCCCGTCCTGAAAATCGACGAGATCGCCGCGGCACTGAGCGGCTGGGACGATTTCGGGCGCGCGGCCGTGCGCGGATAGTGAAGCCGGACCTTGTCGAACAGATTCCTGAAATCATGCTCCTGCGCGCCGTGGGAGACGACAGTCCGGACGATCCACACATAGCCGTTCTTCAGCGAACTCAGCGAAATCGGTTTCAGGTGAAGATCCCGGTTGTCCTCGATGATCTCGCGCGCGCTCTTGCCTTCCGGGCGCTTGTTGTTGTCGCCCGGCCAGAACTGCAGCAGCCGCACATAGGCCTGCAAGTCCCCGGCCTTGTATGTATCGATCGGATGATCGCCGATCAGCTCGGTAAACAGCGCCGCCCTGCGCCGCGCCGTACGGATGTCCTTGCTGTTTTCGCCCGCCTGGACGGCCCAGGACGCGAAATAGGCTTCCGCGACCTCGCTGAAACGCGGAAGGCTAGATGCAGGCCTCGGCACGAAACGACGGTCTTCGTCGAGCGGGTCCGTTTCCGACTTCGCGGGCGCATTGTCAGTGGCTGGCACAACCGTCGAGGCGTGATCGGAAACACTCGTGGTTTCCATGTCACCACCGCCCAGCGAGTACAGCTTTCCGGCATCCGGAACCGATGGCGCACTGACGGGCTCCGGCTGCCGTTCAAACTGCCTCGGAAAACTTTTCCGCGGCCCGGCGGCATCGGTTTCCTGTTTCCGTGACACTGTCGTCATCAGCCTGTCGGCATGGCGTTGCGCGATCAGGTCGGCATTCTCCCTGACGATCGGGTTGCCGTCCCCGCCCCTGGCGATCTCGCGCCCGCCTCCGAGATCCTTCGGTATCCTGATCTGGAAAATGTAAACGGAACCTGAGCGCACGAGACTAGGCCCTTGCCCGCGCGGCCGCGCGAAACACCGCCACGAGCCTCTCCGCACGATACGCGGGGACGATACACCGCCATCTCCTGCCGCAGGAAAATGCCCCCGAAACGGGTGGGCGGGCCTGAAACCAGCGGAAACGCGGGAATCCGTGATGGCGGGAAGTGCAAAAGCAAATGGCGGTGGGTATGGGACCGGAGTCAAATGATTTTCATGTCAGGTGAGCTGTTTGGTCCCAGCTCTAATGGTGCTGTCTTTCCTTCAGAACGGAAGGATGCGCCATAGAACATGGTTCAGCATGGTGACCGCCCTATCGCTCTACCCCCGCGTGATTGAATTGCAATCGCCCGGCCTCCCCGATGTCGTGGTGCCTTGTGCCAATCTTGTATGGCGGAGCGCGCAGCGTGGGGCATGTGTTGTACGCCTCAACCAAAATCTCTTGCGTGTATGCACATACGTGCTAATTTGCGGACGTATTGAATCGCTACAGACATGGTCGCAAAAATGCAAGATAGCCCCTGGAAGATCGCCCTCAATGAATTCCTGCATGTTGGCGGCGCGCTCGTCGTCATCATAGCAGTCGTGTCGGTGCTGACCGGCATCGTTCGAGAATACATCCCGCAAGAGAGACTACAGAAGAAACTGGCGAAACACGAAAAGCGCGGCCCCCTAATGGGAGCACTTCTGGGCACGCTAACGCCGTTTTGCAGCGCATCGATGGTGCCAGTGGTGATGGGCATGGCTGAGGTGGGAGCTTCGATGGGCACGATCTTCGGCTTCCTGATCTCGGCGCCGCTGTGCAACTTCGTGGTGGTCGGGCTGATCTTGGCGACCTTCGGCATCAACGTGACGCTCGTCTACATCGCCGTAACGCTGGGCGGGGCTGTTCTTTCGGGCTACCTGATCGGGCTCACCCCCCTGAAACACGCGGTCCGGCGCGACCTGACCTCGCCGGCGGCAAGTTGCAGCACCGCGCCCGCCACCGCTTGCAGCGCCCCCCCTGCCCCCACTTGCGCCGGAACGCCGGCCATGGCGTCGATGAACCTAGACCGCACGCTAACGGCACGCTGCGACGATACGGCCGTACCCATCGTCTGCTCTTCCGGCTCGGCGGTCACCACCCATACGGGGTTGCCGCATGCGGAACGCATCCGCGCTTCCATGCCCTTCGCTATGGCCCTGTTCAAACGGATCATCCCCTATGTACTGATCGGGGCAGTGATCAGCGCATTGTCGGCCGCCTTCCTGCCCGCGGGAATTGTCGAAAAATACGTTGGTAGCGACAGCTGGTACGCGATCCCGATCGCGGCGGGTATCGGCGTGCCGCTCTACCTGCGGATCGAGATGGCGCTGCCCCTGCTGCAGGTGCTGATCGCCAAAGGCATGGGCATGGGGGCGGCCATGGCCCTGCTGATCGGCGGCACGGGAGCCAGCCTGCCCGAGATCGCGATCATCTCGTCGATCCTCAAGCCCAGGGCCGTGGTGGCCTTCGTGGCCACCGTGCTGACGCTCGCCATGGTTGGAGGAGGCATCTTCGTAGTTATCGCCTAACGTTACTACCGCAATCGGTAAAGGAACCTGCACGGCATGAAGTTCAGCGTCCTCTTGAACCTGTGCCCCTATTCCCATCTCTGGCGGGCCGTGAGGCGCATGGTGACAGAGCACAAGCTGCCCGAGTCCGCGCGTCCGGGGGCCTGTGTCATGCTGCTGGGCGTGTTTTGCCCGTTCTTCTGGATCGCCTTGTTCACCGGGGCGAGCAGAAGCGAAACGATCTTTCACGCAACCCATTCCGGCGTGGTGATCCTGATCGGCGTCATCATGTTTCTGATCGCCCTAGCGAAGAGAAGTGGCGGGACCTGAAGCCGCCGCCGCGTTGCCGTTCGCCGGGCGTTCGGGTATTTCCCGGTGGAAAACAGCCAGAGGGATACGTGATGGACGATCGCTATGTCGAAGTACTGAAGGCCATAGCCGAGCCCCATCGCCTGCGGCTGTTCTGGCTACTGTTGCGGATCAACGAACGCATCTGCGTTGCCGAGGCGATGGATGTGCTCGGTGAGACCCATTACAATGTGTCTCGCAACCTCAAAATCCTGCTTAGAGCGGATCTTGTGCGGGCCGAAAAGGATGGCAAATGGGTCTTTTATACGCTCAGCAAAAAAGACGACGCCTTCCACCGCAGCCTTGCCGACGTCGTGCGCGCTATCCCCGCGCATGAGTTCGAGGACGAAATCAAGAGATGCCGCCTACGCCTGAGCCTACGCCAGGACGGGCATTGCGTCATAGGGCCGGGAAGCCCCGAATGGGAAGAAATCTGCCGAGCAGCAAAGGAGTAAACGGATGTGGGGACAAGACTTCCCCATGGATTATATTACTCTATCCAGTTGGCACATATTTGCTCCGGCATTGATACGACATCGAAGTGCTGAGATAAGACATGGAAAGCCTAGAGCAGCACCCCAGCTTAGTGACTCGGCGGGGATTCTCAAATCAGCGAATTGATGATTCATGATGTCTGCCGGGAGCAAGGAGGCCGGCGGACATGTCAAAGACGCTGTCGCTCGATCTTCGCATACGTGTTCTTGCCGCCGTTGCCGGCGGCCTCAGCCATCGTCAGGCGGGTGAACGCTTTGGCGTCAGCGCGGCCAGCGTGAGCCGCTGGCGGGCACGTGAGCGCGAGCAAGGCGATCCTCGTCCCAAGGCGCTCGGCGGCGATCGACGGTCGAGGTGCATCGACGCCTGCAAGGGATTGCTCCTGTCGCTGCTTGAGGAGACGCCCGACATCACGATCCAGGAGATGATCCGGGCGCTTGCCGCACGCGGCCACGTTTTCGGTTTCGGCACGATCCAACGCTTCTTCAAGCGTCACCGGATCACGCGTAAAAAGACCGCGCACGCCAACGAGCAGGACCGCCCGGACATCCTGAAGCGGCGACGGGTGTGGTTCGACGAACAGATCGACCTCAACTTGGCAAGATTGGTCTTCATCGATGAAACCTGGACCCAGACGAACATGGCGCGCACCCATGGCCGGGCTCCGCGCGGCGAGCGGTTGCGGGTGGGCGTGCCTCAGGGCCACTGAAAGACAACGACCTTCGTCGGTGCGCTGACACTGCGCGGCATGATCGCGCCCTTCGTGCTGAACGGGCCGATCAACAGGATCGCCTTCGAGGCTTATGTCGAGCAGGTGCTCGTGCCGGAACTGCGGCCGGGCGACATCGTGATCATGGACAATCTGTCCAGCCTTAAGGGTCCGCGGACTCGCCAGATGATCGAAACCGCGGGAGCCTCGTTGCTGTTTCACCCTACAGCCCGGACTTCAATCCGATCGAGAATGCCTTCTCGAAGCTCAAGGCAATGCTCAGGAAGGCAGCTGAGCGCACCATCGACCGCCTGTGGGACAGGATCGGCAGCCTGATCCCAACCTTCATGGCGCAGGAATGTGCCAACTACTTCGCCGCCGCCGGATACGATGCAGCATGAACGGATTCTGCTCTAAATCGTACAACACGAACTCTACGGGTGGCAATCTGCTCAGCCATGTTAAAGGTTCAACATGGCAACGACCGCCGTTGCGGGAATATATCCAACGTACTGATAGGGGAACGGATCAGAGCGGGGGGGATCAAATGCCGGCTTCTACCAACGAATACTTCACCAAGCTTCTTATATGGGCATGGACCGCACGACGAGCAGCCTTCGAATCGCCGGCATCCAGTGCGTCGATTATCTTCATGTGCTCTTCGGAATCTGGATCGACCCGCTCGGCCAATCCGGCGATTTCGAACAGTCGTGTGGTGCCGCGCAACCCCTTGATCAACCGGGCCATCACCGCATTGCCGCAATGATCGGCGATCAGATTGTGCACCGTATCGTCGGAATGCCAGTGGGCCTCAGTGTGGTAACGGACGGACTTTCTGAGAGACTCTATCTCGCTGCGCGCGGCGGCAATTGCTTCCGCAGGTACGCGCCCGGCCGCCAAGGCTGCCGCCTCGCTTTCGAGAACCTCGCGGGTCTTCAGGCTTTGAACATATTCGGTCAGGCCAATTTGCCTGACATTGTAGGACCGGCTGCCGTTCTTCACGACGAGCCCCTCGCCCTCCAGGCGCTGCAATGCCTCACGCAGCGGCGTCCGCGAAATCCCCAGCTCTTCCGCCAATCGCTGCTCGACGATACGTTCCCCGCTGCGCAGCTGACGATTGTGAATCAGCGCAGATATTGCCCTGTAGGCCCGCTCAGAAAGCGGATCCGCAGTTGCACGCGTTCGCAGCGGGACTTCAGACATTGCTCCCATGTCAGCCATAACCCGTTTCCATCCCAGTTTGATCTTTGCACATATTCACTACGAAACATACCGACACGAACAATATTCCATTCCCAAGGTGTTGATTTCACACCTTTTTCACACGCATCCCCGGAACTTGGGCGCTTGCGCGCCTTCCCGGGCGCTCCCGCTTCAATTGCCCCCCATCACCGCGTTCGGCAGAGCCAGAACGATCTCGGGAATGAAGGTAATGGCAAGCAGCGTTCCCATCATCGGCACCAGCGGGATCCAGACCCGTCTGGCCACCGACTGAATTGGACGCTCGGCCACCGATGACGCGACAAACAAGCAGATGCCATAAGGCGGGGTGATCATGCCGACCGCGAGGTTCAGGCAGACAACGACGCCGAAATGGGTTGGGTCAATTCCGAAGGAAAGCGCAATCGGCATCAGCATCGGCACAAGAATGACAATTGCGGAGATGCTCTCCAGAAACATGCCGACGAACAGAAGGAGCACATTAACAATCAGCAGGAAAACGACACGGGAATCCGTAACGTGCGATATCCAGCCACCAAGCAGCCCCGGAACATTCTGGCTGGCGATCAGCCAGGAGAATATCGAGGCCGTGGCTATAACCATCATGACGACCGCCGACAGTCCGGCCGTCCTGAGAATGAGGCCGGGCAGTTCCTTCAGCGACAGTTCGCGATATATCAGGACAGATACCGCCAACCCGACGACGACAGCAACGGCAGCCGCCTCAGTCGGTGTGAAGACCCCGCCGACAATGCCGCCGACAATGATGATCGGCAGGAGAAGAGCCGGAATGGCGGCAACCAATGCAGACAGGAATGCCGACAGGGTAAAGCGTTCATTGTCACGATATCGTTCGCCGCCACGGCGCGCAACGATATAGCCACAAAGCAGCAGCCCGATCGAGATCACCAGTCCTGGGACGATCCCCGCGAGGAAGAGACGCCCAACCGACAGATTGGAGATGGTCGCGACCACGATCATAAAGACGCTCGGCGGGATGATGGGCGCGAGCGATCCTGCGGCAGCGATCAGCGAGGTGGCGAGATCGATATCGTAGCCCCGGCGCCGCATTTCCGGGATCATCATCGATGCGATAGCTGCCGTATCGGCGGTGCCGGAACCCGAAATG
Source organism: Oricola thermophila (assembly GCF_013358405.1). NCBI lineage: Bacteria > Pseudomonadati > Pseudomonadota > Alphaproteobacteria > Hyphomicrobiales > Ahrensiaceae > Oricola > Oricola thermophila. The sequence goes on from NZ_CP054836.1 coordinate 2,327,424, forward strand.
GCCGAGAGCCCTGTACCCGTCACGGTCGAAACGCCATACAGAGAGCCCGGAATCCACCCGATCAGGGCTTGGGCTAGGCTGACTATCCTGCGGGCGATGCCGCCCGTTTCCATGATCAAGCCAGCCAGAACGAAAAACGGAATCGCCATGATCGGAAACGAATCGAGGCCGGCGAAGACACGCTGCGCAACGATCGCCAGCGGCGTATCGGTGGTGAATGCCAGAGCCACGGTCGCCGACACGCCAAGCGCGAAAACAATCGGGGCACCGAACAGGATGAGCAGCAGGAACGAGGAAAATGTCACAACCATCGATCAGCCCTCCCTGGAAGTGATGTCGTCGGGATCGTCCGTCCCCTTGAGGCGGTTCCATTGATGCAGGATCAGTTCGAAGGCGAAATATGCGGCACCGACGGGCAGCGACAGATATGGATAGAGCATCGGAATCTGGAGCGCCGGCGACTTCTGGATGACGCCGATCTTTATAAGGCGAAAACTTCCCTGAAAGACCACCCAGAGAAACCACAGCGCCATCGCCGTTATCAGAAGGGTGACAAGCTGCCGGACAATGCGGGGCAACAGCGGAAGAACGAGATCGATGCTAACATGCATGTCGCGGCGCATCGCGTAGCCCGCCCCCACGAGAACCATCCAGATCTGGGCGTAGGTGGCGGTTTCCGTTGCCCAGGCAATCGAATAGTTGAAGACGTAACGGCCGATCACCTGCGCGACCACCGCGATCGCCATGTAGGAAAACAGCAGGATGATCACCACATCGAAAAACCGTCGGACCACGGTCAGAATCGCGGATAGAGTTCGCTGCATCGTGTTCTTTTCTCTCTCCCCCGCAGGATTGGCGAGGAAAGCGGGCGTAAGCGCCCGCTTTCCGGTAGCGGCCTACTTCGTTTCGGCGATGATCTTCAGCAGACGCTTGCCATCCTCGGTTGTGATGAACTCGTCATAGACGGCCTGGGCCGCATCGCGGAACTGCTGTACGTCCGGCTCGGTGATATTCACGTTCTCGGCCTTTAGGGTCGCAAGCTTGTCCTCGTCGGTCTTCGCATAGGCAGCGCGCTCCACCTTCTCTGCCTCTGCTATGGCTGCATTGAAGCAATTCTTCTCTGCGTCGCTCAACGAAGCCCACTTTTCCTTCGACATGATCACGGGAACCACGAGAGCGGTCCAGGACACCAGTGCCCAGTTAGGTGCCACCTCGTAGAATTTCTTGGCCTCGTAGTTCGAGTTCGCTGCTTCAGCGCCGTCCACGACACCGGACTCCAAGGCCCCATACAATTCGCCATAGGCAAGTGGCGTCGCATTCGCGCCGAAGGCGTTGAACGAGGCGACATGGATCGGGTTCTGCATCGTCCTGATCTTCAGGCCCTGCATGTCCTCGATGGAATTGATCGGCTTGGAGGCGGTCATGATGTGGCGGATGCCGGCCTCGAAGAAACCCAACAGATGGAAGCCCGCCGCATTCACGGATTCGCCAAGCTCATCGCCGACCTCGCCGTCCATCACCTTGTACAGATGATCCCTGTCGCGGAAGAGGAACGGCAGGTCGAAAACGGCCAACTCTGGGACAAAGTTGGTGAGAACCGCGTTCGACGGCGAAGTGATGTCGATCGTTCCAAGCAGTACGCCCTCGATCATCTCCTTCTCGTTTCCAAGCTGGTTGTTCGGAAACACGTCAATCTTGATCTCGCCCGAGGTGCAAGCCGCGACATCATCGGCAAGCTTACTCAGACCGATATGATACGGTTCGGTATCAGCTGCCGAGTGAGCGGCCTTCAACGTCACCTCGGCAAATGAACTCCCGGCTTGCATCACAATGGCCGCGGAGGCGATGAGCATAGTCACGAGTTTCTTCATTATTTCTCCTTTCGGCGCGCAATGACGGCTCCCCGGGACGTTCGCCGCCCCGCCTCCCGCAAGAGGCTCCGGAACCGCACAAATTCAGACGCCCAAGCTGCACGGTCACTATTGACAGGCGAATTGAGTGCACATTATGTGCACAATTGCAATACAGAAATAATTCATTCTGAACGCAGACAGGCGGCACATAAGGCATAAGAGGGAATTTCATGACGCAACCGTTTCGCGGCACCTACACGGTCATGATCACGCCATTCACCGACGACGGCATAGACGTTCCGGCATTGCGTGAATTCGTGAACTGGCAGATCGACCAGGGAATCCACGGCCTCATCCCTCTCGGCAGCACCGGCGAATTCCTCTCGATGACAGAATCCGAGCGCGAACAGGTTGTGGAGACTGTCATCGACGAAGCGCGAGGTCGCGTGCCCGTGCTGATCGGAACGGGCGCCGAATGGACCGAGGATGCTGTGCGCTGGACCCGGCAGGCCGAGGTTGCCGGAGCGGATGGCGTGATGGTGATCCCGCCCTTCTACTCGACTCCGACCGAAGACGAGTTGTTTGCCCACTACAAGGCGGTCGCCGACGCGACATCGCTCCCGGTGATGCTCTACAATAACCCGGCGACGGCGAACGTCGACCTGACACCCCCGATCGTGGCGCGACTCAGCACCATCGACAACGTTTCCTACATAAAGGAATCGACAATGGACGTGACCCGCATTCGAGACATTCTCGATCTCTGCGGCGATCGAATGAATGTTTTCGGCGGCATCATGGGATTCGAATCCTTCCTCGCCGGCGCGATTGGCTGGGTCGCGGTCGGTTCGAACCTGATGCCCAAGGAATTCGCCAACCTCTTCACCGCAACCGCCGATGAAAAGGATCTCGAAAAGGCACGGGCGATATACCGGCAGGTACTGCCCGTCATCAGGCTTGTCGGCGGACACCGCTATGTTTCCGGATCCAAGGCCGGACTGGCCGTGCTCGGGCACCCGGTCGGCAGCCCCAGAATGCCGCGCCTGCCGCTTTCCGACGATGACCTGACCGCCGCGCGGGAGGCATTGCAACAGGCCGGCGCGATATGAGGGACCATGCCGCGAAAAGCGGACTGCGGCTAGAGCGTGGCCCCTTTCGGCGCCGGGGAAAACCGGTCACGATTCATTGGCGAGACCGGCCCCTGACCGCAATCGAAGGCGAGACCGTCGCCGCTGCGCTTATCGCTGCGGGAATCAAGGCCTTCCGCAGTTCGCGTGACGACCGCCCACACGGGTTCTATTGCGGTATGGGCGTGTGCAATGAATGCATCGTAGACATTGACGGGCGCGGCGGCGAACGATCCTGCATGACTGCCGTTCAAGACGGCATGAAAGTTGAACCCCACCAGCACGGGGGTGGGCTACAAGCCCTTGAGGCGCTTGGTCCCACGCCTTCGCAACAACCCGAAGAAACGCCTTTCGACTGCGCCGTAATTGGCGCGGGCCCCGCCGGTCTGGCTGCCGCGACCGAAGTGGCATTTGCCGGTGCCTCTGTCATCGTACTTGACGAGCGATCGGCACCGGGAGGGCAGTATCTCAAGCCCCTCTCCCCATCGCACGAGTTTTCGGCCGGCCCATCGGACCGCCAGTTTCGCGAACGTGAACGGGCCGTATCCGAAGCCATCAGGGCTGGCGCGGAAATCCGCACCGATGCAATGGTTTGGTTCGCAAGGCGCGACGAGACGAAGTTTCGTCTCGGCATTTACGGCAAAGACGGAGAGAGCCGTGTGGTGGCCCGCACTCTCGTGCTGGCCCAGGGCGCGCGAGAGAAACCCTGGCATGTTCCGGGATGGACGCTTCCCGGCGTGATGACGACCGGAGCCGCGCAGACACTTGCGCGCAGCTACCGCGTCGCGCCGGGGCATCGCATTGTTGTGGCGGGAAACGGACCGCTCAACCTCCAGGTTGCCGCCGAGCTTCTCGCCGGTGGCGCCAATGTGGTTGCCGTTGCCGAAGCGGCCCGATTGACCACTCCGTCCAAGATCGGCGCACTGCTGCGAGCCACGATACATGCTCCGGCGCTGATCGCTGCAGGTGCGCGCTATCGCACCATCCTTGCTCGGAAAGGCGTTCCACTTGTCGAAGGCGCGGTCGTTACCGCGATCGAAGGCCGGGAAAACGTCGAAAAGATCCGCCTGACACGTACGAACGGAGCCGGCCGCGACATCGTTTTCGAGACGGATGCCGTTTGCCTGGGTTACGGGTTCGATCCTTCCGACGAGATCGCTCGCCAACTGGGCGTGGACCTCGTCGCTGCTCCGAACGGCAACGGCTTGGTGATTTCGCGTGACGACGACGGATGGACCGGCGTGCCCGGCCTTTTCGTAGCAGGCGACGGGGCAGCCATCGAAGGTGCTGCTGCCGCGCGGGGTACCGGAGCGCTCGCGGGGATGGCGGCGGCCCATTACCTCGATCACGCGCCCGATGAGGTGCGCCAGACAACCGCGCGCCGCGTTCGCGACCGGGCACGGAAGTTCCAAGCAGCCCTGTGGACACTGTTTTCGCCCGCAAAACGACCGGAACCGACCAAGGACACTATCATCTGCCGCTGCGAGGACATCACGCACGGACAACTCGAGGATGCCGTTGAACGAGGGGCGCGGGACATCGGCACCCTGAAGCGCATGACCCGCGTCGGCATGGGACGTTGCCAAGGCCGGTATTGCTCCGCTCATGTTGCCGCCATGCTGGGCGCCGAACATCCCAAGGAAGCCCGGTTCATGCCGCAGGCCCCGACAAAACCGCTGCCGATCGGCGCAATCGCGCGGGAAAAGACGGAATGGAAGGGGCATCGCGAGGTCGCACCGCCCAAACTCCCCATAACCGCAGACCGCGACGCGCCACGAATCGATATCGAAGTCGAACTGGCAATAATTGGCGGCGGCATTCTCGGAGTATCGACGGCCCTTGCAGCGGCAGGTTCCGGACTGGACGTGGCGGTAATGGAGCGCGGCAACATCAACAGCGGCGCGTCCGGTGGCAATGCCGGCAGCCTGCATGTGCAACTGCTCTCCTACGACTTCGGTGAGCGCGCACAGGCCGGTGGAGGACCGGCGCTCTCGGCCCTGCCCCTGCAACGCGACGCCGTCAACTACTGGGCCGAGCTCGAACAGCGCCTCGACGCCGATTTCGAACGCTCCGTGAAGGGCGGCCTGATGGTTGCCGAAACGGAGGAGGATCTCCGCTTCCTCGAAGAAAAGGCCGCCTCCGAACGGGCACTGGGCATCGATACGCGTGTCATCGACAGCTCGGAGCTGCGATCGCTTGCGCCGAACATACAGGACGGATTTGCCGGTGCTGCCTTCTGCTCACAAGAGGGCAAGGTAAATCCGCTGATCGCCACGCATATCCTTGCCGACGCCGCGCGCGCCGCAGGAGCACGGATTGAGGAACGCGCGGGCGTTCTGGCGATCGAAGAGGACCGGGACGGCTATCTCCTGACCACCGCGCGCGGCTTGGTCCGTTGCGGGAAACTGGTCATTGCCGGCGGAGGCTGGAGTGCTGCCACCGGAGAGCTTTTGGGGCTCGACCTTCCGGTCAAGGGCGCTCCCTTGCAGATGATCGTCACCGAACCTGCCCCCCCGCTGATCGATCAGTTGCTCGCCCACGCCCGCAGACGCCTGACATTGAAACAGGCCAGAAACGGCAACCTGATCATTGGCGGTGGCTGGTCAGCCACGCTGGATCCGCTTCTCAAGCGAACGATCGTCGACATGGCAAGCCTGGAAGGCAACGCCTGGGTGGCATGCCGAACACTGCCTGCGGTGCGCGGCCTGCGCATGATCCGCAGTTGGGCTGCCATGAACGTCAATATTGACGGGGCCCCCCTGATCGGGCCGGTGCCGGGGCGTCGCAACCTGTGGGTTGCCGCCATGGCCAATGGCTATACGCTCGGTCCGATGATGGGGATGGAACTGGCCTCGATGATCTGCAGCGGAGAGGTTCCGGCGCGGCTGCGACCATTCACTCTCGATCGCTTCAACCGATCCACATAAACCGCAAACAAGGAAAGGTCTCGCAATCATGGTAATGGAAACCGCGATCTGCAAATATGTTGAGGAGCATCGCGACGACGCGGTCTCCATGCTGGCCGAGCTCGTCAGGACACCCTCGGACAACCCGCCAGGCGATTGCGCGGCACACGCCGAGCGCACGGCCGAGTTGCTTGAGGCCGCAGGGTTGACCGTGGAACGCCATCCTGTTCCCGATGAAGTGGTCAAACGCCACGGCATGATCTCGGCGACAAACCTAATCGTGCGCCATCGGTTCGGTGACGGCCCGGTGCTCGCGCTCAACGCCCATGGCGACGTCGTTCCGCCCGGCTCCGGCTGGTCCACCGATCCCTATGGTGGCGAGATTCGCGACGGTTGGATGTATGGCCGGGGCGCGGCCGTGTCCAAGTCCGATATTGCGTCCTACGCCTTTGCCATGAAGGCGTTGATCGAGACCGGCGCGAAATTGGATGGAACGGTCGAACTTCACGTCACCTATGACGAGGAGATCGGAGGCCATACCGGTCCGGGCTATATTCTCTCGCAAGGCCTGAGCAAGCCCGACTATGCGGTATGCGCCGCATTCTCCTATGCTGTCGTCACAGCGCACAATGGCTGTCTCCACCTGGAGGCGCGCATCAAGGGAAAATCCGCGCACGCAGCAATGCCGACAACCGGCCATGACGCGATCGCAGCGCTTGGACAGGTCATCGGCGCCATCTACGACTACGGCGATTCTCTGACACAGCGGAAGTCCACCTTCGACGGCATCGACCATCCAACCTGCATTGTCGGCCTCGTAAATGGCGGCATCAACACCAATGTGGTGGCCGATGGCGCCACCTTGCGGATCGACCGTCGCATCACTCCGGACGAGGACGCGGACGCGGTGGAGGCGGAATTGCGCGAAGTTCTGGCAGAATGCGCATCCCGGCTGGACGGTATCTCCATCGAAGTCGAGAGAATCTTGCTCGCCAGGCCGTTCAAGCCGGTAGAGGGGGCCGACTTTCTTGCCGATAGCATTGCGAAACGTGCCTGCCAGGTGCTTGGAGAATCGGTTGGCACGACCGCTGTTCCCCTTTACACGGACGCCCGACATTACAGCGAGCAGGGCATCCCGACTGTCATGTACGGTGCCGGACCCCGCACCCTGATCGAGGCAAACGGACACCGCGCGGACGAGCGGCTGCCGCTCGATACACTTGCCGTTTCCTCTAAGGTAATCGCGCTTGCCGCCTGTGACCTGCTGCGTGCGCGCTGAAAACATTTCCGGCTTTCCCCGACCGCTCGCGCTGATATCCGCGAGCGGTTTCGGCCGACTCGAGTAATTCCAGCCTGCCTGACCCAGGGTGCCTCAGCCAGCGCGCCGGCTGCATTTTCAAACTGAGACACCGCCTGATCCTCCCCCAATGCAGTGGTCCGCCATCATGTTTAGGAAAAGGGAGGATCTATGGGGCTATGTTCCGGGTGCAGAGGCCCGACGCTGGATTGCGGCCGGAAACTTAACGTCCATAGATATTGTGCCCGAAAGATTGCCGACCAAGGCTGCAACCAAAAGAGCCATCACTCGCTGACGTTTATGATCGCCCTCAGACGAAGTGAACAGTCTCAAGTGTCCTGGACACCCTCGGGCTACATTTCCTGCTGTCACTTGAACTCGACGGGTGACAGCATCCCGTTCATGACGTGCTTGCGCTTCGGATTGTAGAACTTATCGAAGTGGACAAACACGTCCTTCCTTGCCTCTTCGCATGTTCAGTAGGTCCTGCGCCATATCCTTTCGTGCTTAGGGAGATTGCAGAAGGTCTTCGCCACGGCATGGTCATGGCCGTTGCCGCTAAGGCTCATTGCTCAAGAATTTGGTGCTTCAGGAACGCCGCCCAGTCCATGCTGATGAACTACGCCCCCTCATAGGTATGGATCAGAACCTTGCTCCTCGGCTTTCTACGCCGCACCGCCATGAGCAACACCTGCAGCACGACATGAGTAGTCTGCCAACTCTGCAGCGACCAGCCGACGACGAGGCGCGAGAATAGGTCAATAAACATGGCCAGGCAGGCAAAGCTCTTCCGGGTCCGGATGTAGGTGTTGTTAGTCGCCCACGTCCTGTTCGGCGCGTCGACATCGCGCCGTCGGGCAAGGGTGCGGCTTGCCGCTCTAGGAACCGGGCCGACGCTTGTAGCCGAGATGCGCCTCGAATATCCGCACCAGCGTCAGGCGCTCACGCGCAGGCTTGTCCTCGTTCGTTGCTAGCAGCTGGTCGAGTTCCCCCGTCCACGCTCCCAGCTTCGGCCGGGGCTGGTGATCGCACTCGTAGCGAAACTCCGTCGCTTGCGAACGTACCACCTTGCTAACCACTTTGCGCGAGACCTTGAGTTCCCGGCAAATCGCCTTGATCGGCTTCTTCTGAATGAAATAGGCGCGACGCATCTTCGCAATCGCCTCCACAACCAGCATCCCAAATGAGGCTCTCCGTTAATCTCGAGAGCCTTTGTGAACCCTATTGTTTACGGGGTCCATTTTAGACGCCGGTCACCCCGAAAACGGGGGCCTTATTCCACGCCGATCAACAGATTGCCGTTCTCTTCCATCCGCTGATCATTGTCGGATGGACGCCGTACTTCCTGGCCAGCTCGGCCGTCGTCAACTCTTCGCGGATGGCTTCAAGCGCAACCTTGGCCTTGAACTCCGCCGAATAGCGTTTCCACTTTGTCATCTGGGGTATTCCTTCGTCAGTCGCTAAAGCTTAGCAACTGGCCCGAAATCTCGCGACCACCTCTGCGCTGTATGGTCGGTGTAGAGAAATTTTTCACCGCCAGGTACTTTTGGCGAAACCCATTTGCTACCAGCTTATCACCGTGCGGCTTACTGAAACGACGCACCTTTCCGTTCTCGCCCGCCCACCGAGATTGGTAGAACGACGGCAAGTAGTGGTGGTAACGCGGTTCCTCGGCCCTCATCGCTCGATCCGTTGGGACGCGCACTCCACACTAAGATCGAGTCGATTCGCCCCCTGACCGGTCCGACTGTCTCCGCCCGCGTTCTGTTTCGCAGACCAGTTTACCAATGCTGTGAAATCCCTCATTGCAGCGAAAACACAATACCCTGAACTCCCAGACTTATCACCGTGCCGCCTCTTTTCGGCAAAACAGGATTATTCGCTTACGCTCCGCTCCAGAGACCTGGCACACACGCTCCGCGGCGGAATTCCCATCGCGCAACGAAAAGTTTTCGCGCCGTCGGCTTTGCGCCCCATTTTAGTTATTATACGGTCGGATCGCGCTTCCCAAAATCAGCCATTCGTGGCTGCCGCATTATGACCGTATCTCAAAGCGCAACAATTGCGGTATGTTGTCGATCTGCCGGCCTTCGACAATCTTCACGATCATCTCGCCATATTCGTGCTAGCGCACCGTACCATCCCTCAATTCGTCTCAATGATTACCCAAGATGGTTCGGCCCGCAGATGCGCCTTCCTTGGAGCCTGCGGGCACGAATTGAGGGTCCCGAGACTTCGTAGACCTTACGCCCGAGCGCTCAAGTAAAAGCGCTAGCCTTGTTACTGGGCGGGAGCTGCTCCCGTCCCAGTCGGCGAACAAAGCTCGACAACTGGTTTGAGCGCAGCATCGCCTCCCACTACACGGAACGTGCTCGAAATATCGCGATGCCCTTCGGTAAGCGTAATCCTCATAGTTTCTGCAGCCTCTATACGAAGGATAATGTCTTCCGCAAACCGATCCTTTAATATCACGCCATTGCCGTTGTGTGTTTTGTACCAAACTGAACCTTTCGAAGGAAAGTCATCTATTTGGAAAGTGACAACCACTCCTGCTCTCTTTTCATTCTCAGCAACCCACTGAAAAACATCTTTTGGGGCATCGTCCGCGACCTCTCCCGTCGAGTTTGCCTCTGATGCTGTCGCTCCTGGCGCCGCTTCCGGAGACAATTGCCTCGGAAAGTAACCCAAGTATAGGTTCCCTCCAGAACAAATCGCCAAGAGCACCGCTGCATTCGGATCTTCTGGATCCCGATTGGAAGAGAAGTTCACAGCCAGTAGATCGTGTGATTCTGTAGAGCCCGAATTATCGTCAAACAGGCCCCACCAACCGAAGAACGACGCGCCGGCTCTATGGAGATCGCGGGCAAAGGGGATTGAATAGTCTATGTCTGGATATGCTGGGTCGCCCCATGTAGCGGCCTCGCGAGTACCCCCTTTGGGCGAGGCCGCGTTCTCGCGAGCCTGAGCGGCGGCTTCTCCTCCAAAAAGGAACAGAGTAAAGGCCATCACAACAAAGACTTCACAGCGAACCATCACCAGTACACCTCGGTCGGTCACTAATTCTATATTAGTGAACCAGTTTTATATGCAAATCAACCCTCGACAAAGAACATCCGGCGATACTAAGATGCTATTCTACTGCAGACCTCAGTATCAGCGAGAGCGCCATGCCAAGAGAAAATCGCCTGATTCTTTTGTGCTTTACGGCAAGTCTGTGCCTATTACCAACGCAGCTAGCTGCTTGGGATCTGGTGAAGGATTTAACCGGGAAGCCGATCCATGAGCACGGCGAAAAGCTGACCCGGGAAATCGGCAACGGATTACGGGATGTAGGTAAGGAAGCTGAGAAGCTCGGCAAAAAAACTATCAAGGAAATCGGTAACGCCGGAGAAGACCTTCGGATACTTGTTGAGGAAGGCAAGTGTGGAGGTGACATTTGCGACGCACTTGACGCCGTCGTGGTTTACGCGGAAGCGACGATAGAGGATGCAGCGAAGTCTATCGAACGGGCCGCAAAGAGAATCGAGGAGGGGAAGTTCATAGATGCGATCTGGCACTTGGGAGCAGACCCCCTGAATGACGCCCAGGAAAACGCAGCAGAAGCCGCTGCGCGAAGTTCGGTTCTACGAGCCGTTGGCCAAGTTGCAGCAGGCGCATATGGGGGACCGGCCGGGGCGGCCGCATATTCTGCTTGGCTAGCATACCACGCGACAGACGGTGACTTGGGCCTCGCTCTCCGCGCAGGCATCATAGCCGGCGCAACCGCTTTCGCCATGGCAGAAATCTCCGACGTTGAAGGAGTGGACGTCATTCAGGACGTCACGATCGACGAAACTATTCAGCGAGCCGTAATGTCAGGAGCAATCTCTGGCATGGCAGTGGCGGCGGCCGGCGGGGATCAGGCCGACATCGAGAATGCAGTCACCGCAGGCATGACTATGGCCGTGATCCGCGATGGTTACAAGGAACTTACCACGACAAACCTTGAGGACAATCTCAAGGCATCAACCGGTGAGCCCTACTGCCTTGCAGCCGACCCGAACTCGGGCTTGGATTGTTTGCCGCCACCGGAAGCCTATGTTCGACGTGCCGACGGAAGCATTAGTTATCGCGGCGGCAAACCAGAAATAGATGTGACTCGCCTCGACGCACAACGGCCGCACGTTGGAATGTTTGCAGAAACCCCGGACGACCCAGCATTTGCCCTGACTGAGACGAGCGAGTTCATGGAAGGCATCTCGAAGGTGCCGGGAATGAACGCGATGGCCGTCGGACATGACATCCTGGATAGCAACTACAATCGGATCGCTGATATCCCACTCAATGATACCACAATGGCGACCTTGGAGATGGCGGTACGTGTGGGCACGATCGCGCCATCGGTTGTCCTTACCTATGAAGGTGCAGGATATCGTGTTCACGAAATGATTCGGGAGGAAATTGCCAAATCAGCGAGACCTGACGGGAAAGGTAGCACACCCATTCCACCAGACTCCTTTACGGTTGGGAGCAACGGCTCGGATCCGAACGCCCCTGCAGAAAAAGGCGCGCCGGTTGCGAAGGAGCCCAGCAGCCGGACCATCGTAACGGATAAGCCTGCGGTTGAGATCCGTAACTTGGTCTGCAAAAGCCAGCGAGCAGAGAGCGCAGTATTTATGGAGACACACATAGATCTTGCTTCCGTCGAACCCTATGGACGAATCTGCTCGATCTATCGGCGCAAGGACTCAGGCTGGAGGTCAATTTGGCACGCCCACTACCAAACAGCGTTCTGCATAAGAAAATTCAACGATATTGCCCTCCGCGCTGTTGATCGTGGGATGCGGTGCGTATTCAGCGTAGGTTTACGATACGGGGACGGCGAGACTGTTGCAGATCTTGCTGCAAACACTGCGCAATAATTTTGGGTAGTGGGGGCGCTGCGGATTAAGTGTGGCGAAGCTGATAGCAAAGATGGCGGTCGCCGGCGATAAAGCTGACATATCATGCCGCCTTGCTGCCAGTTCTCTGAGATTTACGCAAAGAACTGCGCGCACGTGCGCGTCCAAGAGAACTTAGGCGAATCGTAAATTGTTGCGGCACAACGCGGGGGAAGCGGGACTCGAACCGTTCGACTGGTTATCAACCAGCTGCTTTCAGCCACTCGTCCACCGCCGATAGTCTGCCAATGACGGGATCAGCCCCAAAATGGCCTGTCAGCAAGGCGGTCATTTCACTCACTGCTGCCGAAGTCCGCTATCCTCCCAGTCCGAACGCTAACCACTCATGAGACGTGGTCTTCCAAGTGGCTCGGCGAAAAGTTTTCGCGCCGCTTGACGCCGCGCCCAGATCTGGATCACATGACTAGTGCACAATGCGGTATGACGGGTAGCTCCAGTAAGACCGGGATTTGGTGCGGATACACTGGCTGAGAATCCAGGTTCCCCAGCCATTTTCCATTCAAGCGATTGATTTCATTGGGAAATCATCATCGCTGCGAATCCGTCGAAAGCCATCCGGACCACCTTGTGCACGAAACCGAGGCACAGGGCTGAGGCACATTGCGCGCCGAGCTCCCGACGAATCGAGCGGTTCGGTCATGGCAACGAGACACGAAGTGCAAAATCTCGACCGGCGAGGACATCATTTCTACTGGCGGCCCCGCAACCCCGCACTGTTCCGGTCGGCACGCCGGTCGTCCCATCTTTCACTGAGCCTTAGGCATTCCGATCATAGGAAAGCTGCGTGGATGGCCAGACGCCTGAACACGCTGCTGCATGAAATGAAATTGGGGCCGACCGCACATATGACGACCAGGGATTAGCTCGAAGCGCTGTTCCGCGCAGAGATCGACCGGATGACAGACCATCTCGATTCGCTGGTCTTTGCCGCACGCAGAAGCGGATCGGATCCGCGCGACAGCCTTCGCGCCGACCTCGAAGTCGGCTGGGCCTATCGGTTGATCCAGCTTTACGGAACCATGCGGCGACCTGACTTCGGTGAGGGGTGCCCGGCACGCGCGATCCTGCTCAAGGAAGGCATCCCGGAGAACATGATCCCGACCATCGCGGAGACGTTCAGGCAGGAACAGGCCGCATGCCGCAGCCGCGCTTTCGAAAATGCGCTTGTCGAAGACATGAAGCGGCACGGCATCGAAGACACGCTCGTCAGGCACATCGCGATCGGTCGGCCTCCGTCATCACACACCGCATACAGTTTTGTGTTCAGCCCGCCCTTCGTGCGGCCAATGTGGCGGGAAAGCCCCCCCTTTTTTGAGGCTCGACGCAGTGAGGTGGGTCCTCAGATGTGTCGCGTTGATCATCAGTGTATCGGGGTGGACCGTCACTGGCTGCCAGGTTGCCGCAAATCCTGTCTAACACACCGAGTTCGGTCCAGCGCCGGAAGCGGTTGTAGCGCCTTGCGAGGCCCATGGGCCTTCGGTGCGTCCTTACACCATAGGCCGTGATTCAATACGTAGATGATCCCCGAAATCACCCGACGATCATCAACACGGGCAATTCCGTGCGACCTCGGGAAAAACGGCTCGATCCTCGCCCTCTGGGCGGCTGAGAGCAAAATCAAATCAGACATGGCAAACTCCTTTGCCATCCTGAATCACGCCGCTCGTCCTTATACGCAGGCTAGTGGGTCCTGAGCCTAGACCGAGGAGAATATCAACTTCGCGCGGTCACGTGCTCGCAACATCATCACGCATAGAAAAGTAATCAATCAGTCGGCGCGTCAACTTCTTCTGCGGGCTCAAGTCCGGCCACACTGCGTATACGCCAAGTTCGGGCACCGCAAATTCAGGAAGGATCTGAACAAGCCTGCCCGAAGCGATATCGTCGTTAACCTCGCTCAACGGGAACAGCCGAATGCCCAAGCCTGCAAGTACTGCGGACTTCGCCGCGGCGATGGAATCCACTTCCAGTCGCACATTCTCGGGCTCGAAAGACAGGGACGTATCGCCATCCATCAGTGTAACTGCATCCGGGATCATGGAAATCGCAATGAAGTCGCAGTGAACCAGGTCTTCAAGCGATACGACGGGCGGGCGCGATGCGAGATAAGCCGGCGATGCCACGAAAACACGGCGAAATACTCCGATGCGCTTGCACTTGAGTGAACTGTCCCTCAATTCGCCAGTTCTAATCGCCAGATCAAAGCCGTCCTTGATGATATCCACACGCGCATCGCTACTATGAAGCGAAATGGCGACCATGGGATAACGTCGCGCGAAATCCCACAATGTCTGGCGCAACTGTGTCTGTTCGCCCCATGCAGGCATTGCCACCCGCAATGAACCGACAGGCTCATCAGCATCTCCACCCAGAAGATCCAGTGCCTCCTCTCCGGCCTCAACCATCCGGCGCGCAGCATCGAGCGCGGCGCGACCTTCCGGTGTCAACGACATCGAGCGGGTGGAGCGGAAGAACAGCGTCACCCCGAGCTTTGCCTCAAGACGAGAAAGATGGTGGCTGACGACCGATGTGGATAGCTTCAACTGCCGCCCAGCTGCGCTGAGGCTGCCGGCATCCGCAACCGCGACGAACACGGCAAGCCCCCGGTAGTCATCCAGCATCTTTGCATCCTATCGAATAATACTTCCGACATTTTCTGGGTAATCGAAACACTGAGACCTGTCTATCTGTTTCCGGTAGACAGGAGATGATGATGGCGACCAGCACCACAACAATCACCACAACACGTGCTTCCACCTACCTCCAGCAGCTGTGCAAGCACTTCGCGCACAAGGTTCCCGTCGAGTTCACACCGGATCGAGGCACGATCACCCTGCCCTTCGGCACATGCACGTTGCGCGCCGACAACACCACCCTGACCATGACAACTATCGCCAAAGGCGACGACCTTGCGCGCATGGAGCAGGTCATCGGCGATCACTTCGCCCGCTTCTCCTTCCGCGAGAACATCGAAGTGAACTGGCAGAAACAGCACTAGCGCCAGCCGCCCTCCATTCCGGAACGCTCGAAAGGAAAAATTCCATGAAGATCGCGGTCACCGCCGCTTCCGGCCGGCTTGGAAGCGCCATCATCGAAGCCCTGAAAACCACCCGGGGTGCCGAAAGCGTCATCGCCCTTGCCCGCACCCCGGCGCGAGCCGAAGGACTGGGGGTCGAGGTGCGCCCCGGCGACTACGAGGCTCCCGACGTCCTGCGCACCTCGCTCGAAGGCGTCGATGCGGTGCTGCTGGTCTCGGGCCTCGATGCGCCGGAGAAGCGCATTCCCCAGCACCGCAACGTGATCAATGCCGCGACGGCCGCCGGCGTGCGCAAGATCGTCTACACCAGCATCCAGGGCCCCGAAGAAGGCACCGGCTTTTCTCCTGTAGTGCAAAGCAATCGCCAGACCGAAGCCGACATTCGCCAAAGCAGCTTGGACTGGGTGATCGGGCGTAACGGCATCTATATCGAGCCCGACGTGGAATATATCGACGGCTACCGAAAGCGGGGCGAGATTGCGAACTGCGCCGGTACTGCCCGCTGCGGCTATACCACCCGGCCCGAGTTGGCCGCCGCCTATGCCAATCTACTCGTCCGCTCGGATCTCGACGGCCGTACACTCAACCTCAATGGCACCGCGCTCACCCAAACCGAGTTGGCCGAACACCTGAACCGTGCCTTCGGCACCGCGCTCAGCTACCGCGAAATCAGCTTGGAAGACTTCGCCGCCGACCGTGCGGCCGAACTTGGCCCCTTCCTAGGCGGCATCATAGCCGGAATCTACGAAGGCATCCGCATTGGCGCCTTCGACAATCCCAGCGACTTCAAAACCGCGGCCGGGCGCCCCCACCAGTCCTGGGACGGCTTTTTCGCCGGTCTCGCGGCCTGACCCCCTGCGCCAGAGACCCTTCCAGCCAGAAAGCGACAGTTCCATGCTGAAACGAACCCTTCAGGCCTTGGTCGGCGCCGGGGTAGTGGCCTTCGGCGGCTATCTTGTCTTCGCCTACGAGCCCGAGATCGCCCCGATCGACCCCGCCGATATTCCCGCATATGACGCCGCCCTTGTCGAAAAAGGCCGCGTTCTCGCTGCCGCAGGATACTGCGCCTCGTGCCACACTGCCGCCGATGGCGCGCCCTATGCAGGCAATTATCCAATGGAGACGGGTTTCGGCACGCTCTACTCCACCAACATCACCCCCGATCCCGAAGACGGCATCGGCGCATGGTCCGAAGAGGCGTTCCTGCGTGCCATGCATGACGGTGTGAACCGCGAAGGCCAGCACCTCTTCCCGGCCTTTCCCTTCGACCACTTCACGAAGATGTCCGACGAGGATGCGCGCGCAATCTATGCCTACCTGATGACCGAGGTGGCACCGGCCACAACCGAGCAGGAGGAAAACGGAATCCCCTTCCCGCTGGGCCTGCGCATCTGGCAAGCGGGCTGGAAGCTGCTGTTTGTCGACTCTGGCCGCTTCGAACCCGATCCTGACAAGTCCGACGATTGGAACCGCGGCGCCTACCTGGTCGAGGGCGTGTCTCATTGCGGAGCCTGTCACACGCCTCGAAACCCTCTGGGCGCAGAAATCGCAAACCGGCAGTTCGAGGGCGCGGCCATAGACCGCTGGATCGCCCCGGCGCTGACAGCGCGCAACGAATCCGCCATCGGCTGGACGGCCGAGGACTTCGCCATCTACCTGAAGGACGGCGCGACCCGCCACCAGGGCGTCGCCGCCGGGCCGATGGCACCCGTGGTCCATGCCGGCCTGCGCGAACTTCCCGACAGCGATCTGAATGCCATCGGCATCTACCTTGCCGATGTCACCGGCAACGCGCCGGGCGAAGGGGAAACCGCCCGGATCGTGGCGACCAGCCTTGCCGCTGGTGCCCCGACGCCGGCATATCGCCTTGAGGACGGCGAACGCCTCTACGCCGCAGCCTGCGCCTCCTGCCACTACAACGCCGAGGACATCGCCCTTGGCCACCCCGACCTCGGAATCAACTCGGCCCTGCGAGTGGAGGCCCCAGACAACCTGGTCCACGTGATCCTCAACGGCGTTGCCAACGAGGAAGGAATTCCCGGCGTGGTCATGCCCGCCTTCCGCAACGCCCTCGACGATGACGAGATTGCCGCCATCGCCGCCTACCTGCGCGCCTCGCGCACCGATCTCGAACCCTGGCCCGAGTTGGTCCGGACCGTTTCCCAGATACGCATCGCCGAACCTGTCGTCCACTGAACCCCAGGAAAACGCACATGATCACTTTCACGCTCAATGGCCGGGAAGTCAGCATCGACACCGATCCCGATACCCCCCTGCTATGGGTCATCCGCGACGAGATCGGCCTGACCGGCACAAAATTCGGCTGCGGCATCGGCATGTGCGGAGCCTGCACCGTCCATGTCGGCGGACAGGCTACGCGCGCCTGCATCACCTTCGTGGGCGATGTCGAAGGCGCCGAGGTGACGACCATCGAGGGGCTTGATCCCTTGGGCAACCATCCCGTGCAGGAGGCATGGCGCAAACTGCGCGTGCCACAATGCGGCTACTGCCAATCTGGCCAGATCATGCAGGCAGCCGCCCTGCTGAAGGACATTCCCGATCCCAGCGACGACGACATCGACGCGGTGATGACGGGTAACCTGTGCCGCTGCATGACCTATCCCCGCATCCGCCGCGCTGTGCGCGAAGCGGCCAATGCCATGAAAGGGAACTAAGCCATGATGCCGATGAAGCAAGGCAACAACGCCTCGCCCCCCGACTTCACCCGCCGCGGCTTTCTTGTCGCGATGTCCGCTGCCGGGGCCGCTTTCGGGTTCCCTCGTGTCGCCCAAGCAGCTGCGCGCTTTGCCGCCAGCGAAGAGCCGTCGCCCCTCGCGCGGCAGGTTTTCGAGCCCAGCCTCTGGTACGCGATCGACGGTGAAGGCCGCGTCAACATAAACATTACCCGCGCCGAGATGGGCCAGCACATCGGCACCGCCCTTGCCCGCATCCTCGCTGACGAGCTGGGTGCAAACTGGGATGATGTGCAGATCACCTATGTCGATCACGAGAAGAAATGGGGCGGCGCCCCCACCGCTGGCAGCCGTTCGGTCTGGAGCATGTGGTCCGTCTATCGCCAAGCCGGCGCCGCAGGGCGCGTGGCGTTGATCGAGGCGGCCGCGCAGATGTGGGGCATCCCGGCCGAAGATTGCAGCGCCGAAGCGGACATAGTCACGGGCGGCGGCAATTCCATCACCTTCGCTGCGCTGGTGACCGAAGGCCTGTCGCGCAGCTTCACGCAGGACGAGCTGAAAGCGTTGCCGCTGAAACCCCATTCGGATTTCCGACTGATCGGGCAGGATGTCGCCGCGCTTGACATCGCCGACAAGACCACGGGCCGCGCGCTCTACGGCATTGATGCGGAGGTTGACGGCATGGTCTACGGCGTGCCGCTGATCCCGCCGACACGGCAGGGATCAAAGGTAATCTCCATCGACGACAGCGAAGCGAAAGGGCAGAAGGGTTATCTGCGCACCATCGACCTGCAGGATCCCTCCGGCATCGTGCCGGGCATGGTGGTCGTGGTCGGCGAGACGCTGATGGCCGCGAAATGGGCCTCGGAACTGATCACGGTCGAGTGGGAAGCGGGCGAGACGGCCACGGTCTCCGAGGATGACATCCAGGCCTTGTCGCGCGAGTTGATCGCTGACGAAAACGCCGGGACGCTGCTGGACACCGGCAATTTCAACACCGCCCCCGCCTTCGAGACCGCTGTCGACACGCTGGAAGCCGAATACACCACCTCCACGGTGCTGCACTTCGCGCTGGAGCCGATGAACGCGACCGCCTTCGTAAATGACGGGGGCCAATACGAAATTCACGCGGGCAGCCAATGGCCCGCACTGATGACCGACTGGGCGCAGCGCGCGCTTGGCGTCGGCCCCGACAAGGTGACAATGCGCACCTACATGCTCGGTGGCGGCTTCGGGCGGAGGGTGTTCGGCGACTACGTCGTCGCCGCCGCACTGACAACCAAGGCCCTTGGCGGCCGGCCCATCAAGCTGGTGTTCTTCCGAGAGGACGACAGCCTGATCGACTGCCCCCGCTCTCCCAGCGTCCAGAAGCTGCGCCTTGCCATAGATGACAACCAGGCCATCACCGCCATGGAGCATTCCGCCGCAGCCGGCTGGCCCTCCTACACCGTGCGCACCGAGGCCGACATGGCCAAGGGCGTGAATGGCAAACCCTATGACACGGCGGCCATCTCGGGCGCGGACCACTGGTACGAAGTCGGCGCGCACAGGGTGCGGGCGATTGCCAACCACCTTGCCAGCCAGACCGTGCGCACCGGCTTCCTGCGTTCCATCGCGCCGGGCTGGACCAATTTCGCGGTGGAGAGCTTCATGGACGAGGCCGCGCACAAGCTGGGTGTCGATCCGCTGGAATTCCGCCTCGCGCATCTTCGCGGCGAAGGCCGCAACGCCGGCGAAGGGCCGCATTCCGTCGGCGGCGCGAGCCGGCAGGCCGCGGTGCTCAGGCGCGTAGCCGAACTATCGGGCTATGGGCGGACAGACATCGGCCCCGATACCGCGATCGGGATCGCCAGCACCTACGGGCAGGAACGGGAAATGCCGACCTGGAACGGTACAGCCGTACAACTGCGCGTGGACCGCGAAACCGGCATGGTCGAGGTGCAGAAACTGTGGATGGTGATCGATTGCGGGACGGTGATCGACCCCGACGGCGCACGCGCGCAATGCGAAGGCGCCGCGCTCTGGGGGCTGTCCATGGCGCTCTACGAAGGGACCAAGATCGTGGACGGGCAGGTCCACGACCGCAACCTGGGCAGCTACGCGCCCCTGCGCATGATCGACACGCCCGAGATCGAGATCGAGTTGATGGAAAGCACCCACGCCCCTACCGGCCTCGGCGAACCCGGGGTGACGGGCGTCGCGCCCGCCGTGGCCAACGCAATCTTCAACGCCACCGGTGCCCGCCTGCGCCACCTGCCGATGACACCGGATGCGATCCTCAAGGCCCTGCAAACGTGATCACATGCAGCGCGGATATGCGAAAGCTCCAAAAGAACCGAAAAACACAAAACGGTCGCATGTCCGACACCTAGCCGGCGCAGGATGCGAAGTCACCTATCCCGGACAGCGCGCGAAATGGAACCGATGCAATGACCTGAATTCCCCTTTCCGGAATTCTCCGGTCGGTTGCGCATCGACTTGGCTGGAACGGTTTGATCCGCGTTCCAGCCTCGCGCCAAGCGTTCCCGGATTTTCGGCGCCGACGACGGTCATCGGGGCGATGCTGCCAAGCGCCTCGTGCGATGTACATCTCCGAGACGAAGGCACACCAGTTGGCGGGCGCGACTACGATACGACATCATGTCGGACCAGCAGGTTTCCCTGCTGGCCCGACGCATTCAGCTTGTCTCCCGACCTGCTTGCCTCAGAGGTTAACCTTGCCGCCGTCCACGTTCAGCGTCTGTCCGGTAACAAAATCGCTGTCGGACGTGGCGAGATAGAGGAGCGTGCCAAGCAGGTCTTCGGGAAGCATTTCACGTTTGATCGAACGCGACTGTACGGTAGGAGCTCGCGCGGGATCAAATCCCGAATGCCCCTGGAGTGCTTCGCTTTCGGTCAGGCCCGGCGCGATCGCATTGACCTGAATATTCTTGTCGCCCAGTTCGCGACCATGGCAGCGCGTCAGCGCGATGACCGCTCCCTTCGAGGCAGTGTAGTGCGACAGTCCCGGAGGGCCATAATAGAACGTGCCCGACGCGATGTTGATGATCTTTCCGCCTCCGGCGCGCAACATCGCCGGGACCGCCGCCTTCGTGGCCTGGTGCACCCCCCTGGCGTTGACCGTCATGACCCTGTCGAACTCGTCATTGTCGATCTGCATGAACGGCTTCGGCTCGAGCGCCGCAAAGATCGACGCATTGTTGACAAGGATATCGAGGCTGCCGAATTCCTTCTCGGCCGTCTCGACCATGGCGGCAAGATCGTCATCCGAGGTGACATCGACCTTCACGCCTATCGCGGAACCGCCTTGGCTCTTGATTTCTTCGACAGTCCTGTCCGTATCAAGAACATCCGCAACCACGACCTTGGCACCCTCCTGCGCCATTCGCTTTGCCATCACCGCTCCGATTCCGCGAGCGGCCCCGGTGATCACGGCAGTTTTTCCGTCCAGTCGGCCCATTGCCATCTCCTGTGCTCAAATTTCGATTTCGAGAATCTTCGCCACTTCGGGCCAGCTCTTGGCACCGTTTTCGCGAAGATCGTTGGTCAGGTCTTCCGGTACCCAGTCGATCAGGCACTTCCTGAAGTTGGGCAACGCCTCGATACGAGCGAACCAATTCTCGACATTGGGCAGGCGACCGCCTTCCCACATGCCGCGCATCGACATCATGGCTAGCCGATTGACGTAGGGCGTCATGGCAATGTCGGCGATGGAGAACTTGTTTCCGACAAGCCAATCGTTCCCGCCGTCCAAGGCATCCTCCATCTTGTGGAGATAGCTGTCGTAAAGCTTGACCTTCTCGGCCGCGCCGGGAGCCTCGAAACCGTAGCGGGTAAAGGCATCCTTCTGGCTCTTCCAGTCGGACGTCACCGAGAACGACGGAGTCGACGCAAGGAACTCCTTAACGCCTTCCGGTCCTAGATTTTTCAGAACAGTGTGCCGATGCGAGCAGACGAACGTGACGGCGCCGCAAGCGGGATGCAAGTCCTCGTCGACCGCCTTTGTCCAGTACCTGGCCTGCGCACGCTCCCAGGGGTCCGTGGGGTGAACGCTGGTTTCGGGGGCGATTTGATCGAGGTACTCGATGATGACCGTGCTGTCCTGGATCACCAGGTCATCATGAACCAGTGTCGGCACGACGCCCTTCGGATTGAGCTTCAGATACTCCGGGTCGAACTGCTCTCCTTTCAGGATATCAACATAAACCCCTTTCCATTCAAGCCCTTTCTCGGCCATCGCGAAGCGCACCTTGGCGGCGCAAACTGAGGATCCGTGGTGATACAGTGTGAACATGCTTTTTTCCCTGAATTACGGACCGAACATGGTGTTCGGCAGGAGAAGAGCGATCTGGGGGAAGAGGATCAGAAGGACGATCATCGCCCCCATCGCGAACCAGAACGGCCAGACACCCCGAAAAATGGTGTTCATGGGCACATCCGGAGCAATGCCCTTGACGACAAAGACATTGATACCGACCGGCGGCGAGATCAGGCCCATCTCAAGAACGATGACCATGAGAACGCCGAACCAGATCATGTCGAACCCGAAGCCTTCCAGCAGGGGTTGAAGGAGCGGAAGGGTAAGGACAAGAATGGCAAAGCCTTCCATGAACGTGCCGAGCACGATCAGGGCCAACAGGCAAAGGATGAGCACCGTGTAGGGACCTGCACCAAGGCCAACGACCCATTCGTTGAGAGCATCGGGTATGCCGCTCAAGGCCACGAAGGGCGTGAAAACGAATGCGCCCATCAGGATGTAGAAGGTGGTGGCCGTCGACGCGAGGGTATCGCCCAGGGCCTTCCTGATTTCCGGCCAGCGGAATGCACCACGCAAGACGGTCGCGACAAAGGCGAGAAATGCGCCGATGCCCGCGGCTTCAACTGCGGAAAATACACCGCCATAGATACCGCCCACGGTGATCACGACAATTCCGATGATCCAACGTGCGCGCAGCAATGCGCGGAACCGCTCACGTATCGGAACTTTCGCCAGCGCGTCGGGTGCCAGATCCGGATTTCGCATCACCTGGATCGTGATTGCCGCCATGAACAGGCCCATCAGGACAAGTCCCGGCAACACCCCGGCCATGAAAAGTCGGCCGATGCTTTCCTCGGTCAGAATGGCATAGATCACGAATCCGGCCGATGGCGGGATCAGGATCCCGAGCGTGCCGCCGGCAGCGACCGAACCGGTCGCAAGCGCGTCCGAATAGTGATACCGCTTCATTTCAGGAATCGCCACGCGCCCCATCGTGACAGCACTGGCGAGGGACGACCCTGACAGGGCCGAAAACCCGGCGCACCCCACGATCGTAGACGAGGCAAGACCGCCCTTGCGATGCCCGAACCAGGCGTGTGCCGCATCATACAGGTCCCGGCTCATCCCCGATACGCCGCTCAAGTTTCCCATCAGCACGAAGAGCGGCAGGATCGTCAGCGAGTAGAGCGAGGACACCGAGAAGCTCTCGCCTGCCAGCGTCGAAAACACGGCCACGTCGCCCCGCGGATGAAGCAGCCAAATCCCGCCTGCCCCGACAGCCAACATCGCCGTTCCCACCGGAACGCGTATCGCGAGAAGAACCAGCAGGAGGACAAAGCCAAGGAAACCGATCATGATATCCGACGGCATCAGAACTGCTCCCCGTCGTCTTCGGATGAATGCTCCTCGACCGGTGTGCCCGTGAACAGATCGACCAAGAGGATCAAACCGAACAGCGCCATGCTCAGCGAAAGCGCGAAATAGAATGGCATGTGCGGAATACTCAGATTTGGCGTGAAATAGCCGCAGGCCTTGCCACAAAGCCCCTTTGTAAACAGGGCATAAGAGGTAAGGAACGCAACCGCGATACCAACAAGCCGTGCGATCGTGTCGGTCACACGCAACACCCTGCGACCAGCCTGCATCGAGATCACGTCGACATGCACGTGCGCTCCACGCCTGGCGCCGTAGGCAATCGAGCCTGCTACGACAAACGCCAGCATTACCCGGGACACATCCTCAATGCCGAAAATGGGCTGACCGAAAACGTATCGGCCCGCCACGGCGACAACAGTCGTCATCACGAGGATCACCACTGCCAGCCCGGCCGCAAAGGCGAACAGGTCGCCAATGCGGGTAAGCCATCCTTTCAGCGACTTTCCGGGCATGGAGGTCACTCGCCCTTCATCGCCGCGTAGATATCGGCACCACTGACACCATTGAATGTTCCGGCCTTGAACTTGTTCAGCGGTGCTTCGAAGGCTTGTGTGATGCGCGCCACCTCTTCCGGCGACAGGGTGATGATTTCGACGCCCTCGTCACGGGCAAGCTGAAGCGCGGAAGCCGCCATACCTTCCGTCTTCACTGCCCCCGCCACGCTCAGTTCACGCCCTCCAGCGGCATCAACCCAAGCCCTTTCCTCGTCGGACAGCGCCTCGTAGCTCTGGTTGTTCATCAACATCCAGAACGGAAGACCGGCTGTCGGCATGCCCAACGTGATGTATTTGCCGGGCTCATAGAGCTTGAAGTCCCGCACCGAGGTTGGATCGATGGCGATCGCGTCAATCGTGCCGTTGGCGAGGTTCTGATTGATCTCTTCCACCGACTGGGATACCGGGGCCGCGCCCAGCGCGGACAGGAATTCGGCTTCGATATTCGAACTCACCCGGATTTTCAGGCCTTCGAAGTCCTCCAATGTCCTGATCGGCTTGTCACGCGTGACAATTGCCATCGGTTCATTGGACCACATGGCGATTATCTTGGCGTCGAACTCCTCATCTATCAGATCCTCGGCGCGCCAAAGAGCCTCGGTACAGTCGATGCCGGAATTGCAGATGCCGGGCACGCTGACAGAGCTGGAAATCGGAAACAGGTCGTAGGTATAGCTCGAAATACCAAACGCAATGTCCGTCACCCCCTCGACAACGGTCGAGTATTGCAGCGCGGGATTCGAGTTGAGCGTGCCACCGGGATACTGTTTGACGGTCAATGTGCCCCCGGAGAGTTCCGCAAGCTTCTCCGCGAACGGCGCGAAGAATGCCTCGTTGAACCGATGTTTCGGCCCCATGAAGTAGCTGAGGCTGAACTCGGTGTCGGCGTGCGCTGCACCAGCCAGAGTGCTTGCGGCCAATGCCGCCAGAAGTGCTTGTTTCAGTGTCATATTATCTCCTCCCAAGTGTTGAACGTGATTTTCAGCCTCACAACTGAACGGTGACCCACTTCAGTTCTGTCATGGCTTCCAGGTCAGCATCGGTACCTTCCCGACCGACACCAGATTCTCCGTTGCCGCCGAAGGGCACATGCGCTTCGTCATGAATGGTCGCGCCATTGATGTGGCACATGCCCGCGCCGATGTTCCGGGCAAAGTGGAAGGCTCGGTTGATGTCCTTCGTGAAGATTGCCGAAGAGAGCCCGTATTCGGTGTCGTTGGCCTTCTCGAGGCCTTCCTCGTAGCTATCGATCGGATAGATCGAGGTCACCGGTCCGAAAGTTTCCGTCTTGCACACGGTCATCTCCTCGGTCACGTCCGTCAGCAACGTCGGCTGGCAACGGTTCCCGATCCATTCCCCGCCGGTGACAACGGTAGCGCCCTTGGCGACCGCATCGGCAATGTGATCCCGGACGCGCTTTCGCTGACGTTCGGAAATGATCGGCGCGATAACCGTCTCGGGATCGCGCAGATCTCCCATCCCGACCTTGGAAGCGACCATTGCGAAACGCTTGACGAATTCGTCGTAGAGCGGGCGCTCGACGTAAAAGCGGCTGGAGCCAATGCAGGCCTGACCCGCAAACATGAAGATCGAGCGGGCCGCCATCGGCACGGCCTTGTCGAGGTCGGCGTCCGCCAGGATGACGGTCGGACTCTTGCCTCCCAACTCCAGCGTGTTGGGCGTCTTGTTCCTCGCGCAAATCTCGGCGATGTGCTGACCAACCACGGAAGAGCCGGTGAAGGTGACAAAATCCACATCCTTGTGACCGGTCAAATCATCGCCGATTTCATGACCGATGCCGGTCACGACGTTGTACGCCCCTGCCGGGAACCCGGCTTCAGCGACGATCTCCGCGAACAACACGGTCAGGTGCGGCGCCATTTCCGAAGGCAGATGAACGACCGTGTTGCCGACAGCGAGGGCATTGGCCACCAAACGGGCTGTCTTGATCAGCGGCACGTTGAAAGGCGTGATCACCGCGACGACCCCACGGGGCTCGCGGATCGACATCGAGAATTTTCCGGGCGCATCAGAGGGATACGTCTCTCCTCGCACTTTCCTGCACATGCCAGCGGCCGCCCGGACCATGGTCAGGCCCTTCTCATACTCAAACATGGCCTTCTGGATCGGGGAGCCGATCTCGTCGATCAGACAGTCGAACAGCTCGGCCTTCCGCTCTTCCATGATCTCGGCCACGCGCAGCAGCCAGCGCTCTCGATCTTTGGGCAGGGTTTCGCGATATTCCGGGAAGGCGGATTTGGCCGCTGCAACGGCCCGGCGAACATCATTCCCTGTACCCTTGGCCGCGCGAGCATAGAGACTGTCGTCGAGCGGATTCACCACATCGAAGAGACCGCCGTCTTCGGCATCAACCCATTCTCCGCCAATGAAGTGCTGCAATGTCCTGATTTCGGCTTTCGTATCCATGAGATGGCTCCTGTACCTGCTACCTGCGGACGATCGTCCGCGGCAGGAAAAGTGCGATTGGCGGAAAGAGGATGAGAAGGCCGACCATTGCAGCCATGGCGTACTCGATCAGATCGCAATCAAGTCCGTTGGCAACGGGGATCACGACCTGAATCGTGAGCGCCAGCATCGCCACGGATTCCAGCAGCATGCGGGAAAACATGTATGCCACGATTTCCTCCCCGAACCGGTTCAGCCGCGCGACGAAACTTGGGATCCCAAACGACTTCGCGACTGAACAAACCATCCACCTCCTCCGGCAGACAGCCCGAGAAAACACCATTTCGGGATCCCAAATCAAGAGGAAAAACGCAATTTCGATCAAAATTTCCGAGCGCTGGTTGACTTTGGGATCCTAAGTTCCCTGAATAGCCGCATGGAATCTTTTGACACGGAACTCGCGTCCCGGATCAGGGCCGACATCATCAATGGCATCTACAAGGAAGGCGAACGCCTGTCCGAGGCTCAGCTATGTGACACTCACCAAGTCTCGCGCACGCCCGTTCGCTTGGCGTTGCGCCTGCTCGAACGCGAAGGGGTCGTCCGTCGCGGCGAGGGTCGCGGCTACATAGTACAGAGCCCGACCGTGACGGACATCCTTCAAGCCGTGCAAGTCCGCGGCCATCTTGAAAGCCTCGCAGCCCGGCTCATGGCCCAGTCACCGGAACGGACCAAGCATCTTCCGGAAATGGAGCGAGCCATCGACACGATCGAGAGCCTTGTGCGACTGGGAAGACTCGACGATGCAGTGATCCGCCAGGCACAGGCGGCAAACAAGGTCTTTCACACCACGATCTTGGCCGCCTGCGGAAATGACTATGTCGGCTATACCTGCGGACAAATCAGTCATTTGCCCATGCTGGCGGCTGGATCGATGGTATTCGACCGAACCGTGGGGGACACACCCGAGCATGTGGAACGCGGGCTGTTCCGGTTGCGCCTCGGCAATGCCCAGCATCGGGTTATCTACGAAGCAATCGAGAAGGGCGATGCTGTTCGCGCCGAAGGCATGATGCGCGAGCATTCGCACACGATGATCGAATACATTCAATTGTTCGAGAAACGGGATGAAAACCTGACGGTTGCGGACCTGATCGCCTATTCAGGCATTGAATCCTGATCGACCTGTGTAGCCGAATGCCCGCCTATTCGAGACAATCTGTCCGAACGTCCGGTCCACGGTCATCACCGACGAGCCATTCCGACTCGGTTGCCCGGTTTTCTCATTGAGCCACCCGAAGCCCAATTTCGGAAACGGACGACACCACACCACCAATTCGCATCAGGGAGACATGCAAATGGCCAAGATCGGCGAAGACATCATCGGGACGAGCGGCCTGCCGCCGTTTTTCAAACTTGCCAATGCCGACGAGGTGTCGATCGACGCACCTCAGAATCGCAAGGGCGACGCATTGCGGACCTGGGTCCGCAGCCTGAGCGGTTTCCAGAAAGAAGCGCTCGTCCGTTCGGCAAAAACGGGAGAAACATGGCGCCTCGTTTCCGACGAAGGGCCGTATCTCAACGGCCATGACGCGGCCCCCTGCCCGCTCGCCTTTCTCTCCGCCGGTATGGTGGCGAGCTTCATGAACGAGATCCTGGCACTGGCCGAGCGGCAGGGAATCGATATCCGCAAGCTCAGGCTGGTCCAGGACAACTACTACACGATGAAAGGCTCCATGCCGAAACGCACCATGGTCGGCGGAGCGGAGAACATCGAGCTGCTGGTCGAAATCGATTGCGATCTGGACGACGCAGCGCTGAACGAGTTCTTGATCAACGCAACCTATGCCTCGCCCCTGAACGGGTTGATGCGCGGGCAACTGGAAAGTCTCTTCAAGCTTGGCAAGAACGGAACCGAACTGCCGACCAACAAGGTGGCGGAGCTTGACGGACCGCTGTTCCCCGATCCCGGCAATCACTTCGAAAAGGCGAAACCGGAACCCGGCGACCTGCCACTGATGGAGCCTGTCGGCCCCACACCGAAGAAGGAGGTGGCCAAGGGGACAGCATCGGGCGGTTCATCGCTCTCGGACGAACAGGACCGCCGGCTCAATATCGGCGCTGTTGCCACAATGCGCGAGGACGGGATCAAGGAGATCCAGCAGATGCAGTACTCGCCCTACGGCACCTCGTTCCGCTTCCTGAGTTCGGAAGACGGACGTGCGCCCGACGCCAACACCCTTATCTCGGCGGGGATCGGATTTTGCTTCATGACCCAGTTCGGACGCTTCGTGTCGATGCTGAAGCTCGACCTGCCGGATTACAGGATCGTGCAGGATACACATTTCAGCCTCGGGGGAGCTTCCGGCGGCACGGGCAAGGCCGGCGAAGCAGACCCGGTGGAAACCCATGTCTACCTGGAAACCTCGGAGTCCGACGAAACGGCACAGGAGATGCTGGATATTTCGGAGCAGACCTGCTTCCTGCACGCCTTCTGCCGCACAGACCTGAAGACAAAATTGAGAGTGCAACGTATCTGAAGCACCAATTGCGCTGGACGACGGCGCTGACCTGAAACCAAGTCCCGTACGTCCCCAGGTTGCGCCGAACTCTGCCAATTGTGGGAGACGATCCGGTGGGGCAGGTCACTCTCGAAAGGGGCGGAAACAGGTTTTGCAGCCCTGCCCCTTTCCGGCTCGGAAGAATTTTCGGGGGCCGGCCCGGGACAAGTCCGGATCCAAGCAGTGAGCCTGCAACAGCAGGAAGACTGGTTTTCCTCACCCCTCGACTTCGTGAACCGTTTCCGGAAGCAGCCTCTCCTCGTTTCCCGCAGGAGCTGCAGAGCCGGGACCGACGTCCAAACTACCATGTCTGGTCCGGATCGCTCGCTTCGGCTTTCTTTGCCTTCGTGGCGGTCTCCCCGTCCGGTTCGGCTACGTCCCCGGCTTTCGTCTCGCGGCCGATCGCCCATTCGAGCGTCTGGACGACTTCATCCACCAGCGAGATATGCGGGATTTTGGGTGATGCGGCCTGATCAGGCGGCGCTGAGGATCGACTTGACAAGAAAACCGGGGCAGCCGCACGGACGGCCAAAAAACGCCCATCAGTCACCTCGGTCGCAGGCGGCAATCAGCACTGTGAAAAGTTTTCGGAGGAGTTTTGAGGCAATGGAAAGTGACGCGATTCAGTCACTTGGTAAAATCGGCGCGTTCTGCTCCGACACCTTGGCCCGACCAAGATGGTTCAAAGATATCCTTAAGCTCGAGCCTACGCCTGAGAGGCCGACCTAAAAAATATAGTAATATTAGTAGGTTGTGGTTCCATCGGATTTGCGAAGATTCGATTGAGAGCACGATGCCCTGGACTGATATCACCCGGTCTCACCATGTGCGCCGGCACTGCCGTTATGCAAGCGATCTCAGCGATGCGGAATGGCGATTGATTCAACCGTTGTGCCGTTGCGGCGCCGGCTCGGCAGCCCTCGCAAGGCCAACTTGCGCGAGGTAATGAACGCGATCCTTTACATGGCCTCGACCGGTTGCCAGTGGCGCATGCTGCCGAAGGAGTTTCCACCGTTTACGACGGCGCAGAACTATTTCCACGACTGGCGCGACAATGGCATCCTGCGCTTGATCAGCAACACCCCGGTGGCCCAGGCCCGCGAGAAGGATGGCCGGGAAGCCATCCCTTCGACCGGCGTGATCGACATCCAGCGCGCCGCAGTTGAACGCGCCGGCTGCATTTTCAAACTGAGACACCGCCTGATCCCCCCCTAATGAAGTGGTCCGCCGTCATGTTTAGGAAAACGGAGGATCAATAGGGCAATGCTCCCGGTGCAGAGGCCTGACGATGGATTGCGGCCTGAAACTTAACATCCATTGATATTGTGCCCGGGAAGATTGCAGCCCAGAGCCGCCATCAAAAGCCATAACTCACTGATATTTTTGCTCGCCCTCAGGCGAAGGTAACCGTTTCCTCACGAATTCCATTTCAGGTGTTCTTCGAGTTCAAGAGGGGCAACCCGATGACGGGCACATTGCTTCAAACGACCATAAATCCGATCATTTCCCTGTTCCTGTTTTCCGTGTTGTTTGTCGTTTGGCGCAGGCAGCCAGACCTTCTTCACGTGTTGAACTGGTCATTCACATACGCGGTGGCCGGGCTCGGATTCGTATTCGCGGGAATCACCGCGCACTTTGGCGGTTGGTGGCTCAGCTGGATCGTCAACCTCCTGTTCGGCCTGGTGAGCCTCTTTACCGCGAGAGGCATGCAGATCCGCTACCAAGGCAGGCCCAACGACCGGCAGCTATTTGCGATCTACGGCGGCCTGATAGCTGTGGCGTCATGGTTCTCCTTTGTGCATCAGGACGTACTCCTGCGCGGAACATCCGTAAGCATCGGCATTATCGCATTTCTCGTGGTATCGGCCCTGGCGCTGATCAGAGCGCCCAAACGGGATCGAATCGACCTGTTGCTTCTCGCAGGAATTTGCTTTGCCGTACTGCTCATAGCAGCAAGAATGGCCGGCACGCTGGTCATGCGTGAACAACTCGATTCCGCGGGTCGGGTGGACTCGTTCTGGTTCCAGTCATTGCTGGTTGTTGCGCTATTCGGCTGGATTTCGCTAGCCATCCTGTTTCTGGTAAGGATCGCCACGGACGCCATGCGGGACGTCGCCGAGCAATCCGTGACGGACATGTTATCCGGTGTCAGAAACCGGCGTGGCTTCTTCAACGAAGCGGCAGCAATCTTGCACGGCAACCCAATGCATCGCCCGACTACCGTCGCCCTCTTCGACATTGATCACTTCAAACGGATAAATGATACCTGCGGACACGGTACCGGAGACAATGTCATCCGGGGACTCGCGCGGATTCTGAAGCAGACTGTCGCAGACCGAGGCATTGTCGGAAGATTGGGAGGCGAGGAGTTTGCCGTTATCCTGCCGGGGGTGGATGTCCCGACTACCCATGTGATTGCAGATGAAGTCAGAAATGCTTTCGCCAAGGGAAGGCATGAAGGAGTTCCGTCTTCCATTGCAACAACGGTTAGTGTGGGGGTCGCCGCCTGCCAGCATCAGGAAAAGATCGACGAGGTACTCGAGCGCGTCGATTCCGCTTTGTATGAGGCGAAGCGGAGCGGCCGAGACAGGGTGGTAATTTCAAAAGCGGCCTAAGAGACAAACCGCACCGCGCATACCGATCATGTTTTGGACCGGACACCGCCTTGTCCTCGGCCTCTGCACGGTGTCGCCGTCGAACGCCTCCTGGCCTTGGGCATTCCGATCACAGGAAGGCTGCGTGGATGGCCAGGCGCCTGAACACGCTGCTGCATGAAATGAAACCGGGGCCGGTAGAGCCAACAGCTCTACCGCATGACAGGCAGGGCCTATTGCGACCATGCACAGGATGTACCGACCGGCCTATATCGCAAAGCATGCACCGTCAGCGCCCATGAGACAATTGCGACAACGAGTCCTGACGCCCCGGAATTCAATCAGGAACCTGTCGCCTTCAAACCCAGCTGCTCAAGCACTTCGCGATTGTGCTCGCCAAGCAGCGGAGGCGGTCGGTCAAAGCTCAGGGAGGCCTCGGCGAATTTCATGGGCGAGACAACACTTGGCACGGTTCCCGAGAGCGGATGCGGCAGATGCCGCAACATCTCGCGATGCAGAACCTGCGGTTCTCCAAGCACCTGCGGAACCGAATTGATCGGCGCACAAGGGACCTGTTTTTCCGTCAGGATTCGGCGCCAGTCCGCCATGTCGCGTTGAGCGAGCAGTTCGCATATCCTCGGATGCAGCGTGTCAAGATTCCGAACCCGTTCCGCGTTGGTGGCATAGCGCGGATCGTGCGCCATTTCCGGGTCTCCCAGCGCCTCCGCGAAGCGCGCGAATTGTTCGTCGTTGCCGACCGCGAGCACCATGTGGCCGTCCCGCACGGGAAAGATGTCCTGCGGCTGGATGTTGGGATGCTTGTTGCCCCTTCTCTTCGGCGTCTCCCCCGATACGAGATAGTTCATCGCCTGATTGGCAAGCATGGACACCGCAACATCAAGCATTGCGATATCGACGAATTCCCCTCGTCCGGTTTCGTTCCTGCGCGACAGCGCTGCCAGTACAGCGACGCCGGCATACATGCCGGTCATGATATCGATGATCGGAATGCCTACCTTCTGGGGCCCCGCGCCGGGCTCGCCGTCCGGCACACCGGTGACAGACAACAGACCTCCCATGGCCTGGATCATGAAATCGTAGGCGACATCACCCGCCATCGGGCCGTCCTGGCCGAACCCGGTGATCGAGCAATAGACCAGCCGGGGATTCAGTGCGCGCAGCGCATCCGGCCCGAGTCCATATCGTGCGAGCGTGCCGGTCTTGAAATTTTCCAGAAGGATATCCGAACCGAGCGCAAGTTCACGAATGGCGTCCTGCCCGTCCGTGCTCGCGAGATCGATTTCCACCGACTTCTTCCCACGGTTGACCGAAAGGTAGTAACCGGATTCGCCGGTCTCCCTGCCGTCCCGGTCTTTCAGGTAAGGCGGGCCCCACCGGCGGGTATCGTCCCCCACCCCCTTTCGTTCGACCTTGATGACCTCTGCCCCCAGATCGGCAAGCAGCTGGCCGGCCCACGGGCCGGCCATGATTCGGCTCATGTCCAATACACGGATGTGCGAAAGTGGTCCTGTCATGTCTGTCCCTGACTTGAATCGCTACAGCGAAAGGACGGTGTCAGCGCCCCTTGAAAATCGGCTCGCGTTTCTCGACGACAGCCGCCGTCGCTTCGCGGGCATCTTCGGTCTTCATGAGCAGCGTGCTGTATTGCTGCTCGATCTGGTAAGCCTCATCCACCGGCAGGAACTCGATCTGGTTGAGCGCCTGCTTGCCCAGACGCAGGCCGATCGGTGCCTTGGCCGCGATCTTTGCAGCCAGCGTGTGAGCGATATCCATCAGTTCCTCCGGTGCCGTGACCTCCTGCACGAAACCGAGCCGCCAAGCCTCCTGTGCATCGATCGGTTCACCGGTAAAGAACATGCGTCGCAACATGCCCTGCGGGATGTGACGGCCCAGATGCGCTGCGCCACCGCAGCGCCCGACATTGATTTCGGGCATGGCAAAGCGCGCGTTACGGGAAGCTATGCGAATATCGCAGACCGACGCCAGGACCGCTCCCGCTCCCAGGGCCGGTCCATTGACAGCGGCGATGGTCGGTATCACGCAATCGCGGATCGACTTGAAACAACGACGCACAACGCGCGCGCGGGCAGGGTCCTCCTCGACCGTGGCGGCGAGGAACTCCTTCAGATCCAGCCCCGCGCAAAAGGCGCGCGTGCCGGCGGCGGTGAAGACGATGCAGTTGATGCCATCCCAACCGTCCGCATCCTCAAAGGTCTCCGCGATTTCCCGGTAGTCGGCAAGCGTGATCGCATTGACTGGCGGACAATCAATCGTGATCTCGGCGACTCCGCCCGAAAAGGTGGTCTGGATGCTCATTCCGGTTTCCTCTCCAAAAGTCTCGTTACCTGTTTCAGACGGACTGCAGCGAAATCGCTATGCCCTGCCCCACACCGATGCACATGGTTGCGAGCGCCCGTCGGCCTTGCCCGTCGGCAAGCAACCGCGCCGCGGTACCGGTGATGCGCGCCCCGCTCATTCCAAGCGGGTGACCCAAGGCGATCGCGCCACCATTCCGGTTCACATGTTCGGCATCGTCGGGCAGTCCAAGTCGACGCAAGACAGCCAGTGCCTGGCTGGCAAACGCCTCATTGAGCTCGATCACGTCGAAATCGGTCACATGCAGCCCCTGCATCGCGCACAGTTTCTCGGTCGCCGGGGCAGGGCCGATACCCATGATGCGCGGAGCCACGCCGGCCGTCGCGCCGCCGGCAATGCGCGCTAGCGGCGAAAGTCCAAACCGCTCGACGCCGGCTGACGAGGCAAGCAGAAGCGCTGCGGCGCCGTCATTGACCCCGGAGGAATTGCCCGCGGTCACGCTGCCCCCGGCCCGGAACGGCGCCGGCAGGGATGACAGCTTTTCGATCGAAGTTTGTCGCGGATGCTCGTCCGCATCAAACAGACGTGGAGGGCCCTTTCGCTGAGGCACTTCCACCGGGATCGTTTCGCCTGCAAAGAAACCGGACGCGGCAGCGGCGGCTGCACGCTCCTGACTGCGCAGCGCAAACGCATCCTGGTCACCCCTGTCAATGCAGAACTCGGCGGCCACGTTCTCGGCGGTTTCCGGCATGGAGTCCGTCCCGTGGAGGCGGTGCATCTCAGGATTGACAAAACGCCAGCCGATCGTGGTGTCCTCTACGGTTGCCCGGCGGGAGAAGGCTGCTTCCGCCTTCGGCATGACAAACGGGGCGCGGCTCATGCTTTCGACGCCACCGGCAATGGCCAGATCCCCTTCGCCCAGCGCTAGCCGGCGCCAGGCAGCAAGAACGGCATCCATACCCGAACCGCAAAGCCTGTTGATCGTGGTACCCGAAACGGTCTCGGGCAATCCGGCAAGCAGCAGGGCCATGCGCGCGACACAGCGATTGTCCTCGCCTGCCTGGTTCGCGCAACCGAGGATGACGTCAACCAGTTCGTCCCAGTCCAGACCGACATTGCGAGCCATGAGCGCACGAATCGGCACGGCAGCAAGGTCGTCAGCCCGGACGGAAGACAGACCGCCGCCATAGCGCCCGATCGGTGTTCGGACATAGTCGCATATGAATACATCCCTCATCGGCTATGCCCCTGTCCCGGCATCGAGTTCCGACAGGACATCCGCCACGCCTCCCGCGCGATGGCCCGGGCCGACGGCGTCGGCGAGATCCGCGAGTGCGCACTCTATTGAAGTCCTGTCCTGGCGGGTCGCCCAGTAAAGTGGTCCGCCCCGCCAGCGCGGGAAGCCGTATCCGTTGACGAATGCCACATCGACGTCGGATGCCCGCGCGGCAACGCCATCTTCGACGAGACACGCCGCCTCGTTGACAATTGCCGCCAGAAGCTGCTGTTGAATGGTCGATGTGTCGAAATCACGGGGAACCACGCCGGCGCGCGCCCGCGCCGCATCTATCAACGCATCGACTTCTGGATCGACCTTCGCACCGCCGCCGCTGTAGTCATACCAGCCCTTGCCGCTCTTGCGCCCTAGCCGTCCGGCCTCGCAAAGCAGGTCGGGGATCTCCACGTAGCGTGCCTCGGGATCGCGTGTCGCTGCCTGCCGCTTGCGCATCGCCCATGCGATATCGAGCCCCGACAGATCGGAGACCGCAAAGGGTCCCATGGCGAATCCGAACGCGGTTGCCGCCGCGTCCACGGCCTCCGGCGATGCGCCGTCGAGCACGAGCAATTCCGCCCGCCGGCGATATGCGGCATAAACGCGATTGCCTATGAAGCCCTCGGCGACCCTTGCGACAACCGGCTTCTTGTCCAGTTTTCGCGCAAGCTTCAGCGCCGTAGCCAGCACCGCATCGCTGGTTCGGCCCGCACGCACGATTTCCAGAAGCTTCATTATGTCGGCGGGACTGAAGAAATGCAGACCCAGAACACGTTCCGGTCGTGCAGTTCCCTCCGCCATGGCATCGATGTCGAGATAGGACGTGTTGGTCGCAATCAATGCATCGGGCGCCAACACGCTCTCGAGAGCCGTCACAACCTGGCGTTTTGCGGCCATGTCCTCGTAAACGGCCTCGATCGCGACATCGCACCCACCAACCGCCGATATATCGGTAGCCCCGTGCAAATTAAAAATGTGCGCCTGGTGTTCGGCTGCAGATATGCGTCCTTTTCGGACCTGCTCCGAAAGGTTTTCGCGTATTCGCGACAACGCATGATCCAGTGCGGCCGCATCACGCTCTATCAAAGTAACGGTCAGCCCGGCGGCAAGGAAGGCGAGGGTGATGCCCTGCCCCATCGTGCCACCACCAATCACTCCCGCACGCTCAATCGGGCGTGCCTCTGCCCGATCCAGCCCTGGGACAGAACCCGCGCGCCGCTCGGCGAAGAAAAGGTAACGGAGTGCCTTCGCCTCGTCACTACGACGCAACCTCTGAAACGTCGCACGCTCTTCGGCCAAAACACGGTCCGCATCCGGCTCTCTACTGCGACGGACAAGTTCCAGCGCAGCGACGACATTTGGGCGACGGCGCCCAAGGTGCAAAGCGCGCTCTGCAGCCGCTTCTATTTGCGTATCAGGCTCACGCGGCACTTCGATTGTCCGCAATACCCTTTTCGGTCGCCGTTCTGCGGACAAAAAATCCACGGCCGCCTGCAGCAAGTCTTCACCGGCCAGCATATCAATAAGATTCAAATCCAAGGCCTCTTCGGCCGAGATACGCTCCGATCCACAAACCATCGCGATAGCGCGACGGATCCCGATAAGTCGCGGAAGTCTCTGTGTGCCCCCCGCACCGGGCACAAAGCCGAGAGAAACTTCGGGTAGTCCCAGCTTGGTGCCGGGTGAAGCAATCCGATAGTCGCATCCCAGCGCCAGCTCCAGTCCTCCACCAAGAGCCACGCCATGCATAGCCGCAATGACCGGAAATGATACCGCTTCCAATGCCGCAATGACATCCGGAAGCTCGGGCCAGCGGAGCTTGTCATCAAACTCGCGCATGTCGGACCCCGCAACGAAGGTTCGCCCGGCCCCGATCAGAACCGCACCCTTCGCTCCCCGCATTTCCGCATCCTGCAGTGCCTTGATCAAGCCCGCGCGCACAGCGTGCGAACCGGCATTGACCGGCGGATTGTCGATGGTCAGGACAGCAATAGCGCCGCACATTTCCATGGTCACGCTCTGTTCGTCTTGAGGCGCGGCGGCTTGCTTGAGATGCGTGTTCACGGAAGAACTCCTCCCGGCTTTAGTCGATCCGAGCACAAATCCCGCGGCAAAGACGGCCAAAGGGCCGTTCGCTGACACCGCATGGTTCGTCGATGAAAAGAAGCTAGTGTTTTGATTGTTGACGGTAAAAGCCCGAATGCGAAAAGGTCCTTTTAAGTTTTCGACATCCCCAGCAACCGCGATTTCGCTTCGGCTCCCTTCAGAATTTGACATGCGGTATTCCGCGTGCCGCTTGCCCGAGCCGCCAAGGGGCGTTATGGCGCGAAGGTGTTTCCTGCGGGCGAGGTATATTTGGCACCATGAACTGGTTGCATGCGGTCCGGGTCTTCCGCGAAGTCGCCCATCTTGGTTCCTTGTCAGCGGCAGGACGCAGACTGGGCATGTCGCCAGCCACCGTTTCCCGCCATGTCACCGCGCTGGAACACGCCCTGAATGCGAGCCTGTTCCACCGCAGCAGCCGCCAAATGAGCCTGACCGAGGCCGGACGTACCTACAAGACAATGATCGAACCGATCATCGCCCAGATCGACGAGGCCAAACTGGCAGTCGAAGGTCTTCATTCGAATCCACGCGGCGTACTTCGTGTTCATTCACGGCAAATGGTAGGTGCGCAGTATCTGACGCCGCTTCTCCCGAAATTCCTTGATCGGTACCCGGAAATCGACGTCGATCTTGCGATGTCAAATTACGAAATCGACATCATCGAAAAAGGCATTGATGTCGACATCCGCATAGGAAAGTTGAGTGACAGCGCGCTCCACGCGCGCAAAATTGCCACGAGCAGGCGAATCGTTGTCGCGTCTCCCACCTTCCTCCAGATACATGGCGACCAGCTCAAGAGCCCATCAGGTCTCGTGAATGTCAGCTGCCTGACCTATCGGCTGAGCAAAGGCGCCGTCATCTGGCGGTTCCGTCGCGGATCCGAAGAGATCGAGGTTCCGGTAACGGGACGCCTGCAGTCCGACAGCGGAATGACCCTGTTATCCGCAGTCATGGATGGCGTTGGCGTAGCGCTAATGTCGGACTGGGCGGTTCGAGAAGCAATAGCCGACGGTCGGCTGGTGCCGCTCTTTACGGATTACAGCGCGAGTCACAGCGACTACGAAAACGGCATCTACGCGGTATTTGAGAAGCGCGAGTACTTGCCCCGCAAGACCAGGGTTTTCATCGACTTTCTATGTGACGAGTTGGCTTACCTGAACGACGACTGATCCTGCCCGGGTCATGCTGCCGGCTTTGCCACACGGAATCGGGTGGCGAGGGGGCGCAGGATGGGCAGCACAAGCATCACCACAGCCAGCCCCAGGAAGGTCGAGGAGATCGGGCTGGAGACAAGCGCCAGCGGATCGCCGCGCCCGATGAGCAGCGCCCGGCGGAGATTCTCCTCGATCATCGGTCCGAGCACGAACCCCAGCAGCAACGGGGCCGCGGGAAAGCCTCCGAGCATCATCAGAAAGCCCAGCGCGCCGAACCCTATCATCAGATAGACATCGAAGAAGCTGGCTCGCACCGTGTAGACACCAATGCAGATCAGGAACAGCATGCCCACGTAAAGCGCCCGGTATGGAATTTTCAGAATGCTGACGAACACGCCTATCAGCGGCAGGTTCAGCAGCAACAGCATCAGGTTGCCGAGCCAGAAGCTCATGATCAGACCCCAGAACAATTGCGGCTGATCCAACACCAGTCCCGGCCCCGGCGTGATGCCGTGGATCACCAACGCGCCCAGCAGAACCGCCATGATGGGGTCGCCGGGAATGCCGAGGCTGAGCGTCGGTACGAAGGCGGCCTGAACCGAGGCGTTGTTCGCGGATTCAGGGGCGGTGATCCCCTCGACGGCGCCCTTGCCGAATACTTCGGGCGTGCGGCTGACCCGCTTCTCGACCGCATAGGCAAGGAAGGAGGCAATGGTCGGGCCGGCACCGGGCAGCATCCCGATGAAATTGCCGATACCGGTCCCGCGCAGCATAGGCATTATGCTTTTGCGCACGTCTTCGCGGGTCGGCATCAGCGCCTTCAGGGAAACGCTGGTAACACGGGGATGGTTGGCGCTGCCAAGGACCAGATTATTGAGAATCTCGGCGACGCCGAACAGGCCCATGACCAGTGCCACGAGGCTCACTCCCTCGGCCAATTCGTTGAAGCCGAACTGGTAGCGCAGCGTACCGGAATAGATGTCCATGCCCACGCCGCCGAAAAGCAGGCCGACCACCACCATCGAAAGACTCTTGATCCTGGAACCGGAGGACAGACTCGATGCCACGACCAGGCCGAAGACCATGATCGCGAAATACTCCGCGGCGCCAAATTCATAGGCGAAGGCGGCAATCAGCGGTGCGAGAAGCATGAGAACAATGATGGCCAGCGAACCGCCGACGAATGACGCAATCGTCGTCATGGCAAGCGCGACACCTGCCCGTCCCTGCTGGGCCATTGGGTAGCCGTCAAGGCATGTGATCGCGTTGGTCGCGGTACCCGGCATGTTGAGTAGTATGGATGCGGTGGAGCCGCCATACTGCGCGCCGTAGAAAATACCGGCCAGCATGATGATTGCCGTGGTCGGGTCCATGTAGAAAGTCAGCGGCAGAAGCAACGAGATCGTCGACAACGCGCCGATACCCGGCAACAGCCCGATTACCGTTCCGACCAGAACACCGACGAAACAGAAGAGCATGTTGCCCGGCGCGAAAGCGACCTGTGAACCCAGCGCGATATTGTGAAAGATGTCCAAGGTGGATCCGTTCAATACTTGAATGCTGCCAGTGTCAGCCCGAGTCCCTTCACGAAGAGCAGGTAGCCGGCCCCGCAAAGTACGACGATCAGGCCAAGCAGGAGGCTCGGCCTGGGCCGCCCCGCAGCGAAGGAGGCCGCCAGTACCAGTGCCACGGTTCCCGGAACGAGCCCGAAACTCGGCGTCAGCACCGCCCAGGCCAACAGGCCGCCGAATACGGACAGTGCGGCATGCCAGCGGATTTGCCGCACAGGCAATTCGTCCTGCTGGCCGCCCAGTAGCGACGCCAGCACCAGTCCCAGCCCCAGAAGGGTGAGCGCGATCCCCGAGACAAGGGGAAACAGTCCCGGACCGATAGACCGCAAATTGCCCAGCCCGTACGACACGGCCTGCGCGGTGACGAGGAGGCCGACGGCGGTAAGAATACCGCCACCGGCCATGTTGCTCTTGTTCACGGTCACTGCTTGTTCCGTCCCGGAAAAGGGCCTGGACTACTTGATCGAAATGCCGGCCTCGCCGATCACCTTACTCCACAAGGCACGAGCGGAGGAGACGGTCTCGTCCAGATCTTCCGGCGTGCCGCCCTTCACGATCACGGACATGCTGGCGAGCTTCTCGCTTACCGCGGGATCGGCGAGCGCATCGTTGATCGCCGCGTTCAGCCAATTCACCGCCTCATCAGGCATTCCATCGGGACCTATAACGTAGACCATACCCGAGGCGACGAAGCCCGGAAGCGTCTCGTCGATTGTCGGCAGGTCGGGTTGGGTGGCGACGCGGTCCGGCGTTCCGACAGCAAGAAGTCGCATGCTGCCATCCTTGACCAGCGGCATCATGGCCGAATAGCTGTCGATCGCCATTTCGACGCGGCCTGCCACGAGGTCAACGATCGCCGCACCCGTGCCCTGGTAGGGAATGTGCTGAATGTCGACATCCGCCATCGATTTGAACAATTCGCCCGCAAGGTGGCTGGACGAACCGACACCCGAGCTGGAAAAGCTCACCTCATCGGGATGCGCCTTCAGATATTCGATGAATTCCGGCACTGTTTCGACCGGAATTTCAGGGTTCACCACAAGCAGGTTCGGCACCATGCCAATGTCGGCGACCGGTTGGAAATCGGCGGCGGCGTCATACGGCAGGGAGGAATAGAGAAACGGATTCAGAATCTGCACACCCGGCGTTGCGGTAAGAATGGTGTAACCGTCAGCCGCTGCAGAAGCCACACTCTGCGCCCCGACCGAGCCCCCCATACCGGGGCGGTTCTCGATGACGAAGGTCGCGCCCGTCTGCTCGGAAATCTTGCCGGTCACCATCCGCGCGATGGAGTCCGTTGCCCCGCCCGCCGAAAAGGGAACGACCACGGTTATCGGTTTTTCAGGGTACGATTGGGCGAACGACGCTCCCGACAAAAGCGACGCGCAAAGGCCGAGAGCAGTGGCCAGGACATGACGGCGAATAGGCATGATTTCCTCCTCCAAATCTCAATGGGTTGACCCTAAGGAGGCGACAGCGCCACGGGCAAGGCGCAGCGGACGACAAGCACCTTTTCAGAAAACAAAAATCAAGCGGTTCACCGCTCGGGATGCAGGAGTTTCGCAGCCCTGGACGAGCGCCAAAGCCTTGCGCCGGATGGAGACCGTGTGATGAGCGAGGCGCACAAGGCTCGGTTTTCCCTATCCGCGGGATATCGCATGGACGGAGAAGCGGGCATACGCACAAGAGGCAGGGCGGCACGAGTGAAGCATTTTTCCCGGCTTGACGCCGCACCCCGATCTCAACACATGGCTGCTGCACAATGCGGTTCGGTCATGGCAACGCGA
This sequence comes from Oricola thermophila, assembly GCF_013358405.1. NCBI lineage: Bacteria > Pseudomonadati > Pseudomonadota > Alphaproteobacteria > Hyphomicrobiales > Ahrensiaceae > Oricola > Oricola thermophila. The sequence continues at coordinate 2,369,255 of NZ_CP054836.1, forward strand.
CACGATCGGCAACAGGGTATCCCGGGTGCGCAGACATGGGCACTCGCATTTGACCTTGATCCGCCTTGAATGGCTAAACCGTCTCCCCGACGGTTTTCCCGTTTCCTTTGCGGAGGATCATACGATTTCCAATGCGCCGATGGTCAGGGTGTAGGTTACCGCCTCATCGCTCAGATCGAGCCTGCCGGCTCCGTTGACTGCAGACGGCACGATGCGCTCGAGCATGATCTGCCCGAAGCTCTGCGGCCGCGACGCAGCATGAACCGCCCGGGGCGTTTCCGTCCATGTGAGAACGGCCCCCTCTTCGGACGGGCCCTGCTTGCAGCTAATGACGATCTTGCCGTCCGGCATGGTGAGGGCGCCATGGAGCACGGCGTTCGTCACCAGCTCGTGCAGGGCGAGCCCGACATGCATGGTTCCGTTGGGACCGAGCTCGAGATCGTCACCCGCGAAAGTGATCTGACCGTCGACGACCGGCACGACATCCTGCACCTGGCGACCGATCAGATCGGTTAGCGTCGATCCGCGCCAATCGCGATCCGTGATAATGTCCTGCGACTTGGAAAGCGACTGAAGCCGACCGGTGAAACGGCGCACGAACTCATCCTTGCTCGTGGCGACCCGCGCGGTCTGCGCAGACAGGCTCGACACCATTGCCAGCATGTTCTTGGAACGGTGCGCGATCTCGCGAAGAAGGTTCTTCAGTGTCTGCTCGCGCTGCACCTGTTCGGTGATGTCGATACAGGAGCAGATGAACCCCTCGATGCCTGATTGCTGGTCGACCGTCCTGTTGTATGTGAGGCGCAGGTTCCACTTCCGGACCCGGCCGTTCGCGGCAACCTCCCGCGCGACGATCTCGACCGTGCGCGGCTCGCCCGTCTCGGCAGCCTGCCGTCTCGTGCGGACCAGCCTCACGAGATCGGCATCGTCGACAATGTCCCGCTCGCAAGCGCCGACATGATCGCTCTGCGCCCATATCGACTGCGGATTGACGAACCACTGAAAAACGCCGGCCATGTCCTGGAAGAAGATGGTGACCGGCGTTCCGACAAGGGATTCGAGTATGATCGTCCGGTTCGGCATATCTGGTACTGCCTATGAAAATGGGCGGACCCGTCGGGATCCGCCCATGCTTCCGCTTTCTATATCCGCCGCGTGGCGCGAACGACGAGGCTGATCACGAAGAGGATCAGAAACACGAAGAACAAGATCTTCGCGATACCCGCCGATGCACCGGCGATACCGCCAAATCCGAGAGCCGCGGCGATAAGGGCGACAACGAGAAATGTAAGTGCCCATCCAAGCATGACGTATCTCCTTTTTCCTGCACGAGGGAACAACGCTGGAAGGCATGTTCGGTTCCCCTCTTTCCACGATCAGGCGGCGTTTTTTGCGCCGTCGAGGAAAAAGAGCGCCTGGCTGATCAGGGCGGATACCGCGGACGGCTCGAACGGCTTGGTCACCAGGAAAGCCGGTTCGGGCCGCTCTCCGGACAGGAGCTTTTCCGGGAACGCCGTGATGAAGATCACCGGCACACTGATTTGCCGCAGCATCTCGTTGACCGCATCGAGGCCGGAGCTGCCGTCCGCAAGCTGGATGTCCGCCAGCACGATGCCGGGGCGTTCCTCGCCGAACATTCCGACGGCTTCGTCATGCGTCCGGGCGATTCCGGTCACCGTGTGCCCGAGGTCTTCCACCATCGCCTGAATATCCATGGCGATCAGGGGCTCGTCCTCGATGATCAGAACCCTGGTCGCCACCTGAGCGGCGATGTCGCGATGCGCCCGGTCGAGCAGTTCGTCGAGTTCGGCCTCCTCGACGTCAAGAATGTAGGCGGCATCCTGTCGCGAAAATCCTTCGACGGAAACGAGAAGGAATGCCTGTCGGGGAAGCGGGGAAATTGCCTGCAGATTGCGCGTGGCGGTACTCTCCGTGCCGGCAACCCGGTTGTCGCGAAGGTTGATGTCGATCGAGGACCAGAGGGAAACGAACAACCTGTACAGATCCGATCTCGTATCCCTGAACCCGGTCAACGATGACGGATCGGATATGAGGGCTTCAAGCATCGCGGCGACGTAGTTGTCCGCACTCGCCTGGGATCCCATGACCGAGCGTGCGTAACGTCGCAAGTAGGGGATGTGGCCGGATAACTCGGCTGCTAGCGACATTTCGTTCCCTCCTGGTTGCCAATGTCCCCATCAAAACGGCTGCGGCGGAAAAAGGTTCCAACTTTTTTTGCAACCAATCTTGTCCGCGCGCGTTGAGCCCTAGATTGCAAAGGACATGAACCCATGAGCGCAGTGAACAATCAGGCACAGGACGACATGCCGGGACGCGATAGAAAAAAGCCCAGGCTGAACGATCTCGCCGCATCGCAGATCGGCAAGAAACTGCGGGCACAATTCGACGAGGTGCTCGCGGAGCCGGTTCCCGATCGGTTCGTCGCCCTGCTGAACGAGCTCGAGGCCGCCGAAAAGAAGACGGCGAAGGATGGCGACGATGGATGAGGCGCAAAACTTCAAGAACGGCCTGCTCGCCGCCATCCCCGGTTTGCGCGCATTTGCGATTTCGCTAAGCGGCGCGGTGGACAAGGCGGATGACCTCGTGCAGGAAACGCTCGTCCGCGCCTGGGACAAGCAGGCCAGTTTCCAGCCCGGCACCAATCAGCGGGCATGGCTGTTCACCATACTGCGCAACGAATTCTACAGCCAGATGCGCAAACGGGGCCGCGAGGTCTCGGATGCCGACGGCGCGTTGACGACCGCCATGGCCGCTCATCCCGAACAGAGCGGCAAGATGGACATGCAGGACTTCCGGACAGCCTTGGTGCAACTGCCGGAAGACCAGCGCGAGGCAATCGTCCTGGTCGGAGCCACGGGGCTCTCCTACGAGGAAGCGGCGGAAATCTGCGGCTGCGCGGTAGGCACGGTGAAAAGCCGTGTCTCGCGTGCGAGGACCCGGCTTTGCGAGATCCTGGGCGTCGATGACAGCAGCGAATACGGACCCGACGACGTGGCAACCCACGTGTTGAACCGCCCTTTGGTCGGTGACGCCGCCTGACCGGGCGGAGCGACTTTCCGGACACCCCGCCCCACCACGGCGCGCCTCTTCCAGAAAGGGGCGCGCCGTTTTCCTGTTGCGGCACGGAACCGGCAGTGTCGGAACGCGACGGCGTCGATGCCCGTCGCGGCCTCGCAAGGCGAAAAGCCCGCCTTTTGGGAGGCGGGCTTTTCCGAGGTGGCAGACGGATTACTGCGTTTACCTGCCGCGGGGGCCTATGAACAGCCAGAGCAGGAAGCCCAGCACCGGCAGCAGCAGGATGATGACCACCCACAGCACCTTGCGGCCCGTGGAAACGCCCGAACCCAGCGTCTTGATGATCGCGTAGATGTCGGCGATCAGGACGAGGAGTCCGAACAATCCTGTAACTTCGATTCCCATCAGCTTACTCCGTAACCAGCGCGCGAAGCATCCAGACAGCCTTCTCATGGAAGGTCAGCCGGGCGACCAGCATGTCATGCGAAACGAAGTCCTCATGTCCTTCGGCAACCTCTGCCGCATCACGCATTCTCCGGATCGTCGCTTCGTGCTCGTCGATCAGGTCGGCCACCATGTCGTGGGCGCTCTTCGCGGAGGTGTTCAGCGAAACGACCGCCTTGTCCGGACCGGCGGCATCCGCGATCGGGGCGTGGAAGCCCAGCGCCCGGATACGCTCCGCGATGACGTCGGCGGCAGCGAAGAGATCGCTGTAATGTTCCTCCGTAAGCACGTGAATTGCATGGAACATCGGCCCCACAACGTTCCAGTGGTAGACGTGCGACTTGATCGTAAGGAAATAGGTATCGGTCAGGACTGCGGAGAGATGCTCCGCGACTTCCCTTCGACCATCCTTCGACAGGCCGGTGTCGGGTTTCTCGGTTGCCGGTTTCGGTTTGAGGACGGCGTGCGGCATGGCTTTCTCCTTTTCCGTTCATTCGTTGTGCGCATGGGAAGCAACGTCCGCGAAAGGACATGGTTCCGGACTGGAATTGCGAATGGTGAGAGAAGGGTCGGCCGGCGCGAAGGCTAATCCGGCCGCCGTCAGTGTGCGCGGAAGGTATTGATGCCCCGATCAACGGGTGCGACCCGATTCCCCGACAAATTTGGAACCAGCGCCGCGACGGCGCGTTGATGGCAGGTACCCGGCAGCCAGTTCCTGGAAAGTCGTGGCCGCCGGGCATGCGAGCAGAAACACTCACAAAAGGAATTTACGATGAAAAAGCATCTCCTGGCCACCACCGCCGCCCTTGCGCTGATCGCGAAACCGGCTGCCTTCGCCCAGGACGCGTCAGGTGCAACGGAATCGTCGCCCGTGTTCTCGCGGGATTCCGGGCAATACCTGTCGCCCGTCGACGGTTTCTACAATGCCGACCCGAGCCAGGTGCTCGCCACCCGTTTCATCGGCGCCAACATCCACACGTCCACCGCCGAGAGCGCGGAAACGATCGGCGATGTCAACGACATCATCATGACGCCCGACGGTCGGGCCGTTGCCGTGATCGTCGGCGTGGGCGGTTTCCTCGGCATCGGCGAGAAGGAAGTCGCGATGTCGATCGACGAGTTGCAGTGGCAGAGCGGCGCGGATGGCGAGATGGTCCTGGTCGGCGGCTTGAGCAAGCAGGACCTGGAAGGCGCCCCGGCATTCGACCGCTCCGCCCTAGAACGCGACGAGATGGCTAGCGCCGAGACGCGCATGGAGGGCGACGCCGCGATGGACAAGGACGACACGATGACGTCGGCGACGCCGAAAATGGAAACGGTGCCGGCGAGCGAGGCACAGCTGGAAGCCAGCGAAATCATCGGCATGTCGGTCACCGGCGCCGGGGATGAAACGGTCGGCGAGGTCTCCGAGATCCTGATCGACAACGGTGGCAGGATCGAAGCCTTAATCATCGATGTCGGCGGCTTTCTCGGCATCAACGAGAAGCCGACCGCCGTCTCGCTGAACGACCTGCAATTCGCCCGTGCCGAGGGTTCGGACGGATGGTCGACCATCCGGACCGGCCTGACAAGGGAAAGCCTGGAGAGCCAGCCGGCATACTCCGAGGAAACGTACAAGTCCGACAGGGACGCGGTCATACTGATCGCTCCCGTCGAGTAACACCAACCCGGCCGCGCCCCGTTCCGGGGTGCGGCCATTCCTTATGCGGGAGCGACCGGAATGCTCACATTCGACAGCCTGCTGTTCCGCTCGCTCGCGACCCTCGCGCTCCTGATCGCGATCGTCGCGGCCCTTTATTTCGCCAGGCCGGCATTCCTGCCTATCGCGCTCGGCCTGCTGACAGCGCTGGTCCTGCATCTGCCGAGCAATGCGCTGGCAAGGCTCGGCATCCCCCGAACGATCGCCACCGGCCTTCTGCTCGCCGTCGTGGCCGCACTGCTGGTACTGGTGCTCGTGCTCATGGCCGGACCGGTGAACCGGATCGTCGACGCCTATCCCGAGATCATCACCGAGCTGCGGGCGAAACTGTTTCACCTGCGCCAGACCTTTGCCGCGGCCGAGCAGGCAGGCGACGCCATCTCGAGAGTCGCGGAAGACATGCAGGGCATGGCGAATGATCCGGGCGTCCAGGAAGTCATCGTACGCGAACCGGGCTTCCTGACACGGGCCGCCATTTCGTTCGCCGATGCCGTGACCGGTATTGTTGCGACGCTCACCATCGCTGCATTCGTCCTTGCGATACGAAGACCGTTCCTCACGCTGGCAACGATGCCATTCGCGAGCCGTGCCTCGAAACTGAATGCGGCCCGCATATGGAAGTGCATCGAGAGCGAGGTGAGCCACTATTTCCTCGTAACCACCCTGATCAACGCCGCGCTCGGCACCGCCGTAGGGCTGGTCCTCTGGGCATCCGGCGTGCCGCTGCCACACGCATGGGGGATAGGAGCCGCCCTGCTCAACTATGTCCTTTTCGTCGGGCCGGCGATCGGCATCCTCTCCCTGCTCGCCGCATCCATCATCCAGTTCGACACCCTGTTCCAGGTACTGGTGCCGCCTGCGGCCTATCTGACGATCAATTTCATCGAAGCGAATGTCGTCACGCCGCACTTCCTCGGCCGCCGGCTGAACATCGCGCCACTGGCAATCCTGCTTTCGCTCCTGTTCTGGGGATGGCTGTGGGGGATCGCCGGGCTGATTGTCGCCCTGCCCTTCCTTGTCGTGCTCAAGTCCATCGCCGACCGTGTGCCGGCGCTTGAAGGCGTTCGCAGGATCATCACGCCAAGACGACCAGCCGGCACGGCGATGGAACCAGCACGGCCGGCAGGCGTTGTTACTCCAGAAAGGAGATCATCATGACTGCAACCACTGCAACGAAATCCGCACGCACGAGCAAGAATGGCCGTGCCGGCGAAGTCGAACTGGCGCGCGAGGTCGAGGGGCTTCGCGAGGATCTTGCCGCACTTACCGAACGGTTTTCCAGTGTCAGCGACCTGGGGCTTCGCACCGCGCGCGATTTCACCCGCGAGAAAGGCGACGAAGCGTTCCGCCGGGGGGAAGCCGCCTATGAGGAAATCTCCGCACATGCCAGCGAACTGGAACGAAAGGCCGCGAACTCCATCCGCGAACACCCGCTGCAGGCGCTCGGCATTGCGGCCGGTGTGGGCTTTCTTGCCGCCCTGCTGACACGGCGCTGAACATGCTGGCCGGATTGCACATTCTCGCGCGGGCGGTGGGAACGGACATCGCCCGACTGCGCCAGCGCATGGCGACGACGGCCATCTGCTACGCCATCGCCGTCGTGGCCTTCGCCGCAGCCTTCGGGCTCGGCGTGGCCGCGGCCGTCATCATCCTCGTTGAGATTTACGGGGCCGCTGGCGGCCTCGTCTCGGCGGCCGTCATCCTGCTCCTCGCGGGAGTCGCAGCTCTGGCCGTGAATGCCGTCCTGCGGGTCCGCCAGCAGCGCCTGAAGCAACGTGCCACCGCGCTACGAACGGCGGCGATCGCCCAAACGGCGACCACCGGCGCCGCGCGAGCGCGGGAAGCGACGCCGGCCCTGCTGCCCGTCGCCGCCATTCTCGCCTTCGCATTCGCGAGTTCCCTGCTGAAACCGACCGACCGCGATCGCTAGGTGATGCCGATGTCCGCCTAGCCGATCGCGCTTGCAGGTATGGTGAAGGTGACGCTCATCCCGTCCGGGCCGAAACTGCGGTCGATCTCGCCGCCCAGTTCGCCGCGGATACTGGCCTCGACGAGACGGGATCCGAAACCTTTTCCTTCCGGCTCGCCCTCGACCACGTTGCCATCTTCGGTCCAGGTGAGCACGAGCGCGCAGCCCGGACCCTTGCCTTCATAGCGCCAATTCACCGACAATTCCGCCTCGCCATCGGCAACGCCACTGTATTTCAAGGCATTCGTTGCCATCTCGTGAAAGACGAGACCCAGCGCCTGCGTGGCCCGTTCGTTGAGATTGATTTCCGGTCCGTCGGCGATGGACCGCTGCCCTTCTTCACCGAACACCTGGCCCAGCTCGGTGCTCAGGAGGTCCGCGAGCTTCGCGCGCGCCCAGTGCGACCTTGCAAGCAGGTCCTGCGCCTTGGCCATCGCGCTCATTCGCGCCGAGAAGGACGTGTTGAAGTCTTCGAGACTGTCGGAGGAGGAAGCCGTCTGGCGGGCGATCGCCATCATGCGCGATATGGAATTCTTGATGCGATGCCGCATCTCCTGGACCAGCAGTTCCTTTTCCTCAAGCCCGCGCCGCGCGTTCTCGTGCAAGGCGAGGACGGATTCCACCGCCTTGTGCTGCCAGTGCACGCCGGCGGCGAGCGAGGCCGCCAGCACGGTCAGCACCACGCTCAAGGCATAGACCGGCAGGAAATCGGCATATTTGGCAATGCTGCCGGTCGAGTGCACCTCGAAACGCCAGTTGCGCCCGGCGACATCCGTATCGATCGTCGTCACAAGACCGTTCGCCGCTCCCAATCGCGCGAACGCCGGCGAACGGTAGAGCTCAACCGGCCCGTCACCGGACAGGTCGTAGACCTTCATGACGACCGGCATGACGGGCGGCGCTTCCAGTGCGGCGGCATGCAGGTCGCCCGCCCGGAACGGCGCATAGACGAAACCGTCCGGCATGCCATCTGCATCGGGTACCGCTCCCGTCTTCCGAAACGGCGCATAGACGAGAAATCCGACCTGCTTGACGCTGGTGATCTCCTGGACGAGTTCAACCGGTGCCGAAGCCGTCGCCAAGCCTGTTGCCATCGCGACCTGCATTGCCTGGCGCCGCGTCGCCTCGGAAAACATGTCGAAGCCGAGCGCGGTGTCGTTTCGTGGATCACGCGGCTCGAGGAGAACGATCGGCGTACGCCATTGCTGAGCGGTTTCCGCCGGCCATATCGCGCGCGGCAGATCGTATTCGGTTCTCACTTCGCTTTCGAAACGTCCGTCGCCGCTGGCCCCGAGTTTCGCATAGCCGATACCCTGGATGCCGTCATGACGCCCCTCGATATCCAGCCCCGACACGAAGATACGGAATGCAGCCGCATCCACCCGGCCGCCGCTTGCCTGCATGAAGGCCCTCGTCGCCGTGAGCAATGACAGGTGCTTGTCGAGCCGGCCGGTTACGCGGTCGACCGCGCCTTCGGCGAGCGACTGGAATTCCGCCTGCGCGGTATCGCTGATCGCCTTGTAAACGATCCACGTGATGCCGGCGCCCAGCAGTGCCACAACGACAAACACCAACGCGGAAAGATGACGCTTCATATGGCAGTTCCGGTGCGGCGATCCGAACCACTATGCGCCAAACGCGCGGCGATTGATAGCCGCGTCGGTCCCGTGTCCCGCGTGACAGCCATGGGGTGGCCGGGAACAGACACCCGCAACCAGGATGACGGAGCACGTTGACTCGTTTCGCCATCCCGAATAACCAGTCACGTATTCTCAGGGCGGGGTGAAATTCCCCACCGGCGGTGATAGCCCGCGAGCGCCGGCCTTCGGGTCGGGTCAGCAGACACCGGTGAAAATCCGGGGCCGACGGTTAAAGTCCGGATGGAAGAGAATGAAACGGTTCGGGTTAACGTCCGAGGCGTTTCTTTTGCTCTGGGATCTTGTCATGAGGAAAGGATCTGGAGCTATGGCAATATCCCCCAAATTCGCATTCATCAAGGCAGGCTGGCACGCGGAGATCGTCGACAAGGCACTTGTCGGTTTCAATGCACGCTTGGCCGAATTGCGCTGCGATGCCGAGGTCTCGGTGTTCGATGTTCCGGGCGCGTTCGAAATGCCGCTCCTGGCGCAGAAACTTGCCGAAACAGGAGCGTATGACGCCATCGCCGCAGCGGCATTCGTGGTTGACGGCGGAATCTATCGCCACGATTTCGTGGCGCAGGCGGTGGTCTCGGGGTTGATGGAAGTCGGACTGAAGACCGGTGTCCCGGTCCTCTCGGTGTCGCTCACGCCACACAATTTCCAGCCGAAGAGCGAGCACGAGGAATTCTTCCTCGCCCATTTCGTGACCAAGGGGCGGGAAGCAGCAGATGCGGCCATCGAGACATTGAAGGCTCACGCTGCAATCGAAACCGAACAGAGAAATGCGGCGGCCTGACGCGAACGAATTGTCGTATCGGACCGCATCGCGGTCCGATACGGAGTGTTATCGGCGCCGGAACAGATCGACCAGGATCGCGATCAGCACAACCAAACCGATAATCACGCGCTCCCAGTAGCCAGATACGTTCATCAGAACGATGCCGTTGGCGAGCACGGCCATCAAAAGCGCTCCGAAGATCGTGCCGGCGATGCTGCCTTGGCCACCCCTCAGGCTGGTGCCGCCGATAATGGCAGCGGTTATCGCCCCCATCAGCCACCCCTCGCCCACCGATGGCTGACCGGAGTCCATCCGGCTCGCATAGAGTATTCCAGCCAAGGCGGCGAGCATGCCGGCGAGTCCGAACACGATGAACTCGACCCGCCAGACCCGGATACCGACCAGTTCCGCCGCATCGCGATTTCCCCCGATGGCGTAGATGTTTCGGCCGAAGCGTGTGCGCGTAAGAACGAAGGTCAGAATCGCTCCTGCCACCAGAAATATCACGACCGGCACGGGCACGCCCCAGATGTCTCCCTGGCCAAAGACTCGAAAATCCTCACCGAGAGGGCGAATGGGATATCCACGCGTGATCACAAGTGTCGCCCCCGCGAATATCTCCCAGGATGCAAGCGTCACGATGAAGGGGTTCAACCGGAGACGCGCGACAAAGAAGCCGTTTATGCATCCGATGGCGAAACCGAACATCGCGGTCAGCGGCAGCACCAGATAGGGGTGGATTCCGGCCTTGGTCAGCATGAGAGACCCGACAATGGCCGAGAGTCCGGCTGCAGCGCCGACCGAAAGGTCTATGCCCCCGATCAGCAGCACCAGGGTCTGACCGAGCGCAACCAACCCCACGAAGGACGCCTGACGTGCGACGACACTCAGATTGTACTGCGAAAGGAATGCCGGCGCGGCAATGGCCAGCACCACGCAAAGGAAAACAAGCGCGACAAGGATGCCGCTGGCTTCCCAGCTGCGAAACCTTTCCAACGGCGCCTTCCCGCCAGAATTGCCGGCACGGATTTCCGGGTTCGCCGCGTCCTTCATCGATTTCTCCATTTTAGCTCATCGCCAGGGCGAGCAGAGATTCCTGCGTCGCACTGTCAGCAAATTCGGTTCCCTTGACCCGTCCCTCGTGCATGACAAGAATCCGGTCGGAGACATCCAGCACCTCCTGCAACTCGGAGGAGATGTAGACGATGGACAGTCCCTCCTCGGCCAGTCCGCGGAGCAGAGCCTGGATTTCCAGCTTGGCATTGACGTCAATGCCGCGCGTGGGTTCATCGAGGATCAGGATGCGTGACTCGCGCAGCAGCCAGCGAGCAAGGATCACTTTCTGCTGGTTTCCACCGCTCAGGCTCGTAATCGGGTCACTCGCTTGGCCGACCTTGATCGGAATGCGCCGGATATAGCTTTCGACTTCCCGGAGCAGGTCGGAATGGCGAAGCCCCAGGAGGCCGCTCCACTTGCCCATAGTGGCTATGCCCATGTTCTCCGCAATCGAGAGCAAAGGGAATATGCCGTCCTGCTTCCGTTCTTCCGGCAGATAGACAAGGCCAGCGGCTATCGCATCAGCCGGGTGGCTAATGCGGCGCTCGGACCCGAAGACTTCAACCGTGCCGGAATGCGCCCGCGTCACGCCAAAGAGGCAACGCCCCACTTCGGTGCGGCCAGATCCCATCAGGCCCGCGACCCCGAGGACCTCACCGCGCCGGAGTTCGAAGCTTATGTCGCTGAACTCGCCTTCCCGGCTCAGGCCGTCGACACGGAGCACGACTTCTCCGTGATCACGCGAGATACCGTGCGGTTCGCGCTCGCCGACATCTCGACCGGCCATGAGACGCACCATCTCGTTCTTGTCGGTCTTGGCCGGGTCGAGTTCCCCCACCAACGCGCCATCCCGCAAGACGGATATGCGATCGGCCAGGGCGAGTATCTCCTCGAGACGGTGGGATATGTAGAAAACGGTTCCGCCTTGATCACGGAAGTGACGAATGAAGGCGAACAGACGATCAGACTCACGCTGGGTCAGCGCTGCCGTCGGCTCGTCGAAAATCAGCATGCGAGCGTCGGTCGCCACCGCCCTTGCTATCTGGACGAGTTGCTGCTGGGCCTTGCTGAGAGTGGATACCGGGGCATCAGGATCGATAGTCTCGTCGATCTTTTGCAAGTTTTCCATCGCGCTCGCCCGGGTCGCCTTCCAATCGATGCCGAAAGGAGTGGTCACGTGCGCACCAAGCGCCACGTTTTCGGCAACCGTCAGGAGCGGAACAAGGTTGATCTCCTGCGGCGCGATCGCGATGCCTGCATTTTGTGCATCTATCGGCGTCTGGAAATTCACCGACGCGCCATTGCAGAAGAGTTGGCCGGATGTCGGCCTGAACCTGCCACAGAACAGGTTCATCAACGTACTCTTGCCGGCACCGTTCTCGCCGATGACCGCATGCACCTCCCCAGGTGCCGCTCCCAGGCTGACGTCGCGAAGGGCTTGGACCACGCCAAAGGATTTTGAAACGTTCCGAGCTTCGAAAAAGAAGGATTGCATTACATCATCCGGAAAAATCGCGCGCGGATCGACCGCGCGCGATGGGGCTGCAATGGGATTACTGGGTCAGCAATTCCTTGGTCAGGATCTGCGACCCTGTCGCGTGCTCCTGCGGCGTGGTGTGGTTCTGGTTCATTGCCACCAGATACTTGACCGCCCAGTAGCCGATCTCCCACTGCCGTTGCGCCTTGACACCGGCGATAACGCCATCCTCGATGAACTGGAGCGTTTCCGGAAGATCGTCCATCCCGACGATAGTCACCTGATCGGTCTTGCCAGCATTCACGACTGCGCGTGCCGCGCCGATCGGGTTGGAGGCGTTTGATCCGAATATGCCCTTGATATCCGGATTGGCCTGCAGGGCGTTCTCGGTGAGGCTGACGGCCTTTTCCAAATCGTCGTCATCGGGCTGTTCGAACACGATCTCGATGCCGGGATGCCTGGCCATCTCGTCCTTGAAACCCTGCACCCGTGCGGCATGGTTGGCTGCCGTCAAGCTGCCGGCAAGTATTCCGACCTTTCCTTCATCGCCAATCTTTTCGGCAAGAAACGCAGCGAGATCCGCACCATCCTTGGCATCGTTCTTGTGCCCGACGAACTTGAAGTCGTCCGAGCAGAACGTATCGAAGGTGATTACGTTGGTACCGGCTTCCACCGCTTCGCCAAGCAGCTGCACATTGGTCGATGGATCCAGGCAAGACACCGCCAGTCCGTCGGGCCGACGGCCGATATTGGTTTCGATACGGCGATTGTGGTCGGCAACATCCGCCTGCGGCAGCTCGTCCCAGATCACATCGATTTCAACGCCCTGGGCCGCGAATTCCTCGGCTGCGGTAGCCGCACCCGCCTTAACGACCTCATACCAGGGGTGGATGACCTTCGGGATAAAAACGAAAGTCAGCTTGCCTTCGATCGGCTTGATCAGATCGCCCTGGTCGAAAGCCTGGGCAGGCTGACCGGCGATTGCCACTGCGGCAGCCACGAACCCGGCTACCGCCCAGGTTGCCATACGATTTTTCATGATACTCCTCCTTGTCATCTCGCTACTCCTCCCCCCGACCCGGCACCCAGAGCCGAAATCATCATGAGATGAATATTTATTCATCGCCGGAAGTTTTTTCATAGTAGATACAGGGCGACGGTCAGTCAAGCGCAGAAACCTCATGGACGAGGCAAAACCGCGCCATTTTCCTTGGTATGCATAACTGCATATATATTCACGGTCGATTGCGCGAATTTCGCGAGTCGGGACCGATCCGGGCCGTCTCCGCAGCCCCGCAACGATGCAGATGCCGTTAGCCGGCGGCCTCGCGCGCGCCGGAGGAGCCGACGAGGCGCCCAGCAGTAAATCTGTCGGTAATCAGGATATCGATGACACCCGTACGAAGCGCGCCGCGGATGGCGGCTGTTTTCGACCGGCCGCCCGCCAGCGCAATTACCCGGTCGACTTTCGACAGCTCCTCGAACGACATGCCGATCACCCGCTCGTCCAGCGGCGTCTTCACCAAGCCACCTTGCTCGTCGAAGAAGCGCAGGCTTATGTCTCCGACGCCACCGGCCTCGGCGATCTCCGCCAACTCCCGCGACGAAAAGACATTGCCACTTCGCGCCAGCATGCTCGATGGCTCCATTGCCCCGATTCCCACGATCGACAGGGTGATCTTGCCGAACAGGTTCATGGTTTCCCGAACAAAGGAATCGCTGAGGAGGACGAGTTTGGCCTCGCGCGACTGGGCCACGCCGGGCGCGCTCAACAGATGCGGCTCGGCCCCGGTCAGTTTCGCCAGCCTCGTCGTTAGCTGGTTGGCGTGCGTTTGAACTCTCGGATCCCCCATGCCGCCAAGCGTCTGCACGACGTACTTGGCCTTCCCGCTCTTCATCGGGTGAATGTTCTCCACCATCCGGAGAATCGTTTCCGACCAGCTGGATACCCCGATAATTTCGTCGGGCTGGAGCGTCGCTTCGACGAAATGCGCCGCGGCCTCCCCGATGCGCGCCATGATGGCGCCTTCGCGATCCTCCTGACATTCGACAACGACAGCCTCGGAAATCCCGAACCGCGTCCGCAATTCCGCTTCGAGCTCGGCATAGGTTCCCGACGGCGCGACCACCGTCGTGCGCACGATCTCCTCTTCCTGCGCCCGCTTGAGCATTCGCGAAACGGTCGCCTGCGATATGCGAAGATGCGAGGCGATCTCGGCCTGCCGCAGGCCTTCGATATGGTACATCTGAGCAACCCTGGCGATCATGCGGAGTTCGTTCAGACGGGACATGGAGCAAAACCTTCAGACAATATGCATTGAATATTTATTCGCTACACTTCCAGCGTCGTACGGGCAATGGCCCTGGCCCAGGCCGCAAGGCCGTCTTCCCGTTTTTCCCTTGATATGGACGGCAAAATTTCCGCGCCGTGATCGACAAGCCCGGATATGACGTCAATATCCGACCAGAACCCGACTGCCAGTCCAGCCAAGTAGGCAGCGCCCATGGCGGAGGCTTCGGAATTCCTGCTGGGCGCAACCGGACGGTCGATATAGTCAGCCACGAGCTGCATCAGGAATCTGTTTCGGCTCGGCCCGCCATCGACGAAGACACGCCCGACACCCTTCGCCGCCGAGGCGACGAGGGAGAGGATGTCATTGACCTGGAACGCCATGCTTTCCGCAGCGGCTCGGGCCAAGTGACCGGGCCCGGAATTGAAGGAAAGCCCGCAAACCAGACCGCGCGCATCAGCATTCCAGTGCGGAGATCCCAGACCGACATGCGCGGGCACCAGCGAGACGCCCTGTGCATCTTCCACGCTTTGCGCGAGATCGAGCAGGGCATCAACATTTCCAAGCCCCAGCATTTCCGCCGCCCAGGGAAGAATAGACGCGCTAACGAGGATGTTGCCTTCGAAAGCGAAGGTGGAACGACCACCCAACGACCATGCGATCGTGGTCGTGATGCCTGCTGGCGGCAGGGTGAATTCCGGCATCGTGGTCATGATCGACGACCCCGTGCCGAATGTGATCTTGCCGTCGCCCGCGCCGAAAGCTCCGTGACCAAAGAGCGCCGCATGCGAATCCCCGATCGCGGAAGCGACCGGAATGCCATCAGGCAAGCCCCCGACACCTGCTGTCTTTCCGAAGACATGCGCGGAATCGCGTACTTGCGGCAGCATCTCGACAGGCACGCCGAAGAGATCGCACAGATCTTGATCCCAGTGCCCTTCGGCGAGGTTGAACAACTGGGTGCGCGCGGCGTTCGACCGGTCGGTCTCGTGGACAACGCAGCCGGTGAGTTTCCAGATCAGCCAGCTGTCGACCGTACCGATACAAATGTCGCCGCCGGCCCCCGCACAATTCCCGAGCAGCCAGGCCGCCTTCGTCGCGGGGAAAAGCGGATCGAGCGGCAAGCCAGTGCGCGCGATGACATCGGGTTCATGCCCGGCCTGCCTGAGAGCGTCGCAGACTGCAGATGTGCGGCGGCATTGCCAGGTCACGACCGGCCCCAACGGGGCGCCAGTCGCGCGGTCCCAGATCAGTATCGACTCTCGCTGGTTCGATATTCCCAGCGCGACAATCTCGACCTCGGGCACCGATTTCAGGCAACCGGCAATGGCCGCCCTCGTAGCCATCCAGATCTCGCTTGCATCCTGCTCGACCCAGCCCGATCGCGGATGCCGGATCGGTACGGGCGCAGAGCTGGCGGCAACGATCTCGCCGGAGGCGGACACGAGCACGGCCTTGGAATTGGTCGTCCCCTCATCGATCGCCAGCACGGCCGCACGCGGCATCGCCTATCCTTTCCGGTCCAGGAGCCGTATTGCGCCTTCAACAATACCATCGGGCGACATGCCGAATTCGTCCAGCAGGAAATTGGCCGATCCGGTGGGAGCGAATATCCCCGGCACCCCCAGCATCTTCATCGGAACGGGATGTGTCTCGACCACGACCTCGGCGACCGCGCTGCCTAGCCCGCCAAAGACTGTATGCTCCTCGCAGGTAATTATGGCACCGGTTTGCACTGCAGCTGCCCTGATCGCATCAACATCG
The DNA here is from genome assembly GCF_013358405.1 of Oricola thermophila. Lineage (NCBI taxonomy): Bacteria > Pseudomonadati > Pseudomonadota > Alphaproteobacteria > Hyphomicrobiales > Ahrensiaceae > Oricola > Oricola thermophila. The sequence continues at coordinate 2,385,409 of NZ_CP054836.1, forward strand.
GCGGGCCGGACGGTTGCCATGTTTAGAACACGTGCCTGTATTCCACGGCCCTCCAGGATTTCGGCGGCCTGCAATGCTCGATGGGTGAGTACGCCGTTGGCAATGATCGTCAGGTCGGTGCCCTCATGCAGAACATTTGCCTTCCCCACCTCGAATGCATGATCCTCGGGAAAGACATCCGGTACGCCGACCCGGCTCAGCCGCAGAAAACAGGGGCCATCATGCTGCGCGGCCCATTTCACCGCGGCTGCGGTTTCGATGCGGTCCGCCGGCGCGATTACCGGGATGTTCGGCAAGGCGCGTATCCAGGCGAAATCTTCAATGGAATGGTGGGTGGGACCAAGTTCGCCGTAGGCCATGCCCGAGCTGATCCCGACCAACTTCACATTTGCCAGGGAATAGGCGACATCGGCCTTGATCTGCTCGAGGGCGCGCCCCGTGAGAAACGGCGAAGCCCCGCAAACAAACGGCACCTTGCCCCCATTGGCCATGCCGGCACCAACACCGACCATGTTCTGCTCGGCAATTCCCACATTGATCAGCCGTTCGGGAAACTTCTCCCGGAACCCGCCAAGTTTCGACGACCCCACCGAGTCGTTGCAGACAGCAACGATATCCCTGTTCGCGCGCCCCAGTTCTTCAAGCGTTTGGGCGAAAGCATCGCGGCAGTCGTGAAGCTCAGATGCATCGAAAAGAGCACTCATTGGACCGCACCTTCGAGTTCGGCCATGGCCAGCTTGTACTGTTCCGCGTTCGGCACCTTGTGATGCCAGGCGACATTATCGGACATGAACGATATGCCCTGCCCCTTGTTGGTGTGGGCTACCACGCATTTCGGCCTTCCGGCGGTCACCGCGTCACGCGACAATGCCCGGCATATCTGCTCCATGTCATGACCGTCGACTTCCTCTACGGCCCAGCCGAACGCCGCGAGCTTGGGAGGCAGGGGGGCGATTTCGTTCGTGTCGGCCAGGCGAGCGCCCTGCTGCAGCCTGTTGTGGTCGATGATCAAGGTGAGATTATCCAATCCAAACTGGGAAGCAGCCATGATCGCCTCCCAATTGGAACCTTCCTGCATTTCGCCGTCCCCGGTAACGACGAAGGTCCGCCAGCCGTCTCCGTTCAGCCTTGCCGCCTTGGCCATACCGACGCCGACCGGCAGCCCATGCCCGAGCGGACCCGTGTTCGTCTCGACGCCGGGCACCTTGACCCGGTTCGGATGGCCGTTCAAACGGGAATACGGCTTCAGAAATGTGGAAATCTCGTCCCTGGGAATGAAGCCACGCTCTGCCAGCACAATGTAGAGTGCGAGCGCCGTGTGCCCCTTGCTGAGGACCAACCGATCCCGCTTCGGATCCAACGGCTCCTCCGGATTCACGGACATCGTGTGGAAATAGAGGACGGTCAGGATGTCGATCACCGACATTTCTCCGCCGATGTGGCCCGCTCCCGCCTCGTAGACAGCCTGGAGATCACGCCGCCTGACGCCGTTTGCAATCCTGCGGAGTTGTTCAATATCCATCATGTACCTCTGAATAAATATTCTATGCTAATTAGACATGCATTCACTGCCAATGTCAACAACCAGGAACCTGGCGCGTACCCACCCTCGACAGCGGATCGAGAAAGCGCTGAACGCAGCGATTTCACCGCAAGGAATGTATAGGCTTAACCGAATAAATATACATTTGATACGATACCATCGACGGCACGCAGGCTTGAAACAGCCTCAACACAAACCTCGCTGACGGCGCAATTTCGCCCCGGTTCTCGAAAGCGGCAGCTTCGGAAACCGCAAGAAGGGCGCGAGCACCATGCGTCCCATTGAAGCCATGGCGGGTGGCCTGTCTTTCAGCCGGAACAAGCGCTCCGCCTTGCTGCAGACAGCGCCTTCGCGGCGCCCCTCACGAAGGGCAGCACATCATCGACACAGCAGGCCCGGTCGAGGCAACGGGTCTCGCCGAGACCCTGCCGATTTCAGCCGACAGCATGAAGGCTTGCCCCCATCGGGGACCCGATTTTGGTCCAATAAATTGCAGATCGTCCCTGACGCCTCACGCATTTTATCTTTGGATATTCGTCGCCATCCCGCTGTTTTTATGCAATATTTCTGTGTTCTTCACATGAATCCAAGAACTTCAGCCAAATAGATTGACACAATCGTAAACCCGCCTTACCAGTATTGGTCCAACAAATGGGCTGGAACTGCCCGTTTGCCGAATTGGATCAGTGGGCGGAGAAGAGCGTGAACAAGTATGCAACCCGCCCAGACCTGTCTCGCATCAAGGACTCCGCCGTCGATATCGTCGTACGCCAGATCCGCGACCTGATTGCGGAAGAAGGGCTGAAGGTGGGAGACCGCCTGCCGACGGAACGCGAACTGTGTACCCGCTTCAATGCGGCCCGCAACACGGTACGCGAAGCAATGCGCATCCTGAAGGCTTACGGCATGGTCGAAGTACGTCCGAAGGTCGGCGCGACCATCGCCGACAACCGCATGTCCCGGGCCTTCGAACTGTTCTCCTTCAACACCATGGAAGTGTCGCGCAAGACCTTCACCGACATCCAGGCCTTCCGCGATCTCCTGGAGGTCGGCTCGGCGGAGGCGATACTCGAACGCTGCTCGGATCAGGACATCGAGGAATTGCGGAGCATCAACCTGCAACTGGCCGAAATCCATGATCTCGAAGAGGCCTCCGAGTTCGATTTCGCCTTCCATGTGCGATTGATCTCGATCCTCGACAACGCTGCGATCCTCGACGTCTACACCGTCATGAAGCCAGTCATTCTCCGGATCATGCTGAAGGGAAAGACCCGCCGGACATTCAAGACGGAAACCTACAACGAACATGAGGGCGTCCTCGAGGCGATGGCTGCGCGCGACCGGCTGGCATTCCAGTACAGGCTCCGCAACCACCTCATGAAGGGCTTCAGAAACTTCAGCGAAGAATTGGAAGCTTCGATCTGAGGGTGGGAGCGCCACGGGCGCTCCGGTCAACGCGGAATGAACGTGCCGACCATTCGGCCAATCCGTGAAATGCCGAATTCCAAGGGAGGAAATGCAATGAAATCACTGCTGAGATACACGACATCCGTCGCCGCGCTCGCTCTCGCCACACAAATGGCCGTGGCAGGTCCCGAAACAGTATCGGGGCCGGGAGCCGATCCGGAATGTTTCGCGCCGGTGTCCGAAGACACGCCCCACTTCAAGTGGGAAGCCCGCGAAGGGCCGTACAAGGTCGCGCTGGTAAACGGCTTCATCGCCAATGACTGGCGGGTGCAGATGATAGCGGTCGCCAAGGCTTATGCCCAGCAACCCGATGTCGCTGCCGAGCTCGAGGAGTTCAAGGTCGTCTCGGTAGGCGAGGATATCGCCGCCCAGATCGCCGCCGCCAACAACTTCATCGACCAGGGCTTCGACGCCATCATCATCAATGCCAACAACACCGCGGCCTTCGGCTCCGTGGTCCGCAAGGCCAATGCCGCCAATGTGGTGGTGCTGTCCTTCGACAACGTGATCGACGATCCGAACCAGATCGCCATCAATGTCGACCAGAAGGGCCTCGGCAAGTCCGCCGCGGAATTCCTGCTCTCCAAGACCGACGCAGACCCGGCCAAATTCCTGCATGTGCGCGGTCCTGCCGGCCAGCCCGTGGACATCGCCCGCAACGAGGGCTTCCATGAGGTCATCGACGCGTCGGGCCGCACGGTCGAGGTGACCGATGTCGTGGGGAACTGGGCGCCCGGCGATTCCCAGAAGGTCACGGCGGATGCAATCGCTGCCGGCGGCGTCTTCGACGGCATCTATGTGCAGGGTGGCTCGCAGGGGGCAACGACCGCGCTTCTCGATGCCGGCCATCCCTTGGTGCCGATCACCGGCGAGACGGAGAACGCCTTCCGCCAGCTCTGCAATGAAAAGGGCCTGGAATGCCAGTCCGGCGGAACGGGACCGGCCCAGTCATCCGTGACGATCAAGACCGCCATCGCCGCGCTGAAGGGCGAGGTCGTTCCGCAGCAGATCGCGCTGCCCACCTCGATCTCGTACGCACCGTTCGAGGAAGGCGTCGATGTCTTTCCCGAACTGCCGGGCAGCTTCTTTGCCGGCAACAACTTCGATGCCTGCAACATCGGCTTCACAGCGGAGGAGATCGCATCTCAGACCGGTGACGACAACTAGCCTTTCACACAACCAGGCGCCGCCGGTGATCGACTTGCCGGCGGCAGCCCTGTCACGGGACTTATCTGAGATGGCGGATTCCAATGCCGCGCCGCTGCTGCGCATGTCGGGCATCACCAAGAGTTACGGCGGTGTACGGGCACTTCAGGACGTGCATTTCGAGGCGAACCGGGGAACCATTCACGCCCTGCTGGGAGAGAATGGCGCGGGCAAGTCAACCCTGATAAAGGTCCTGTCGGGCGTGGTGCGGCCCGATTCCGGCTCGATCGAGCTAGACGGGAAACCGGTCCGGTTCGCCAATCCCACCGAGGCGAACGACGCCGGCATTGCCTGCATTTTCCAAGAGCTCTCATTGCTTCCGGACCTTACGGTCGCGGACAATATCGGCATTACCCGGCCGCCGAAGCGCTTCGGCCTTATCGACTTCCGTGCCCAGCGGCGGCTTGCCGAGGAAGCGCTGGCGCGCGTCGGCGGCGAAAGCATCCATCCATCGACCACGGTCCGCGAACTGCCGCTTTCGCGCCGCCAGATGGTGGAAATCGCCAAGGCGCTGGCCCGCGATCCGAAAATCCTGATCCTCGACGAGGCCACATCCGCGCTGACGGCAGCGGACGTCGAGAAGGTTTTCGTCATGCTGAACAGGCTGCGCGAAGAGGGTATGGCGATCATCTACATCTCTCACCGCATGAACGAGATCGCCGAACTCGCCGATGTCTGCACTGTCTGCCGCAACGGCCAGAAGGTCGAGACGTTCATGGCGGGCACGAGGTCGGACAACGCCATTGTCGAGATGATGATCGGCCGCGAATATGAAAGTGTGTTTCCGCCGAAGGCCAAAGACAAGCCGGATGTCGCGCCGATCCTCAAGGTCCGAAACCTGTCATGGCAGGGCGAGCTGAACGGGATCGACCTCGATATACGGCCGGGCGAGATCGTCGGCCTCGGCGGTCTTGACGGACAGGGTCAGCGGCAATTGCTGCTGGGATTGTTCGGCACGCTCATCGGCACGACCGGAACCGTCGAAATCGGCGGCAGGAAGGTCAATCTCACGAGTCCGAAGCGGGCCAAGTCGGGCGAGATCGGGATGGCACTGATCCCCGAGGACCGCAAGGCGGAAGGACTGATGCTGCCGATGACCGTGCGCGAGAACCTGTCGTTTGCAGCCGTCGAGAAGGTAAGCCGCTTCGGCATTGTCGATCTCGCCGCAGAGGAGCGTGCGATCGACGACATGGTCGCGCTGCTGAAGATCAAGGCCGCCGGCATCGACGGTCCGGTCGGTGCGCTGTCGGGCGGCAACCAGCAAAAGGTCGTGATCGGCAAATGGCTGATGACGAAGCCGAGCATCATCCTGCTCAACGACCCGACCCGCGGCATCGACGTCGGCACGAAGCAGGAGATCTACCAGCTCCTGCAGAAGCTCGCGGCCGACGGCGCAGCGATCCTTTTCTATTCGACCGACTACGACGAACTGATCGGCTGCTGCGACCGCGTGCTGGTCATGTATGGCGGCAAGGTGGTGCGCAGCCTCGCGGGCAGCCAACTTAACGAGACAAACCTCGTGTCCGCCGCACTCAACCTGCCGGCCGGCACCGACGAGTTGGCATTGGCCGCCCATGCAAGGGAAGCTGCACAATGAGCGCGCCCGTCGAAACCGTCGGAACCAACGAAGCTCCCGCGCCGCGTCGTCGGTTCTCCGTCCGCCTGTCGGCCGCCCAGCGCGGCATCCTGATCGCCGTCACGATATTCGCCGTCATGTTCGCGGTCTACGGATGGAAGCAGCCGGTCGGCCTCACCGCGAATGTCATCAACACGGCGTCCAACAAGGGGGCGCTGCTCGCCCTCGTCGCCATGGCGCAAACGCTGCCGGTACTGACGGGCGGTCTCGACCTTTCTGTGGGGGCCATATTCGTGCTGGCGAACTGCCTGGCGTCCACCATCGTCGTCGGCGACCCGGTTTCGACCGCGCTCGGCATCGTCGCCGTGCTGTTCGTCGGGTTCCTGTGCGGCGCCACCAACGGGATCGTCATCGTCTATGGCCGACTGCAGCCGCTGATCGTCACGCTCGCAATGGGGGCGGTCTATTTCGGAATCGCCCTGGCGCTGCGACCGCAACCCGGCGGATCGGTCAATTTCGAGCTTGCCGATTTCATGACCCGTTCCACTTTCGCGATCCCCCACTCGGCCATCCTGCTGCTGCTGGTCGTGCTGATCGTGTGGATCCCCTACAGGCGCTCGGTGCCGGGCCGCGCCGCCTATGCGATCGGCTCCTCCGAACAGGCCGCCTACATGTCCGGCGTTCCAATCGACCGGGCGAAGGTCCTGGCCTATGCGCTGTCCGGGCTGCTGGCAGCGATCGGCGGGCTTCTGCTCACCGCCATCACCTATTCGGGCGCCGCGAAACTGTCCATCGCCAATGACTACACGCTCAATTCGATCGGTGCGGTGGTGATCGGTGGCACGTCGCTGTTCGGCGGCATGGGCAGCGCCATCGGCTCGATATTCGGCGCCTTCGTCATGCGCACCGTCGGCGACCTGCTGATCGTCTTCGACATCAACCCGGTTCTCCAGCCGCTGTTCGTCGGCATCGTGCTCCTTGCCGCCGTCTGCATCGGCTCTCTCAGGGTGCTGCGCATCAAGAACAAACTCGATCTATACAGATAGGATAGCGGTGATGGGTCCCGTGGACATCATACTCAGGCAGTTCGACAGGGCGACCGTCATCGCCTTCGCCTGCATCGTCGTGCTTCTCTTCATAGGCGCGCTGGCGGAACCGGCGTTCCTGTCACCGAAGTACCTTGTACAGCAGCTTCACGTGGCCTCGTTTCTCGGCGTGGTCGCCACCGGCGTGATGCTGGTCATCCTGCTCGGCCATATCGACCTGTCGATTCCGTGGACAATCGGCGTCGGCGGCATGATGGCAACGGGCGCCGCCGGCATTCTGGGGCCCGAACTGGGCGTTCCGCTGGCCATCCCGTTCGGCATATCTTGTGGTGCCGCCATCGGCTTCATCAACGGTCTGGGGGTTGCCTATCTGCGCGCTCCGGCAATGATCTTCACGCTTGGAATGAACGCCGTGGCGCAGGGGCTGATGGTCTATCACACCGGCGGCTTCGCGCCTCAGGACCGGGCGACGGAGTTCATGCGCGAACTCGCCGTCGGCCATCTCGTGCCCGGCGTGCCCAATCCGCTGCTGATCTGGCTGGTGCTCGGCGCCGCGACCATGTTCATGCTCAACCGCACGACCCTGGGGCGGCGGATATACGCCATCGGCAACCAGGAACGCGCGGTGTTCCTGAGCGGCGTCGATACCCGAAGAGTGGTCCTGATATGCTTCGTGATTTCGGGCGCCTGCGCCGCGGCGGCGGGCGTTCTGCTCGCGGGATGGGCCAACCGGTCCTACCAGGCGATGGGCGACCCCTATCTCCTGCCGACCATCGCGGCGATCATCCTCGGCGGCACCAACGTGCTCGGCGGACGCGGCAAGTACATCGGCACCGTGGCGGGCGTGATCCTGATCACCATCCTGCAATCGATGCTCTCGGTGGTGCAGCCCCAGCGCTATTTCGTCCAGCTCGGCCTCGACATGCCGGCGGACACGTTCCGGCAGGTGGTGTTCGGCCTCGTCATCATAGCGATGCTGCTGCTCTACGGCCGCAACCAGCGCGTCACGGCTTGACGGCGTCACCGAACTTGCCGGGAGCACCTCCGGCCGACCGGACGATCGCCCGCCTGGCAGATCCGGTGACGCAGACTCTCACGAAATGCCGAACCGCGCGCCGGCATGTGCGCGGTGTCGCGATCAAGTCGCACCGCTAAACTTGACATCATGAGGTATACATATCATACAAGTTATATTCGCATAAGATGTAATAACTGTATCTTGGGCACATCTAATGCAGGAGGGCTCCTGCCAGGGAATCCGGATGACGTTCCGGTGGCACAGTCTTCGACACCGTTTTGGGAGGAATGGGAGGAATGCACGTGAAACTATTCAATCGTCTCACAAGACTGGCGGCAGCGTCCGCTCTGGTCGTAACGGCGGCGGTGATGCCGTCTTCGGTGTCCGCCATGGACAAGGAAGCCCCCAGCGTCGCGCTCAGCAACGCATTTCTCGGCAACGCCTGGCGCCGCTCGATGATCACGGCTTTCGAGGAAGCCGCCGCCAAGGCGCAGGAAGACGGGCTCATCAGCTCTTGGAAAGTGTCGAACGCGCCGGGCGAGAACTCGGCAACCGAACAGATCGCCCAGCTCAAGGCGCTTCTGCTTGACGAGCCGGATATCCTGCTCGTTAACCCGGCCTCTCCGACAGCGCTGAATCCGACACTGCAGCAGGCGTGCGATCAGGGCATCGTCGTCGCCGTGTTCGACAGTTCAACCGATCTCGAATGCGCCTATGTCGTGACCAACAGCTTCAGCGACTGGGCGCGGCTGTCGACCCAGGCCATCATCGACGGCATCGGCGGCAAGGGTAATGTCGTTCTGGCACGCGGTGTTCAGGGTTCACCGCCCGAGATCGAGATGTACGGCGTGCAGAAGGCAATGCTGGACGCGAACCCCGATATCGAGGTTGTCGCCGAACTCTACACATTCTGTGATTCCGCCAAGGCGCAGGAAGCCCTGCTTGGCACCATCGCAAGCCTTCCCGACGTCCACGGTGTCGTCGGCTGCGGCGAAGGTCTCGGTGCCGTCCAGGCGTTCCAGACCGCAGGGCGGGAACCGCCGGTCGTCGCTTTCGCGCCGAGCGGCCGTGCCCTGAAATTCTGGGGAGAGGGTAATGGCGCGCCGGGCTCGGTTGCGGTCATGTCCGACCCCGGCCAGGGGGTAGCGGCGCTCTTCACCGCCATCAATGTTTACCAGGGACAGGAAGTTCCGCGGACCACGATCTTTCCGCCGGTGGTGGTAAGCGACGACGCTCGCGACAAGTGGATTGCCGCCGTCGGCGATGACGAGATCGCCTCCTGGCAGTGGACAAAGGAACTGGTCGACGCACAGATCAAGGCCAATATCGACGGGACGGTTGAAGACGCCCCGCTCCCGCCGGTTCCTGTCAGGTAACACAGTGACCAATCGCGGACCGGCCAGCGCCGACATGGCGCCGGCCGGTCTTCCTTACCGATGCCAGCCGAATACAGTCGATCGCCGATTGCCATGCACGCCACCGTGAATGACATGAACTCCAAAGACGACGTTCCGCTCGCGCGGATCCAAAGCGCGGTCAAGACATATGGACCGACACGAGCCCTTTCCGGTGTCACGCTAGACATATATGCGGGCGAAGTGCTGGGAATCGTCGGCCACAACGGCGCAGGCAAGAGCACGCTCATGCGGGTGCTGAGCGGTCTGGAAGCCATCGATTCCGGCTCGGTCACGATCGGGGGCATTTCCTCGCCTCCGCATACCGGGTATCCCGGCGTGCGAATGGCATATCAGGAAGGCTCGCTCGCACCCGAACTATCGGTGAAGGAAAACATCTATATCTCGAGCGCCGCCTGGATGCCGCGCTGGCGGTGGCACCGGCCCGCGGCCGAACACGCCGCCGCGCGTCTGGCGGAGATTTTCCCGGACCACTCGATACGACCCGCCGACTTCGTGGACGACCTGCCTCTCGCCGACCGCCAGCGTGTCGAAATCGCCCGTGCGACGATCACCGACGACCTGCGCCTGCTCATACTAGACGAGCCGACAGAGTCCCTGAGCGGAAGCGCCGTCGACCAGCTCTACGACTATGTCCGAAAGCTGCGCGCCGGCGGAACCGGCATCATCCTGGTGTCGCATCGCCTCACCGAGATACTCTCCGTCTGCGACCGCGTCGCGGTAATGAAGGACGGGGCCGTCGTTTCGGTCTACCGCGCGGCAGACGTGTCGGAGCGGGACCTGTTCATGGCGATGGGAGGCGAGGTCGTCGTCACGGAGACGGTCGATGCGGCGGCCGCGCCCGCCGCCGACGGCTCGCGTCCCGTTGCGGCGCGCATACCGATGACGACTGTCGACGCGGAGCCAGCGGAGATCATCGCCTACAAGGGCGAGGTCATCGGCCTGGCCGGCATTGCCGGGCAAGGACAGGAACAGGTGCTCGACCGCCTTTGGCGCGGATCGGGCGGCGATGTCAAAGTCAGCGCCCGTCGCGCCTATGTCCCGGGCGACCGGCAACGATCGGGTATCCTGCCGCTATGGGACGTTGCGGCAAACCTGTCGATTACCGCTATTCCGGGCCTCGCGCGACACGGCATTCGCCGGATCGACCGGGAGGCGTCGCTTGTCTCCAAATGGGTGGACCTTCTGAATGTGCGAGGCGGCGCGCGCGCGCCGATCACCGGCCTTTCGGGAGGCAACCAGCAAAAGGTGATCGTGGCGCGCGCATTCGCGTCCGATGCCGAAGTCATCCTGCTTGACGATCCGTTTCGTGGCGTCGACATTCACACCAAGGCAGAACTTTACCAGCTGATCCGGAAGGAAGCCGATAAAGGCCGCACGATCCTGTGGTACTCCAGCGAGAACTCCGAAATGCAGCATTGCGACCGCGCCTATGTGCTGCGCGCAAACCGCATCGCGGGCGAGCTTCGCGGCGCGCAGATCTCGGACGAACGGATCATTTCGCTTTCATTCATCGAATCCAAGGAAACCGCCGCGTGAATACCGCCAGTAGCGTTCTGGTTCCCAGCAGTCTGCCCAAGGGCTTAGCACGCCGCACTCTGCCGGGCCTCCTCACCTTGCTTGCAATGATCGTAATCCTGATAGTCTGCGGCATCATCCAGCCACGTATCTGGTCGCAGGGCGGCATGACGCTGATCATGTCGCCGATCGTCGCACTCGCCATTGCCGCCATGGCACAGATGGTGCTGATGAGTATCGGCGACATCGATTTGAGCATCGGTTATTTCGTCGGCATGGTGACGACCATCGTCGCCACCCTGATGCGCGAAACGCCGCTCATCGGCGTCATGGCACTGATCGGATGCGTCATTGCCTATGCCCTCATGGGCGCCCTCGTCCAGCTGCGCGAAGTACCCTCGCTGATCGCGACACTCGGCGCGTCATTCGTCTGGCTCGGCATAGGCCTGTTCATCCTGCCGGTGCCCGGAGGCCTGCCACCCGACTGGCTGTTCAAATACGCCCTGTGGAGGCCGCCCCTGTCGATACCGGCCCCCATCATCACGATGGTGGCGGCCACGGCCATCACTTGGTTCGTCATGCAGCGTACGCGACTCGGCACGCGCTTCCGCAGCCTTGGCAGCAATCCGGCAGCGCTTGCGCGGACCGGCGTGTCCCTGCTGGTCACGCGGATGCTGGCGTACACCACTGTCGGCATACTCGGAGTGCTGGCCGGCTTTACGCTGACCGCCGAAATCGGCGGCGGCGACGTCAACGCCGTACCCGGTTACACGCTGACAACCATCGCGGCGGTGATCCTCGGCGGCGGGATGTTTACCGGTGGCCGTGGCGTCGCCTGGGGCACGTTGTTCGGGGCGATCACGCTCGGATTGATGACAGTGCTGCTCACGCTCCTGAACCTGTCCTCGAACCTGCAACCGGCCGTCCAGGGATCCATTGTCATTGCGGTCATGGCCGGCCGCCTTTTCGTGGAGCGCATCAGCCGATGAGAAGCCTGAGCGAAATTTCCTTCCCGCCTTGGACCTGGTCGTTCCTCGCAGCGGTGATCGTACTCATACTGACATTCATGGTTTCGGGCAGCGGCGGCACCCAGACGCTCACGCTCGCCTTCACCGTGGCGCCCTATCTCGTGCTGGTCGGCCTGGGACAGATGCTGGTGATGAGTACCGGCCCCGGCAATATCGACGTCTCGGTGGCGAAGGTGTTTTCGCTCGGCGGTCTTCTGTCGATCGCGGTCGGCGAAGCAACCGGATCGTGGGTCCTCGGCATCGGGGCGGCCATGGCCGCCGGCCTTGCACTTTCCACCATCAGCGTCCTGGCAATCCTGTACATACGCATTCCGCCGATCGTTGCCACGCTGGCCACGAGCCTGATCACATCCGCAATTTCGCTGACGCTCGCGAAAGGCTTCCAGGGATCCGCCGACCCGGCGCTGAAGGGCTTCCTCAGCTGGGCTCCGTTCGGCGTGCCCGCTTTCGCTGTCGTCGTGATCGCCTTCACCGTGCTTGTTTCATTCCTGCTGAAATGGACCGTCTGGGGCACACAGACCCTCGCCTACGGGCAGGCACGCCGCGCCGCGGAATATGCCGGCATCAACTCCACCAGGGCCCTCGCCGTGGTCTACCTGACAAGCGGCGTGCTCGCGGCGCTGGCGGGCGCCCTGCGCGCGGCGTTCTCCGCTCCGAATGTCGAGCTCGGCAACGACTATCTGCTCGACTCGATCGCCGTTGTCGTGATCGGCGGCACGCTCATCACCGGCGGGCGCGCGGTGCCGTGGGGTGTCTGGGGCGGCGCCCTCTTCTTCATTCTGCTGGACGGCCTGCTGAACCTGATCGGCTGGAACTATGCCGGACAGAACGTGCTCAAGGGCTTTCTTGTCCTTGGGGTACTCTTCCTGGCGGGCGGCGCACCGGTTCTCCGCCGACGCAGCAGCAAGGCCCCGGAGCAGATCGCCGATGGCGGTCCTCCCGATGAATCGGCCAGTATGCCCGCGGCCGCGGCAGAATCGCAGCCGTCCGGGAACTAGCGCCAACGAAGGGATTCGACATGACAGGGCCAATCGAGGGAACCGGTTTCGAGGTGCTGGACAAGGAGTTCAAGTCCCTGTTCGCCGCCCATATCCACGTGGAGCGCCTGTGGACAGGTGCGCGATGGAGCGAGGGACCCGCATGGTTCGCCGCCGGACGATATCTCGTCTGGTCGGACATACCGAACAACAGGATGATGCGCTGGGACGAGACCGACGGGTCGGTCTCCGTGTTCAGGTTCCCCTCCAACAATTCCAACGGAAACACCGTCGACCGCCAGGGACGGCTCGTGACCTGCGAGCATCTCACGCGGCGGGTCACGCGGACGGAACACGACGGCTCGGTCACGGTTCTCGCCGACAGCTATGACGGCAGGCGGCTCAATTCACCCAATGACGTCGTCGTCTCGTCCGACGGCAGCATCTGGTTCACGGACCCGTTCTACGGCATCATGACCGACTACGAGGGCGACCTCAGCCCGATGGAACAGGACGGGTGCCACGTCTACCGGATCGATCCGGACGGGACGATCGACCGCGTGGCCGACGATTTCGTGCAGCCGAACGGGCTGGCGTTCTCGCCCGACGAGAGCCTTCTCTACATCGCCGACACCGGGAGAAGCCACGATGAGGACGGCCCCGCCCATATCCGGAAGTTCAAGGTCGACGCAAACGGTCGCCTCTCCGGCGGCGAAGTTTTCTCGGAGAGCACGAGCGGCCTTTACGACGGCTTCCGTGTCGATCGCGACGGACGGGTCTGGACCAGCGTCGCCGAGGGCGTGCACTGCATAAACCCGGACGGCGCCGTGATCGGGAAGATCAGGATTCCGGAAATCGTCGCGAATGTCACCTTCGGAGGCGCCAAGCGCAATCGCCTGTTCATCTGCGGCACAACCTCCCTGTACTCGGTCTACGTCTTCACCAACGGCACCACCCCGGGCTAGGAGGCTTCAGCGGGAAGGCGCCGCACGCACAGCGCAAACGGGCTGCTTCTTGCAGATATCCCCGACCTGCTTCGGGACGGCATCGGGCGAGAACACCTCGCCCATCCACCCTTTTCGGAACATGACGTTTCGCGCCTTTTCGAAGGCAATCAATCCGCCGTCGTAAAACCGGCCCTCCGGGAACACGCCGAACGCTATGGCCAAGCCTAAGCCGACATAGCCTGCAGGTTCAGGTGTTTCTGATGGTAGAGCTTGTTGGCACGATTGAGATGATCACGCATCCGGTTCGCGGCAGCTTCGCTGTCACCCGCAGCAATGGCATCGAGGATGCTGCGATGCTCTTCGAGCGTCAGTTCCTCGTTACCCGGCATGCGGACGAAATCAACGTGGAAATGCGCGAGCCAATTGAACAAGGCCGCGCTTAGCGACTCGAATATCGGGTTCCCGCTCATCTTCGCGATACGGCGATGAAATTCGCCATCCTGGCGCAAAAACCGGTCGGGTTCCGCCTTGAGGGCTGCCTGCTTTTCCAGAGCCTCCCTCAGGGCCGCAATGTCGGCTTCCGTCCGGTTGCGGGCAGCGGCGCTCGCCATCGCCGTCTCGAAGGCGACGCGAGCGCCCTTGAGATGCTCCATCGTGGTCGTCGAATGGGCGAGCAAATGCTGCATGGATTGGGCCATCTGCCCTACGAGCGTTTCAATCGACGGCTCGGCCACCGTCGGACGCTCCCCCTGGCGCACGCGGACCATGCCCATCCATTGCAGGTTCTGCATGGCTTCGCGGATCGCAGGACGACCCACTTCGTAGAGGTTCATGAGTTCGCGTTCTGATGGCAGCGGATCTCCGGGTTTCAGCCCGTTGGCCTGAATATAGGAGATGATGCGATCGTGCACTTCATCCGCAAGCTTGCGGCGTCGAATCGGCACTGGTTGACTTGTCATATGTGTCCATTGCCACGGTCCTGCGGCTCGTGCAACTGGTTCCAGGCTCCTTTCATCCCCTCGAAATTCGCCAGCTATAGGGTGCACCCCCAAGCGAATCCGGTCGACTTTCGCTCCCCCGATGGAAGCCTCGACCGCCAGCAACTTACGCAGCGGAACACAATCTGCCGGCATCTCCTTTATGGAGCTGAAATATCACGCGAATCTCCGCCGGCCACGGTTCGAGCATCATGAGAAACCGCCTGCCCTTTCCACGGCCACGACCCAAAACACCGCCGCGCGTGCGCATGACGGGCGACCGCGACCAATTCAAGGTATACTTATCATACCTGTTGACAAAATGATCATCAGCCCGGATGGTTGAAAATACAAAATACCAAATGCACAGAACCTTGGGAGGGAATTGTGATGAGGGTTGCAAAACTGGTTGGCGGCTCGCTGGCGGGCTGCCTCGCGCTTGGAGGCGCGGCACTGGCTGAAGATCTTACGGTCTGGACGCTGAACTATTCTTCGGAAGCGCAGGTTGCTGCCCTTGATGCCGCAGAAGCGAAATTCGAGGAGCTGCATCCGGGTGTGAACGTCGAAATCGTCAAGCGCGGCACCGACGAGCACAAGACCGCGCTTCGCGTCGCCACCGGATCCGACACGGGGCCGGATGTCTACTTCATGTGGGCCGGCCTTGGTCTCGGCGGTGAATACGTCAAAGCAGGCCTCAGCCTCGACCTTACCGGGTATTATGAAAAATACGGCTGGAAGGATCGCGTTTCCACGCCCTCGCTCGCCTTCGTCGAGGCCTTCGGCCCGGGAATGCACGGCGCGCCGTACCGGTTTACCGGCGAGGCCATCTACTACAACAAGGGTCTCTACGAGAAGGCGGGCATCACCGAGGAGCCGAAGACCTACGAGGAACTCGTCGCCGCGGCGAAGAAGCTCAAGGAAGCCGGCATACCCGCATTCACCTTCGGCGGCACCGTCAACTGGCACGTAATGCGGCTGATGGACGTCCTGCTGGAGACAACCTGCGGCGTCGAGACCCATGACGCGCTGACCGGCATGGAAGCGGACTGGAGCACAACGCCCTGCGCCGCCGAGGCATTCCAGGAACTGAAGATGTGGTCCACGGAGTACATCCTCGCGCCGTTCATGGGCATCGACAACCGGCAGTCGACCAACCTGTTCCTCACCAACCGGGCAGCCATGATGCTGGAAGGCGACTGGCAGGTGAACGTCATCAAGGAAGGCGCGAATCTGGACGATTTCGCGGTCTATCCGTTCCCCACCGGCACAGACCGTCTCTACGGCTTCGCTGAATATCTCTACATCTCGAACAAGTCGAAGAACCCGGATCTGGCCGCGGAATTCCTCGACATGTTCAGCTCCACCGACTTCCAGAACCAGATCAAGGGTGCTTTCGGCGCGTTGTCGGTCAACAAGGAGGTGGAACTCGGCGACGACGTGCCCGAATTGTACAAGACGTGGAAGGAAATCTTCGCCAACGCAAAGGGCACCTTTGTCAATGGCGACCAGGCTTTCCCGCTTGACGTGACGACCGAGTATTTCCGCATCATCAACGAGGTTGCATCTGGCAACATGGAGCCGCAAGCGGCCGCCGATGCGATGCAGGCTTTCATCAGCAAGCGCTCGTGATGCGTGAATAAAGCTCGCGACAGCTACGCCGCGGGACCTTTTTCGGCGGCGTCCCGCACAAGGCGGGGCGTCCCGTGTTCCGGACTGACAGCATGTTCCACACTGCGTATCTGAAAACTCCCCGCGCCCAGGCCCTGATCCTGCTTGTGCCCGCTTTCGGCGCCTACACGGTATTCGCGATCTGGCCGATGATCGACGTCGTGATCCTGAGTTTCCAGCGTTGGAACGGGCTGTCTGCCGACCGCTTGTGGGTCGGGCTGGACAATTACCGTCACATCTTCACCCACGACCCGGTCTACTGGATCGCTTTCAACAACACCGTGATCTGGACCATCCTGTCGGTGATCTTCCCCCCGTTTGTCGGACTGCTGCTCGCCCTGGGCCTGAACGAAAAGCTGTTCGCCCGCGGCACGATGCGCGCCATCTACTACCTGCCTGTCATCATTGCCCCGATCGCCGTCGCCACGATGTGGCGCTGGATGTACGACCCGTTCTTCGGGCTCTTCAACCAGGTGATGACGAGCTTCGGCCTGCAGTCGTGGATTCAGGACTGGCTGGGCGATCGCGACGTCGCGCTCTATTCGATGTTCGTCGCCTTCACCTGGCAGAATGTCGGCTTCTCAATGGTGCTGTTCCTGGCCGGGCTACAGAACGTCGACCGTTCGCTCGTCGAGGCCGCGCGCATCGACGGCGCGGGCCGCTGGCAGGTGTTTCGCCATGTCACGCTGCCGGCGCTTCAGGTGACAGTGACCATCGTCATCGTGCTGTCGACGATTTCCTCGCTGAAAGCATTCGACATCGTCTACGGGATGACCGGCGGCGGCCCGGCGCAATCGACGCAGATGCTGGCGCTGTGGGCGTTCACCCAGTCAATGCAGATCTTCGACTTCGGCCGCGGCTCGGCAATTTCCGTGACGCTGCTGCTCATCACCCTCGCAGTCGTCGTCCCCTACCTGCGCTGGTCGCAGAAGCGCGAGGAGGCAGCCCGGTGACCGCATTGTCCGCTTCAACTGTCCGCGACGAGGAGAAGGTCGTGCGGCTGCGGCGCGACCCGCTGCTGATTGCGCTCTGGATTCTGCTCGCCGCAGTCGCGCTTGTCTGGATCGCGCCGTTCATCTTCATCACGTTCACGGCGCTCAAGACCGGCTCCGAGATCATGACCACCAACGCGTTCGCGCCGCCAAGCACGGTTGCCGTGGAGAATTTCTCCGGAGCATGGGTCAAGGGCAACTTCTCGACCACCTTCTTCAACAGCGTGATCATCACCGTGATCAAGGTGCCGCTCGGCCTGATGATATCGGCCATGGCTGCCTATGCACTGGCGCGCATCAAGCTGCGCTGGAACAAGCTGCTCCTGGTTTTCGTCCTGTTCGGCGCCATGATCCCGTTCCAGGTCATGCTGGCGCCGCTCTTCACGCTGGTGAACTCGCTCGGCCTGATCGACACCTATATCGGCATCATCCTCCCCTATCTTGCCTTCGGCGTTCCCTACCAGGTGTTCATTCTGCACGGCTTCTTCAATGCAATCCCCAAGGAACTGAGCGAGGCCGCGCTGATCGACGGGGCGTCGCATCTGACAACCTTCCGAAGGATATTCCTGCCCATCTCGCTGCCGGTTCTGGCCGCCTTGCTCATTCTCGATTTCGTGGCCACCTGGAACGAGTTCGCCATGGCGCTGGTCCTGCTTCAGGACAAGCACATGTGGACCCTTCCGCTGGGCCTGATGTCATTCCAGGGACAATTCTCCAACAATTACGGCCAGTTGAACGCGGCCATCGTCATGACGGTGATCCCTGCCGTCATCGTTTACCTGATCTTCCAACGCTACTTCGTTTCGGGCCTGACATCGGGCGCGATCAAAGGGTGACGGAAGGTCTCCAACCAGAAAGAAAGAAAGCCAGACCATGACCAATTCGACCGTCGCCCTGTGGGACATATTCGAGTTTTCCGCCCAGGGCCCCTCGAATGGCAATCCCTTCGTGGATGTCTCCTTCAAGGCGGAGTTCATTTTCGGCAACCGCCGGGTATACGTCCCGGGTTTCTATGATGGCGACGGAACCTATCGCCTGCGTTTCAGCCCCGACACTGAGGGCGAGTGGCGGTTCGTTACCTCGTCCAACGCTGCCGAACTCGACGGGCTGGAAGGAACGCTGACGGCCGGGCCGCCTCGCAAGGGCGTTCGCGGTCCGGTCCGGGTGCAAAACCGGCATCATTTCGCCTATGCCGACGGAACCCCCTACCTGCCGTTCGGAACCACCTGCTATGCGTGGACCCACCAGCCGGAAGCGATGCAGGACGAGACGCTCGCCACGCTGGCCAAGGCCGGGTTCAACAAGATCCGGATGGCGGTGTTTCCCAAGCAC
The DNA here is from genome assembly GCF_013358405.1 of Oricola thermophila. Lineage (NCBI taxonomy): Bacteria > Pseudomonadati > Pseudomonadota > Alphaproteobacteria > Hyphomicrobiales > Ahrensiaceae > Oricola > Oricola thermophila. The sequence continues at coordinate 2,404,119 of NZ_CP054836.1, forward strand.
TATCCATACAACTCCAATCCCGCCCTGCATAACATCTACGAGAAGACCGGCGACGGCGAGGCGGACATGGATTTCGACCGTCCCAACCCGGTGGCGTTCAGGCATTTCGAGAACCAGATCGGCAAGCTGGCGGAGATGGGAATCGAGGCGGACATCATCCTGTTCCATCCCTATGACCGGTGGGGCTATGCGGACATGACGCCCGAGCAGGATTGCCGTTTCCTCGAATATATCGCGGCGCGGATTTCGGCCTACCGCAATGTCTGGTGGTCGCTTGCCAACGAGTATGACTTCCTGCTCAACACCAAGCCGATGGAACTGTGGCACAAGTTCTGCCATGTGCTGGAAGAGAACGACCACATGCAGCACCTGCGCTCGATCCATAACGGCAACCCGGCCAAGAACTACAACCACCGGCTGCCCTGGATCACCCATGTCTGCATCCAGCATTGGGACGTCAAGCAGACGCCGCTGTGGATCGAGGCCTATGACAAGCCGGTCATCAACGACGAGCCCGAATACGAGGGAAATCTCTACCAGAGCTGGGGCAACATCTCGGCCGAGGAACTGACGCACCGGTTCTGGACCACGACGATGCGCGGCGGCTACGCCGGTCACGGCGAGACCTACAACGATCCCGACGACCTGATCTGGTGGGCCAAGGGCGGCAAGCTGCACGGCGAAGCGTGGAAGCGGATCAAGTGGATGCGCGAACTGCTCGAAGAGGACGTGAAACACGGGCTGACGATGCTGGGCGACTACTACGCCTTTCCCTATAGCCGCATTTCGGCATGCCAGGATGGCGAGGACGGAACACGGTACTTCTATTTCGGCGAGCACCAGCCCGCACGCTGGGCCACGGGATTGCCGAATGATGGCGGTCAGTACGACGTCGACCTGATCGACACATGGAACATGACCATCGAGCCGGCGAAGATCGTGGACGCATACTACGTGCCGCCGACGCGCCACGGCAATGTCACCAGGGGCGGGGGCGTGGAATCCGATTTCGCCGTTGAACTGCCCGGGCGGCCGCGACTGGCTCTCAGGGTTCGGCCCCGCAAGACATAGAGGCTGCGTAGCATGGCGACGGTCGAACTTTCAGCTGTTCGAAAATCCTACGGTGCCGCGGAAGTCATCCACGGCATCGACATCGACATCGAGGATGGCGAATTCGTCATCCTTGTCGGCCCGTCCGGCTGCGGCAAGTCCACCTTGCTTCGGATGATCGCCGGGCTCGAGGAAATCAACGCCGGAACGATCAGGATCGGCGAAAGGGTGGTCAACAACCTGACGCCGAAAGAGCGCAACATCGCGATGGTTTTCCAGAACTACGCGCTTTACCCGCAAATGACGGTGGCGCAGAATCTCGGCTTCTCTCTGGAGATTTCGGGGCTGGCCAAGGCCGACATCAAAACCAAGGTCGAGGACACCGCCGAGATACTGGGTCTGACGCCGCTATTGTCGCGCAAACCTTCGCAGTTGTCGGGCGGCCAGCGTCAGCGGGTCGCGATGGGCCGGGCGATCGTACGCGACCCCGATGTCTTTCTGTTCGACGAACCGCTGTCCAACCTCGATGCCAACCTGCGCGTCCAGATGCGCGCGGAAATCAAGGCCCTGCACCAGCGGCTGGGCTCCACCATCGTCTATGTCACGCATGACCAGATCGAAGCGATGACGATGGCGGACCGGATCGTCGTGCTGCGCGCCGGGGTGGTCGAACAGGTCGGCACACCGCTCGATCTCTACGAGCGGCCCGCGAATGTTTTCGTGGCAAGCTTTCTCGGATCGCCTTCGATGAACTTCCTGCACGGACGGCTTGCCAATGGAGGCGAACCGACCCTGATCCTGTCCGACGATTGCAGGCTGCGTCTGCATTCGAGCTTCAAGGCGAGACCCGGGGAGAAGGTCATCATGGGCATACGCCCGCAAGACATCGTCGAGGACCAGGAGAACGGCACGGCCGCAACCGTTCTCGTGGTCGAACCGACCGGCGCCGACACCCATGTGACCGTTGAATTGGCCGGCAATAGGCTGACCTGCGTGCTGCCGGCCCATTTCAACAAGGCTGTCGGCGACGAGATCATGCTGTCGGCGGCGACGCCGAAAGCGCATTTCTTCGATGCCGACAGCCAGACCAGGCTCGATTGACGGTTTGGCCCCGCTTTGCGGGACCAGCACCACGCCAGCGCGCGCGCCGGGGCGCGTCGCCGTGATGGCCTAGTCGCGCAGTTCGACCGTGAACTCGCCGTCAATCGGCCAGTTGATGCCCGCCGAGGCGCCGCCATCCACCCGGATGACCTGGCCGGTCAGGAAAGCAGCCGCGGGCGAAGCCAGGAAGATCGCCGCGCCGATCAGGTCTTCCACCGCGCCCATGCGGCCCATCGGGGTAACGGTCTTGTTCCAGGCCTGCAGGTTCGGATCGCTCCAGAGCTTCCCGGTCAGGTCGGTCAGGATGAACCCCGGCGCCACCTCGTTCACCCGCACACCGTGCCTGCCCCATTCGAGCGCCATGACACGGGTCATCGAGGACAGGGCGGACTTCGACATGCCGTAGGGAGCAACCTGGGCCAGCGACCCGTAGGTCGACAGGCTGCCGATATTGATCTGGCTGCCGCTGCCCTGCTTCACCATCTGCCTGCCGACCGTCTGCGCCATGAAGAACGCGCCGCGCAGATTGGTGTCGATGATGCGGTCGAAATCCTCCGGCGTGTAGTCCAGAGCGGGCATCCGCTTGTTGATGCCCGCGCAATTGACCAGCGTGTCGATGCGTCCGTGATCGGCGATGACGGCATCGACGCAGGCGGAAATCGCGTCCGTGTCGGCGACATCGCAGGGTTGGTACGTCATAGCGAAGGGCGCGGGCGTGACGGCATCGCAGGCCGCACGCAGCGTATCCTCGTTCCGGCCGGTGATGATGACCTTCGCCCCGCGGGACAGGAACGCTTTCGCGATGGCAAGCCCTATGCCCCTGCTGCCGCCTGAAACCAGAACCACGGTCCCCGATACATCGAAAAGCGCGTCCGTCATGACAGGCCTCCCCCTTGCGCAAGGTCTTCCGGCAGGACGTCCGGCGGGATGTTCTGGTAGCAGACCGGACGCAGGAAGCGCCGGATCGAGAGCGTGCCGACGGAGGTCGCGCCGAAATTGGTCGATGCCGGATACGGGCCGCCATGAACCATCGCGTCGCAAACCTCGACCCCGGTGGGGAACCCGTTGGCCAGCAGGCGGCCGGCCTTGCGTTCGAGGATCGGCATGAGCGCCCTGGCCTGCGCGCTGTCGGCGTCGTCCATGTGCAGCGTGCAGGTCAGCTGCCCGCGCAACGATCTTGCGACGGCGATCACCTCGTCCATGTCGCGGGCGGTGACGATCAGGCCGAGCGGACCGAACACCTCCTCGCCCAGTTCCGCGTTGGCCAGCCATTCGGCGGCCGTGGTGGAGAACAGGTAGGGCGTCGCGTTACGCATGTCGCAAGTGGTGGTCAGCACGTCCTGCACGCCCTTGGTGGCGGCGATCCGATCGGTGCCCCGGTGATAGGCGTCGGCGATGCCGTCGGTCAGCATGGTCTGCGCACCGGTCTTTTCGAGAGCGGCCCGCGCGGCGTCGGCGAAAGCCTTTGCCTCCGGTCCGTCGATGACAACCGCCACGCCCGGATTGGTGCAGAACTGCCCTGCCCCCATGGTCAGCGAGCCGGCCCAGCCGGCAGCGATCTCGCCGCCACGGCTGGCCAGCGCGCCGTCGAGGATGAACATCGGATTGACCGAGCCCAGTTCGCCGAAAAACGGAATGGGTTCCGGACGGGCCGCGCAAAGGTCGAAGAGTGCCCGCCCGCCGGCGAGCGAGCCGGTAAAGCCGACGGCGCGGATCAGCGGATGCTGTACCAGCGCCTGCCCGACTGCACGGTCGCCGCCCTGTATCTGGCTGAACACGCCGGGATGGACGCCACGGGCCCTGATCGCCGCGTCGATCGCCTGGGCCACGAGATCCGAGGTGCCGGGATGGGCCGAATGGCCCTTGACCACGACCGGGCAGCCGGCAGCCAGCGCGGCGGCGGTGTCGCCGCCGGCGGTGGAGAAGGCCAGCGGAAAGTTCGAGGCGCCGAACACGGCCACCGGGCCGATTGGGCGCTGCATCATGCGGATGTCCGGACGCGGCAGCGGCGCGCGGTCCGGCAGCGCCGGATCGTGGCGCCGGTCGAGGTAGTCACCCGCCTCGACATGGTCCGCGAACTGGTTGAGCTGCCCCGTTGTCCGGCCGCGTTCTCCGACCAGCCGGGCTTCCGGCAGGCCGGTTTCCCGGCAGCCCATTGCGGTGATCTCGTCGCCGCGCGCATTGATCTCGCTGGCGATGGCGCGCAGGAACGCGGCGCGTTCTGCGCGGGACGAATAGCCGTAGGACCGGAATGCCTCTTCCGCGGCCCGCGCGGCCTTGTCGACGAGACCGACGGTGCCGACAGCAAATGTATCGGCATCCCCCGCAACCGGCCGGTTTGTGAATGTCTTCTCGCCGCCAATCCATTGGCCGGCTATCAGGTGAGTGCCTCTAAGCATTGTTCCGTCTTTCCGTGTTCTAAAGCAGGCCGCGACGCGCCAGGTTGCGCATCAGTTCGCGTATTCCGAATGTCCATTCCGCGCACTCGGTAGACAGGCGAACGGTGTTGGTCAGGCAGCCCAGCATCGGCGACGAGATGGACACGACATCGCCGAGCTTGTGGGTGAATCCCTCGCCGGGGACGTCGCGGTCCCGGGTCGGCGCGAAGAGTGTGCCGAGGAAAAGCATGAAGCCGTCCGGGTACTGGTGATGACGGCCAATGGTCTGGCGGACCAGGTCGAGAGGATCGCGGCTGATCTCCTTCATGGAGGACGAGCCCTCCAGCCTGTAGCCGTCGATGCCGGTCACGGTCAGGTCCAGCTCGGCAGCGCGCACGTCGTCCAGCGAGAAACCGTCGTCGAACAGGCGGATCATCGGGCCGATGGCGCAGGAGGCGTTGTTGTCCTTGGCCTTGGAAAGCAGCAGGGCCGAACGCCCCTCGACGTCGCGCAGGTTCACATCGTTGCCGAGGGTCGCGCCGACGATCCGGCCGGCTGACGACACCGCCAGCACCACCTCCGGTTCCGGGTTGTTCCAGTTCGAGATCGGATGCAGCCCGACATCCGCGCCGGGTCCCACCGAAGACAGGGTTTGCGATTTCGAGAAAACCTCGGCATCGGGCCCTATGCCGACCTCGAGATATTGCGACCACAGCCCTTCGCCGATCAGCGCCGCCTTGACCTTCGCCGCCTCGTCCGATCCGGCCTTGATGTTGTTCAGGCTGTCGCCGATCACCGCCCTGACGCGTTCGCGGATGGCGGAAGCCTTCTGGACGTCGCCGGCAGCCTGTTCCTCGATAACCCGCTCGACCATCGACCTGGCAAACGTTACCCCGCAGGCCTTGATCGCCTGCAGGTCGCAAGGGGCGAGAAAATGCGTCTGGCCGGCGTCCCCTGCCCTTGCATTCAAAATCGCGTCGACCGTGCCAAGGGACGGGCCTTCGGCGGTGCGCACGTAATCCGCAGGTTCGGCCATTTCGCAGATATCGCGGACCAGCGGTGCGTTCCTTGCGGTGATGTCGATCACCTGCCCGTCGCGGACCGTCACCACTGCGGGCCCTTGTATCTCGGCATTCCAGACGCGCCCCAGCAGTGTCGCGTTTTCCGGCAGAATGTTCATTGCGCGCTCCTCGTTGCAGTGCGGGGATGCGACTGGCGCGCGCTGCCACATGCGCCCGTCCCGGCAGCCCTCCTCCCCGTCGGCCGCGGATTTCCTAGTGGCTGTGACGCGGCATGAGCCGTCTGACCTTCTGGTACGCGGTCGCCAGTTCCAGGCACCCCCCGTCGGCCAGTTGCCCCACATTGGTGCGGTAGATCTCCTGCCACGGCGTCTGGTTCGTCAGTTCGGGCGGCACCCAGTTCGCGCTCCGCTCGGCCCATTCCTCGTCGTCAACCAAGGCGTCGAGCGTACGCGCATTCAGGTCGAGCCTGACCCTGTCGCCGGTCTTCAGAAGCGCCAGTCCTCCGCCGACAACGGCTTCCGGCGAGGCATTGAGAACCGAGGGGCTCTCCGACGTACCGGACTGTCGGCCGTCCCCGACTGTCGGCAGATGCATGATTCCCGCCTTGAGAATGGCGTCCGGCGGCTGCATGTTCACGACCTCGGCCGACCCCGGATAGCCGACGCAACCGGTCCCGCGGATGAACAGAATGCAGTTTTCGTCGATCTCGAGCGCCGGATCGTTCAGCGCCGCATGATAGTGTTCAGGGCCATCGAAGACGACCGCCCTTGCCTCGTAGACATTCTCGGCATCCGGCCTGTTCAGATAGCGCTCCCGAAAGGCGTCGGAGATCACGCTGGTTTTCATGAGGGCGGAATCGAACAGGTTTCCGCTCAGTACGAGGAATCCGGCATTCTCGCGCAGCGGCTTGTCGACGGTCGCGATCACATCGTGGTCACGGCTGCGGCAGCCGTCGAGGGTATCGCCGAGCGTTTTCCCCGAGACCGTCACCACGTCCCTGTGCAGCAGGCCCGCCTGGTCGAGCTCACCCATCACCGCCGGGATTCCGCCTGCCCTGTAGAAGCTCTCGCCGAGATACCTGCCGGATGGCTGCATGTTGAGCAGAAGCGGCAATTCGTAGCCGATCTCCTGCCAGTCATGGACGTCCAGTTCGACGCCGACGTGACGAGCGATGGCCTGCAAATGGGGAGGCGCGTTGGTGGAACCGCCAATCGCGGTATTCACCCGGATGGCGTTCTCGAATGCCTTTCGCGTCAACACCTTCGACGGTGTCAGATCCTCGGCAACCATGGCGACGATACGCTTGCCGGTTTCGTAGGCCATGTTCATGCGCTCGCGAAACGGCGCCGGGATCGCCGCGCAACCTGGCAGGCTCATTCCGAGGGCCTCGGCCATCGCGTTCATCGTGCTGGCCGTGCCCATCGTGTTGCAGTGCCCCAGCGACGGGGCCGAGGCGCAGGCGCGGCTGATGAACTCGTCATAGTCGATCTCGCCCTCGGCAAGCAGGCGGCGACTTTCCCAGATGATGGTACCCGAGCCGGCCAGCTCGCCCTTCCACCAGCCGTCGAGCATGGGTCCGCCGGACAGCACGATCGCCGGCAGATCGACCGTGGATGCGCCCATCAGCATCGCCGGCGTGGTCTTGTCGCAACCCGTCGTCAGGACGACCCCGTCAAGCGGGTAGCCATGCAGGACCTCGACCAGGCTCAGATAGGCGAGGTTGCGATCCAGCGCCGCCGTCGGACGTTTGCCGTTCTCGTGGATCGGGTGGACCGGGAATTCCATCGGAATTCCGCCGCCGTCGCGGATTCCCGCCTTGATCCGGTGCATCAGGAACACATGGATCTTGTTGCAGGGCGCGAGATCCGACCCGGTCTGCGCAATACCGATGATCGGTCGCCCGGACTGCAGTTCCTCGCGCGTGTATTCGTGATTCTGATAACGCTCCAGGTAGAGCGCGGTCATTCCGGGATTGGTCCGGTCGTCGAACCAGTCACGAGAGCGCAGTCTTGCCTTCGCACCTTTCTCCGGGTCGTCGTCATCCATCCGTTTGCTCCAGCTTCCTGTCCGCCGGAGCTGTCGGATCATTCCTGCTCTCTTCCTGCACGTAGATGCTCCTGATGTTCTCGATCGCCGTACGCAGGTGCTCCTTCAATCTCGTGGATACGAGTTCCTTGTCGCGCCGGCGAAGGCCCTCGACGATCCGTCCGTGCTCGATCATCGCCGCCTCGCGGGCAGCCTTGTGCTGCGCAGACAGGAACCGGGCACGCCACAGCCGGGCGTGGTATTGCTTGTGTGTCTTGATCAGCGAGAGGTTCTTGGTCGAAGCGACGATCGCCTCATGGAATCCCATGTCGATCTGGAAGAACTCAATGGGATCCGGGTTGTCCACGGTGGCGAGCATGGTCTGGTGCATCGACTCGATCTCGTCGACCTCATCGTCCGAGGCCTCGTCACAGGCACACTCCCCCGCGAGCGCCTCCAGCGCGGATTGAACCAGCAGCAGATGAGTCACCTCGACCAGCGACGGCTTCGCGACAATCGGACTGCGGGCAGGCGACATCTCCACCAGGCCTTCCGCCTCGAGCATCAGCAATGCCTCGCGAAGGGGAGTACGACTGACGCCCAATGCAGCCGAGGTTTCCCGTTCAGGGATGTTGTCGCCGGGCTTCAGGTCTCCCAGCAGGATCTGCTGGCGCAGGATGTCCGCAATCTGATCGCCAAGACGCTGGCGCGGCAGGGTTGGAAGATCGATCGACGTAGATTTCTTCGGTGCCACTTCTAATTCCTTGTTTCGAATAATGATTCTCCGCTCTTACACAACCATCCCGAATGCGGCGAGCGCAATATGGTATACCGTATTATTGACCGTATTTTGCATATGGTATACCAAGATGGCGTGACCATGGCAATCTCTGTGCCGTATGACTTGGAGGAGGTCGGAGGTCGCGAGAGACATTCACCCCGGGAGGAAAACATGAAGATTGCTAAACTCGCCGCCGGCCTTGCCGCCTCGTCGCTCTTGACCACGGCCAGCTTCGCCGCCGAATTCAACCTGCGCATGCAGACGCAGTACGCAGCCGAAACGGTATCGGGCAAACTCGCCCAGGAATTCATCAAGAATGTCGAGACCATGTCCGGCGGACGCGTCGACATAGAGATGTTCTGGTCGTCGGCCGTCGTCGCAACCGTGGAGGGATTCGACGCAGCAGCCACAGGCGTTCTCGACGGCGAAATGCATGGCGGCGCCTACCAGACCGGCAAGAACCCCGCCTTCCAGTTCGTCGGCGATCCGATGGGCGGCTACGACACCCCGTACGAGCTCTACAGCTTCTTCTACTTCGGTGGCGGCCGCGAGGCTGCGAACGAGCTCTACGAGGCATACAACATGCACCTCGTCGGCTGGTGGACAGGCGGACAGGAATCCCTGTCTTCGTCCAAGCCGATCCGCGGCCCCGAGGATCTCAAGGACTGGAAGTTCCGCTCGCCTCCGGGCCTCGAGACCGAAATCTTCGCCGAGCTGGGGGCTTCCCCGATCGTCATGGACTTCACCGAAGTCTTCACGTCGCTAGAAACCGGCATCATCGACGGCGCCGATGCGTCCAGCCTGGCCAACAATGTGGGCCTCGGACTCTATGACATCGTCGAACATGCCACCTATCCCGGCTTCCACTCCATGCCCGTCGACCACGTGACGTTGAACCTCGACGTCTGGAACAGCTTCCCGGATGACATCAAGGCGATCTTCGACGTGGCAACGCAGGCACTTGCCCTGCAGACCGCGATGACGATCGAGATCGCCAATGCGGAAGCCGCGACGCAGCTCCAGGCAAAGGGCGTGACACTACACGACTGGTCGCCCGAGGACCGTGCCGAGTTCCGTGCCGGTGCACAACGCGCATGGGACGGATGGGCGGCCAAGACACCGGAAGCCAATGCGCTGGTCGAAGCGCATCGCGCCTTCCTGCGCCGGACAGGCAAGATCGACTAGTCCGGGCCTACTTGCCCTCGAAACGAGCGACGGGCCCAGCGGGCTCGTCGTGATATGCTGACTACCTGACAACCCGTGGGACGGCATCAATGGCCGAAAAAGCTGAAAGTGTGTGGCTTGGACCCGCGCGGAGGCCGATGCGCCTGGTCATGCTGGCCGGTGCGCTCTGCACCGGCGCCATGGTCCTGCTACTGGTTCTGGGCCAGTTCTTCTTCGATACCGGCGTTACCTTGCGGGCCTTCCTTTCTCCCGCCGACAAGCCCCTTGTGCTGGTGACCATGATCGCCGGCACCGTCGCACTGCTGTCGGCCAGCATCTACCTGTCCGATACGCGTGGAGCGATCGAGTCGGAGCCGGCCGGCTTCTTCGACATTGTCAGCCTAGTGTGCTCGCGCCTGGCAATGATTGCCACTGCCGCCATCGTCGTGGTCATGTTCTACGAGGTGGTGTCGCGCTACGTGTTCCAGAAACCCACCTTGTGGGCGAACGAGTTGTCGCTGTGGATCGCCGGTTTCGTGTTCCTGCTTTCCGGCCTCTACGCCATGCAGCAACGCAGCCATATCCGCATCTATGTGGTCTATGACCTGTTTCCGCGGCGGCTCCAGCAGCTCTCCGACATCGCCTCCGTCATTCTGATCTGGGTGTTCACCGTCCTTCTCATCTGGGGCGGATACAACGAGGCGCGCGACAAGCTGCTGCGCTGGGAGACGTTCGGCACGGCATGGGATCCGCCGATCCCGGCCACCATCAAGCCCGCCATCCTCGTCATCGTCGCCCTCGTGGCGCTGCAGGCGCTGTCCAACCTCATTGCAGACTGGAACAAGTTGCCCGAGCACCACACGCCTCTGGACGAAATCGATGAGGCGGAGATCGACGATATCCGCAAGAGCATCGGGGAATAATCAGATGGATATTGGTACGCTTTCGCTGATCCTGCTGATTGGCCTCTTCGTGCTCCTCGCGATGGGCATGCCGCTCGGCTTTGCCTCGGCCTCGCTGGCCTGCGCTGCGCTGGTCATGAAATTCGGACCGGACATACTGTTCCGCGATTTCGGGCGCGGGCCGCTGGCGGTGGTGGCGCAGGCGGTCTACCGCCAGATGACCAATTACGTCCTGATATCGGTTCCCCTGTTCATCTTCATGGCCGCGCTTCTGGAACGCAGCGGCATCGCCAGGGACATGTATTCCTCGCTGAATGTGTGGCTGAGCCGTACCCGGGGCGGCATAGCCATCGTGACTTCCGTCATGGCGGTGATCATGGCAGCCATGTCGGGAATCGTCGGCGGTGAGGTGGTGCTGCTGGGCCTGATCGCCCTGCCCCAGATGCTGCGGCTGGGGTACAACCAGAACCTGGCGATCGGCACGATCTGCGCCAGCGGCTCCCTCGGCACGATGATCCCGCCGTCCATCGTCCTGATCTTCTACGGGCTGGTGACGGAGACCTCGATCAAGGCGCTGTTCACCGCGTCCTTCCTGCCGGGCTTCATGCTGGCATCGTTCTTCATCATCTACATCGTCGCCCGCACCCGGCTGAACCCCGAACAGGCTCCCCTGCCCGAGCCGGATCCCGACGATCCGCCCGGCCCGGAAAAGGCAATCCTGTTCGCCGGCTTCATGACCGTCATCGTCGCGGCAGCCACCGCCCTGCTGCTGGTGCGGGCGCTGTTCCTGACCGTGACCGGGGGAAACATCATCGAGGAAGGCGGCGACCCCGCCCGGCTCGGCATGGTCGCCGACATTCCCTACCTGCTCGCCGTGCTGGCCGGCTGCGCCCTGTTCGCGCAATTCGCGATCGGGCGCGAACGCGTGCGCACCGGATGGCAGATGGGCAAGGGCCTCGTCGCGCCACTGGTCGTCATCGGGGTCGTGCTGGGCTCCATCTACGGAGGCATCACCGGCATCACCGAGGCCGCGGCCATGGGCGTCGTCGCGGTGTTCGTGATCACACTGGTGCGCGGTGAAATGACATTCGACGTCGTCTGGGTCTCGCTGATGCGGACCATGAAGTCGACGGGTACGATCATCTGGGTGACCGTCGGCGCGGCTGCGCTGGCGGCGTCCTACACGCTTGTCGGCGGGCCGACCTATGTCGCCAACCTGATCGTCGGCGCGGAGCTGCCTACCATGGGTGTCATCCTGGTCATGATGCTGGTGTTCCTGGTCATGGGCATGTTCATGGACTGGGTCGGCATCGTGCTGCTGATCATGCCCGTCTTCCTGCCGATCGTCATGGTTCTGCCGGTCGAGGAGCTGGGCTTCATCGGCACTCTCGAGCCGAAACATGTGGCGATCTGGTTCGGCGTGCTCTTCACGATGAACATGCAGGTCAGTTTCCTGTCGCCCCCCTTCGGCCCGGCGGCGTTCTACCTGAAATCCGTCGCCCCGTCGCACATCTCCCTGACCGACATCTTCAAGGGCTTCCTGCCCTTCATCGGCATCCAGCTGCTGGCCTTGTTGGTGTTGTTGTTGTGGCCGAACCTGATCGCAGTCTTCTTCTGACAGCCGGCGGCAGGCCCGCGGCGTGAATCACGGTCCTTGCGAATCCGGAACCAGGGACACGAAGTGCCCCTTGGGCGGCGTAGGCAACCGGGCCCGTTCCGCCGCCTACCCTTCCCGTCGCTGCATCAGGCGTCGGCGATGACATCCTGGCGCTGGCTGCCCAAGCCCTCGATACCGAGCTCGACCACATCGCCGGGTTTCAGGAACTGCTGCGGCTTCATGCCGAGACCGACACCGGGCGGCGTGCCGGTGGAGATGATGTCGCCGGGCTGAAGGGTGAAGAACTGGCTGAGATAGGAGACGACATGGGCCACGCCGTAGACCATCGTCCGCGTCGAACCGTCCTGCATGCGCTTTCCGTTGACATCCAGCCACATGCCGAGGTCCTGCGGGTCGGGCACCTCGTCGCGGGTGACAAGCCAGGGTCCCGTCTGACCGAAATTGTCGCAGGACTTGCCCTTGGTCCACTGGCCCGCGCGCTCGGCCTGGAAGGCGCGCTCCGACACGTCGTTGATAACGCAATAGCCGGCCACGTGTTCGAGCGCCTCCGCTTCCGAAACATACTTGGCCGGCTTGCCGATCACCACGCCAAGCTCGACCTCCCAGTCGGTCTTCTGCGAGTTGCGGGGAATGATGATCGGATCGTTCGGCCCGCAGATCGCGCTAGTCGCCTTCATGAAGATCACCGGCTCCGGCGGCACCTCGGCACCGGTCTCGGCGGCATGGTCGGAATAGTTCAGGCCGATGCAGATGAACTTGCCGACCTGTCCGACGCACGGGCCGATGCGACCGCCGTCGAGTTCGGGAAGGTCCGACGGGTCGAGCGCCTCCAGCCTGGCCATCGTTTCCGGCAGCAGTGTATCGCCGGCAATGTCGGCAACCACAGACGACAGGTCGCGCGGTATTCCGTTTCCGTCGAGGATGGCAGGTTTTTCCCTTCCGGGCTCGCCGATGCGAAGCAGTTTCATTTTTCTTTCCTTGCTGTCTTGAATTCAGGCGGCCTTGGTCTGGCCGCGGAAGACGTTCTGCTCGATGGAAGCGGGCTTCATCTCGATCGAGAATCCCGGCTTCACGGGCGGCATGTAGGCCGCGTTGCGAATGTCGCAGGGGTCGACGAAATGCTCGTGCAGGTGGTCGACATACTCGATAACCCGCCCCTCCATCGTGCCCGACACGGCGACGAAATCGATCATCGACAGGTGCTGCACATACTCGCAAAGCCCCACACCGCCGGCATGGGGCCAGACGGGGAGACCGAACTTGGCGGCCATGAGAAGCACGGCCAGCACCTCGTTCAGCCCGCCCATGCGGCAGGAATCGATCTGCACGATGTCGATGGCGCCGCCGGAGATCATCTGCTTGAAGACGATGCGGTTCTGGCACATCTCGCCCGTCGCGACCTTCACGGGCGCGACCGCCTCGCGGATGCGGCGATGCCCGGCAATGTCGTCGGGACTTGTCGGCTCCTCGATGAAGAAGGGATTGGCAAAGGACAGCTGCCGCACCCAATCGATAGCCTGATCGACCTCCCACACCTGGTTGGCGTCGATCATGAGAAAGCGGTCGGGCCCCAGTTCCTCGCGCGCGATGCGGAGGCGGCGGATGTCATCCTCGAGATCGCGCCCGACCTTCAGCTTGACGTGGTTGAAACCGGCCTCGACGGCCTCGCGACAGAGACGGCGCAGCTTGTCGTCCGGATAACCTAGCCATCCCGCGGACGTCGTGTAGCAGGGATAGCCTGTCTCTTCGAGCCGGGCGATGCGCTCGGCCTTGCCCGGCTCGGCGGCCTTCAATATCGCCAGCGCTTCCTCGCGGGTGATTGCATCGGTCAGGTAGCGGAAATCGACGATGTCGACGATCTCCTCCGGGCTCATGTCGGCGACCAGCCGCCAGACCGGCTTGCCGGCCTGCTTGGAAAGAAGGTCCCAGACAGCGTTGACGACCGCGCCGGTGGCCAGGTGCATCGCGCCCTTGTCCGGTCCGATCCATCGCAGCTGGCTGTCCGATGTCACATGACGCCAGAAACGACCGGGATTTTCCGCGATCCAGTCAAGATCGAGCCCCGCCACGAGATGGCGCATCGCCTCGATCGCCGCGACGCAGACCTCGTTTCCGCGCCCTATCGTGAAAGTCAGCCCGTGCCCCTCCAGGCCGTCCTGGTCGGTTGCGAGCACGACATATGCCGCCGAATAGTCGGGGTCCGGATTCATCGCGTCTGAACCGTCGAGGTTCTGCGAGGTCGGGAAACGGAGATCGAATGTCTTGAGGCCGGTAATCTTGGTCACGGAATTGGTCCCTGGGTGGGTTTCAGATCGTCCAGCCGCCGTCGATGGCGTAGGCTTGGCCGGTGGTATAGGTTGCGTTGGCGAGATGGACCGCGAGATCGGCGATCTCGTCGGGGGTGCCGATCCGGCCCATGGGCTGGCGGGCGATGAACGCGGCGCGCGCCGCCTCGAAATCGCCCTGCGCGCGCATCCGGTCATGCAGCGACGGGCTTTCGACCGTGCCGGGACAGATGGCGTTGCAGCGGATACCCTGCCCGACATAATCGGCGGCCACCGCCTTGGTCAGCCCGATCACCGCCGCCTTGGTCGTACCGTAGGCGAAGCGGTTCGGCACGCCCTTCATCGAGCTTGCCACCGACGACATGTTGATGATCGCCCCGCTGCCACGCTCGAGCATGCCGGGCAGCACCGCCCGGATCGTCCGGATCATCGAACGGACATTCAGATCGACGGCAAAATCGAAATCCTCGTCCTTCATCTCGAGGATCGATCCGGAGTGCACGAAGCCGGCACCGTTGAAAAGAACGTCAACCGGTCCGACTTCCGCGACCGCGTCGCGGACATCCGCGTCTTTCAGCACGTCGAGCCGGCGCGTTTCGATACCGCTTGCCTCCGCGAGTTCCGCGAGCGCCGTCTCGTTGATGTCGGTCGCGACCGTTCGCGCGCCGGCGGCGGCGAAAGCAAGCGCGGTCGCGCGGCCGATTCCTTGTCCGGCTGCCGTTACCAACACGGTCCTGCCCTTGACCCAGTCTGCCATGTTCTCTCCGTTCGGCCCGTCAGGCGGGCTTCTTCCTGCGTTCGACGATGTAGATGTGATCCGCGACAAGAACGACCTCGTCGCGCTGGTTGAGCACTTCCGTGCGCTCCACGACCCGCCCGCAATCGGGACGCTTCGGGTCGTCTTCCTTCGAGATGATGGTCGCCCGGGTGCGGATGGTGTCCCCGATGAAGACCGGCCTGACGAAGCGCAGACGGTCGTAGCCGTAGGAAAAGGCGACCGGGTTGATGACGCTCGCCGTCAGTCCGACACCGATGGAAAAGACCATCGTGCCGTGGGCGATACGCTGGCCGAAGGGTTGCGTCTTCATGAACTCGGCGTCCATGTGGTGGGGGAAGAAATCGCCCGTGTGACCGGCATGAACCACGAAGTCCGTCTCCGTGATCGTGCGGCCCGACGTAACGCGCTCGGAGCCGATTTCGTATTCCTCGAAGTAGACGGCCTGTTCCATCGTCAGGGCTTTCTCGCGAGCGGGGTCGCCGGGGATGCCGAAGAGGCATAGGCGGCCTCGACCAGAGCCATGGTGTTCCACGCGTCCTCCACCGAGCTCACCAGTTCGGCGTCCTCGCCGGAAACGAAGCGCTGCAGGTTGGCCATCCGGCCGACGAAGGCGTCCGGGAACCATGCACCCCTGAGCGGCACCGTCACCCAGTCGTCCCCTCCCTTCGGGAATATCTCCAGGATATCCGGCTCGCCGCGCGGATAATCGAGGTTGACGCCGAGCTGGAGGTAGGCCGCTCCCTCGGTGCCGCAGATCCGGAACTCGCAGGCCTGGTGCCTGCGGCCGAACTTGTGATCGTGATTGATGGAGAGTGCGCAACGCACCGTGTCGCCGTAGTCGAGGATGGCGCTGGTGCGGGTCTGCGCCATTTCATGGTTCGGATGCCCCAGCGATTTCGCGTGCACGCCCTCGGGATCGCCAAGTATTTCGCGGATCAGGTCGAGATAGTGGATCGAATGCATGGTGATCTCGATACGGGGGAGGCCCTTGAGAAAGGCCCACAATTCCCACGGCGTCGCCAGGGCCAGCCAGGCGTCGAAGTCGACGACATCGCCCAGCCAGCCCTTCGCGATGGCGTCCTTCACCGCCAGCATCATCGGCGCGAAGCGCAGCTGGAAATTGACCGCGGCCTTCAGGTGCCTCCCGCGACAGATCTCGAGGATCTCGGTCGCTGCGTCGAGGTCGCTGCCCATCGGCTTCTGGATCAGGGCTGCAGCGCCTTCCGGCAGCAGGCGCAGAATGTCGGCATGGACCTTCGGCGGCGTGGCAAGATCGAAGACGGCGCCGGGCACGGCGGCCGCTTCCTCCGCCGAGGAGAAGGCCTTCACGCCCCATTCGGAGGCCAGTTTCTCCGCCTTGGCCCTGTCCGGATCGTAGAGGCCGGCGACCGGTAATCCGGCCTTCCTGTAGGCCGGGAAGTGAGCGTCGCCGACGATCGAACCTGCGCCGAAGGTCACGATCGGGCGCGGGGCCGACGGAAGCGGCCATTCCTGGACAAGCGCGGCGGGATCGAAGCGCTCAGTCATGGTGGAATACCTCCTCCATCATGGCCCACCATTCCCCTTCGCCACGGGTCTCGAAGGGCTCCTGGCAGGGCATGCAGACATCCCACCATTCCTGCGTCTTCGGGTCGGCGGCCATCTTCGCCGCGTCGGCCGCGAAATCGGTACCGTGATACTCCCAGTAGCCGAACAGCAGGTTCTCCGGTTCCTTCAGGAAGATCGAATAGTTGCGGATGTTGCACTTGGAGATCATGTCGAGAACCTCCGGCCAGACTGCCGCGTGCAGGCGCTTGTACTCGGCAACCTTTTCCGGTTTCAGGCCGATCACCATTCCCATTCGCTGCATGGCTCAGTCCCCCCTTTCCGTGACCGTCGCGGTGAATTCCGGAATGCTCATGCCGAGCACGGCATCCCAGTCCCAGTCGATACCGATGCCCGGCTCGGCCGGCGCCAGCGCGTGGCCATCCTCGATCGTCATTCGGCTTCCGGTCAGTTCATCCAGTTGCGGGATGTACTCGACATATTTTCCGTTCGGCACGGCGCATGTCAGGCTGACATGCAGTTCCATCAGGAAATGCGGACAGACCGGGATGTCGAACGCTTCCGCCGCATGGGCCACCTTCAGCCAGGGCGTGATGCCGCCGATGCGCCCGACATCGACCTGCACGATCGAACAGGCGCCCTTTTGCATGTATTCCCGGAAATGGCGGATGGAGTAGAGCGACTCGCCGATTGCCACCGGCGTCGCCGTCGATGATGACAGGCGGACATGACCGTCGATGTCATCGGCCGGCAGCGGCTCCTCGATCCAGGCGAGATCGAGTTCGCGGAGCCTTTCGGCGCGCCGGATGGCCTCGTCGACCGCGAAACCCTGATTGCAGTCCGTCATGATCTCGTAGCCGTCGCCAACGGCCGCGCGTACTGCCGCCAGTCGCTCGAAATCCTCCGCGCCGTGCGGCTTGCCGATCTTCACTTTCGAACCGTTGAACCCCTTGGACTGCGCCTCGAGGGCGTCGTCGACCAGGGCCTGCGTATCGATATGAAGCCAGCCTCCCTCGGTCGTGTACAGCGGGCAGCGGTCCTTCGCGCCGCCGGCGAGCTTCCAGAGGGGCAGTCCCTGCTTGCGTGCGCGCAGATCCCAAAGCGCGGTGTCGACTGCCGCCAGCGCAATGGAGGTGATGGCGCCGATCGTGGTGGCATGGGTCGCGAATTCCAGTTCGTGCCAGATCGCCTCGATCATGTCCGCATCGCGCCCGATGAGCCGCGGTGCCAGGTGATCGGCCAACAGCCGCATGACCGACGAGCCCCCGGTTCCGATCGTGTAGCTGTAGCCTGTTCCGGTCGCACCGTCGGAATCGGTGATCGTCACGATCGGCGTTTCCTGGCTGACGAAACTCTGGATCGCATCGGTGCGCTTCACCTTCGGAACCAGGTCCACCATGCGCAGTTCTATCTTCTCGATTCGGGCCATGGTGCTAGCGCCTCAAGGATTTGCCGGTTTTCGCATCGAACAGATGCGCCTGGCTTAGGTCGAAGCTGAGTTCGATTTCCTCGCCGGACTGCAGGGCTTTCGGGTTGAGCATCCTTGCGATCCAGTCGCCGCCGGCGAAGGTGACGAAGACCAGGGTCTCGTTGCCAAGCGGTTCGGTGATCGTGACCGGCACCCGCATGGCGTGCACCTCGTGCGCCTCGCCGGAATGAATCCCGTGGCCGGTCGGATAGAGATCGTCGGGACGCAGGCCGAAGGCGACCCTCTGGCCCGCGGAAACAGCTTCGCGAAATTCGGCGGGAAGAGGCAGCCGGTCGCCATTGTCGAAGACGAGCCCGCCATCATCGATCGTCGCCTCGCGCAGGTTCATTGTCGGCGAACCGATGAATCCCGCCACGAAATGCGTTGCCGGCCGGCGGAACACCTCGTCGGGCGTGCCGACCTGCTCGATATGACCGTCGCGCATGATGACGATCCGGTCGGCGAGCGTCATTGCCTCGACCTGGTCATGCGTCACGTAGATCACGGTCGACTGGACCTGCGCATGCAGCTTCTTGATTTCCGTGCGCATCTGCATGCGCAGCTTCGCGTCGAGGTTGGACAGCGGCTCGTCGAACAGGAACACGTCCGGCTTGCGGACGATCGCGCGCCCCATGGCAACGCGCTGGCGCTGGCCGCCGGAAAGCTGCGAGGGTCGGCGATCCAGCAGTTCCCCGAGGCTCAGGATTCGCGCCGCCTCGGCCACAGCGGCATCGATCTCGGGCTGCGTGCGCCCGGCGATCTTGAGCGAGAACCCCATGTTCTCGGCGACCGTCATGTGCGGATAGAGCGCATAGGACTGGAACACCATGGAAATGTTGCGCTGGCGCGGCGGCAGGTCGTTGACCACGCGGTCGCCGATGCGGATCTCGCCCGAGGTGATGTCCTCCAGCCCGGCGATCATTCGCAGCGTCGTCGACTTGCCGCATCCGGACGGGCCTACGAGCGCGATGAACTCGCGGTCGTTGACGTCGAGGCCGATGGAATGGACGACCTCCAGCTGCCCGTATTTCTTGACCAGGTTCTTCAGAGAAACTGTAGCCATTTCTATCCCTTCACCGCGCCGGACGTGAGACCGGAGACCAGGTGTTTCTGAACGATGAATGTGAGCGTGAGCGCCGGGATGATCATCACCACGGCAAGGGCGCACATGCCGCGCCAGTCGATGGTGAACTCGGCCGTGTAGTCGAGAAGGCCGACCGGCAGCGTCTTCGAATTGGTGGATCGCGTCAGCTGGGAGGCGAGCGCGAACTCGTTCCACGAGATCAGGAAGGCGAAGATGCCCGCCGATGCTATGCCCGGCCGGGCCAGCGGGAACTCGACCTGCCAGAAGGCCTGCCAGCGGGTGCATCCGTCGATCTGTGCCGCCTCTGCCAGATCGCGCGGCACCTGCCGGAAGAAGCCGTCGATCAACCAGATCGTGAAGGGCACGTTGAGCGCCACATAGGCGAGGATGAGCCCGAAATGGGTGTCGATGATGCCGAGCCGCGCATAGACGAAGAACAGCGGCAGCGACAGCGCGATGCCGGGAACCGTCCGCGTCAGCATGAAGCCGAGAAAGATGGCGGACTTGCCCCTGAACCGGTAGCGGGCGAAGGCGTAGCCACCGGCCAGCCCGACCGCCAGCGCGATCACCGTGGACGTGACCGAGATGATGAGCGAGTTGCGGAAATACTCCAGGACCGGAATGCCCCCCTGCCCGACGCCGGAGAACATGTTCACATAGGCCTCGAGCGACACCTCGTTCGGTATCCAGACCGGCGGCTTGGCCATGATCTCGACGGTCGGCCGGAGCGAGGACAGCACGACCCAGAGCCCCGGCAGGCAGATGATCGCCATGGCCAGGAACAGACCGACCGCGTGCCCGATCCGGAGCACTCCGCGCTTGATACGATTTACGGCATTCTCGTCCATCGTCACCACTCCGCGCCGATCTGCTGGCGTGCCTTCGCGAGTTGCCGGAAGAACATCGCCGTGAACAGGATGGAGAGCAGGATCGCGATGTAGGACATGGCGTTGGCCAGCCCCATGCGCGCATCCGAATAGGCGGTCCGGGCGATCAGGGTCCAGAGGATCTCGGTACGACCGGCCGGCCCGCCGTCGGTCATGATTTTCACGATGTCATATGCCCGGGCGATGTCGAGGGAACGGATGGTCATCGCGATGAAGGCGAACGGCATGACGAAGGGCCATGTCACGTAGCGGAAACTCTGCCAGGGCGTGCATCCATCCACCTTGGCCGCTTCCAGCGGTTCCTTCGGCATCGCCATCAGGCCCGCCAGGATGAAGATCGCGAACACCGCGGTCGAGGACCATATCTCGGCAATCAGGATCGAGATGAACGCGAGATGGCCGTCGATCAGCCACGGAATGGCGCGGTCGGTCAGACCGAGCGCCTGCAAGGCGTTGTTCACGACGCCGATATTGTCGTTGAACATGAACTTGAACTGGAAACCGACCAGCACCGGCGAGAACATCATCGGAAACATCATGATCGTGCGCAGTATGCGCTGTCCGCGCGTCGCCTTTTCGACCAGCATGGCGAGGCCGAGGCCGAGGATCATTTCCAGGTTGAGCGCGAATGTGAGCAGCAGGACGGTCCGCCCGAAGGCGATCCAGAAATCGCGGTCCGCCAGGAGGCGCTCGTAATTGCGGAAACCGATGAAGGTATAGATGGATTCCGGACGCGTAAGCCGGAAAGGCGTAAAGCTCGAATAGAGCGACAGGAGCAGCGGGACCACGACCACCGCGGCCAGCACGATGAAGGCCGGCAACAGCAGCAGCACGTGCGGAGCGGGCTTCCACCCTTTCATGGCGTCCTCTCGAAAGTTTCAACTGGGATGCGGAGCGTCTGCGATCGGACCGGCAACCTCGCGGCCCGGCCGGGAAAAAGGGGCACGGCACCGCCGCGCCCCCCTTCGGGAGGAACCCTAGAGCTCTCCGGCATCCTCCAGGATCGCGGTTGCCTCGGCTGCCGCGTCGTCAAGCGCCTCCTGGGCAGTCTTGTCGCCGAGAATGGCGGCCTGCAGCTCCGGATAGACCGCGTTGGATATCTCGATCCAGGACGGCGATTGCGGAACCGGATAGGCGCCAGCCGCGGCTTCCTGGAAGGCCGCGAGGACCTCCTGGCGATAGGGATCACCCGCCGCCTGCTCGATGACCCAGTCCCAGACGGCGTCGCGCGTGGGCAACGGGCCGGCCGAGGCCTCGAGCTTCTGGCTGTCCTCGTTGGTCAGGAACCAGACGAGCGAGGCGGCAGCTTCCTTGTTGTCACAGTTCTCCGTGACGGAGAAACCGTGATGGCCCGACCAGCCGGTACGTGCGCCCGAAGACCCCTTCGGCGGCGCGACGACGCCGACATTGCCGGCGACCTTCGACGAGGCGGGATCGTTGAAGAAGCCCGCCCAGCCCGGCCAGTCCAGGTTGAGCGCAACCGTGCCGGAAGCGAAGCCCTGGCCGAGATCGTCCCACAGATAGTTGGTGGTGCCGGCAGGCACGGCCTTGGCCTGGTAGAGATCGACAAACCAGTTGAGCGCCCGGACGCCGGCTTCCGAGTTGAATGCCGGACGGCCGTCGGCATCGAGATACTCGCCACCCTCGGCGCGCAGCATCTCGTAGAACCGGCCGTTGATCGCCTCTTCCTTGCCCGCATACTGCGTGCCGTAGAAATCCGGCGGGTTGGCGAAGAACTTGGCCTGGTCGCTTACCTGCTCCCAGGTTTCCGGCGGCGCAAGGTCGTAACCGTACTGCTCCTTGAACCTCGCCTTGTTGTCCTCGTCCTCATACAGGCTCTTCTGGTAGTAGAGCGCCGATACATCGAACTGGGCGCGCGGCAGCATGACGAGCTTGCCGCCGAGCGTCGAGGCCGCGATGTTGGCGTCGACATAGGCGTCGATCTCCTCCTGCGGCAGGAGAGCCGCGAGATCGGCATATATGCCGGGATACTGGGGCGCGAACGAGGAATGGTTCGAACCCACGCACCAGTCGATCGCACCGACCGCGATGTCCGACTTGATTTCCTTGTCGAGGTCGAAATGGTTCTTCTTGGATATGACGTTGACCTTGGCGCCGGTCGCGGCCTCCCATTCCGCAATGCGCGCATAGAGCCGCTCGTACTGCTGTCCGCCAATCAGCTTGGCCTCGATCGTGACGCCTTCGAATTTGCCAGGCAATTCCTGCGCCAACGCGAAACCGCCGGCATGCAATGCGAGGACACCGGCGGAAACGCCGGCCAGTAGCTTTTTCATGAGCCTCCTCCCGAGACATTGAATCGTTGTGGGTACGATACCCAAACCCTCACGGATGAGTGGTTCATTCATATGCAAACATCTTCTTTATTGGCGGTCAAGGCTTAATTTCGTTGTTATCCGACCGGTTCCTGCGTATATGAAGCCCGGAATTCACGGAGAAAACCATGACGCAGGAAGACGATCGCTACCGGGCGCCGGCCCTCGACAAGGGTCTCGACATCCTGGAGCTCCTCGCACAGATCGACGGAGGCCTGACGCAAGCCGAGATCGCGAAGCGCCTGGGACGCAGCCCCAACGAGTTCTACCGGATGCTGGATCGTCTCGTGCGACGCGGCTACGTGTCCCGCATCGATGGCGACCGGTACTCGCTCACCCTGAAACTGTTCGGCCTGGCGCAGTCGCACGCGCCGGTTCGGCGGCTTGTATCCTTCGCGACGCCGCTTATGCGCGAACTCGCCGAGGAAACCCGGCAGGCAAACCAGCTCGCGGTCTTCGACCGCGGGTCCGTCGTCGTGGTCGCCCAGCAGGAAGCACCGGGATACTGGGGAATCTCCATCCGCGTCGGGTCCCACATCAGCCTTTACGACACCGGATCCGGTCACGTGCTCCTCGCATTCCGGTCCGAGGAAGAACGGCAGATGATGATCAACGAGCACTCCCGCAGCAACGAGCAACCGGCACTGTCGAAGGAATTCTTCGATCGCCTGAACCAGATCCGCGAGCGCGGCTACGAGATGATGCCAAGTGCGCAGACCGCCGGAGTGTACAACCTTTCCGCTCCCGTTCTCGCACCCGACGGCCGGGCCATCGCCGCGCTCACCGTCCCCTACATCACCCTCGTAAACAGCTCGGAGGCGCCCGACATCACCCAGACACTGGACATGCTTTCCAACACCGCCCGGCAGCTATCGAAGCTGGCGGGAACGGAACGCAAGGACGATTGAATAATTCTTATTTGAATATCTTATTTTCATGTGAGAGCATACGGTCGATCGAACCCGGTGGGAGGACAAACGATGATCGTCGATACGCATCTGCACGTCATCGACCGTTCAGTGCTCGACTATCCCTGGCTCAGCGGTGTCGAGCCGCTCAACCGCGACTGGCCCTATGCGAGTTATGAGCGCGATGCGCGGCGGGCGGGCATTTCGGCCACACTGCACATGGAAGTCGATGTCGAACCCTCCATGATCGAGGCCGAGACCCGCAATGTCGCAACGCTCGCGGACCGGCCTGACAGCCTGATCGTCGGCGCGATCTCATCCTGCCGCCCGGAAAAAGACGACTTTGCGGAATTTCTCGAGCGCCAGCGCGCCAATCCGCTGGTCCGGGGCTTCCGGCGGGTCTTGCATGTCATGCCGGACGAACTCTCCGAAAACGCGCTGTTCCGCGAAAACATGGCGCGCCTGTCGGGATCGGGCCTGACCTTCGATCTCTGCGTCCTGCCCCGGCAGCTGGACAAGGCCATCGCACTTGCCGATCTCGCGCCGGACGTAACCTTCATCCTCGATCACTGCGGCGTGCCGGACATCATGGGCGAGGAGCGCCAGCCGTGGATGGAGCGTATCGGCGAGCTGGCGCGGCGACCGAATGTTCATGCAAAGATATCGGGCGTTGTCGCCTATGCCGATCCGGAAACCTGGATCGCCGAGACCCTGCGGCCATGGGTGGAACACACGATCGAGGCTTTCGGCTGGGACCGCGTCGTGTGGGGCAGCGACTGGCCGGTTTGCACGCTCGGCGGAGGATTGCTTGCGTGGGTCGCGGCGACGCATGCGCTGCTCGATGGCGCGAGCGCGGACGAGCGCAAAAAGCTCCTGTCGGAGAATGCCAGGCGAATCTGGAACCTGTGACCGGTATCAGCCGCAGCTCCTCGCGAACATCTCGTTCAGGTCTGCAACGACGGCTCGCGCATCCTCGCCGGATTGCAGCCCGGCGTTGAGACGCTCCGAGGCCAGCGCCTGAAAGGCCATGTAGCCGCGGTGGCGCGGCCTGATCCAGGCGCCGTCGAGAGTGCGTCGGGTGTTCCGGTAGAACTGGCCCGCAGCGGCGTTGACCCCGTCGTCGTCCCAGGCCTCCGCGTGACCCGGCTGTCCGCCGGCGGCGGCAAAGGGCCCGCGCTGCACCGCGCCGCTTGCGATCCAGTAGGCGAAATCGCGGGCCTCCGCGGCATGGGCCGAGAATGCCGACACCGCGATTCCCGTTCCGCCGAGCGTCGATCCGGCAGGCCCCCGATCACCGGCGGCCGGCATGTCGGCGAAAGCCAGCGCCCTGGGACGGAATCCCTCCAGCCCGTAGCTGACATAGCCGTAGATCAGCGGCGCACATGCAAAGGTGCCGGTCGCCTCGCACATCCTTTCGGACACGGCGATCGGATCCATGTCGTAGCAATCTTCGGGCACATGGCGCATGAGTCCGGCAATCATGTCGTAGACCCGCGCACCGGCATCCATCGCGATCAGCTCGCCGGAGCCGCCGGTGGCGACAGGCGTGCCGAGATTTGCGGCAAGCGAAAAGTATGTCATCAGCGAGTGAGGGGGACGCATCGGGATCAGCACGCGGCCCCTTTCCGCGAGTGCCATTGCGTCCTCGAAACGCTCGACGGGCCGGTCGATCAGGTCCGGCCGGTACGCCTGCACCTGTGCAGCCGCATCGATCGGAAACGCCCATTGATGCCCTTGCCAGTTGTAGCTGGCGAACGACCCTCCGACGCTGCCGTTTTCCAGCGCGTCGTACTCCGCGCGACGCCGCTCGGACTCCAGCGGCAACAGGCAGTCCTGCGCCGTTACCTCGCCGACATGGGGATGGTCGATCACGATCAGGTCGTATGCGCGCGCCAGCTCCTCGACGGGAAAGGATTCGAAATCCTGCAGGGACCGCTTGTCCCACGCTATCTCCACGCCGGTCCTCTCCCGCCAGATTCGCGAACATGCGACCATCGGGTCGTAGCCCCTCGGATGGCCCCATGTCATGCCGTTCAGCCTGATCGTCACAGGCCGAACTCCGCGAAAATTGCGTCGGTGTGCTCTCCGACGCGCGGTGCCGCGCGGGCGATCTTCGGGCGCTCGCCGTTCACCCGGATCGGTGAGCGCGTGGTGCGGATCGTGACGTCGTCCTCGCGCTCGACCGTCTGCAGCATGTCCAGCATGGCAAAGCCCTCGCTCTCCATCAGATCGTCCCAGTCGAGCACCGGCGAGCACCACACGTCGGCCGGCTCGAAGACGGCCAGCCATTCGCCGACGCTGCGCTCCGCGATCGCACCTGCAACCAGCCGCTTGATCTCGTCGCGCTTGGTGAACCAGCTCGCCGGATCGTCGCAATAGGGATCGAGAGCCTCAAGTCCCATCAGCTCGCGCAGTCTCGGAATCGGCGTCATGGCGATGGCGATGAAGCCGTCCTTCGCCTCGTAGACGCCATAGGGCGCCGACAGATAGGCATGGGCGCTGCGAAAGCCCGAGCGCTTCGGCATCCGTCGGCCGTCATTCAGGTAAGTGGTCAGCACCTCGAACTGGAAGTCCACCAGCGCCTCCAGAAGGCTGGTCTGGACATGGCAACCCTCGCCTGTGACGCCGCGACGGACAAGGCCGGCGAGAATGCCTTGCGCGAGATCGGCACCTGCGAACATGTCGCCGATGGCAAGCCCGAAGGGCACCGGGCCGTCGCCGTCATCGCCGTTCAGCCACATCACACCCGAACGCGCCTGCGCGAGCAGGTCCTGTCCCGGCCGCTTCACCCAGGGGCCGTCCTCGCCGTAACCGCTGATCGAGCCGTAGACTATGCGCGGGTTGATGGCGCGCACGGCCTCGTAGTCGAGCCCGAGTCGCTCGATGACTCCGGGCCGGAAGTTCTGAACCAGAACGTCCGCCCTCTTGATGAGCTGCTTGAGCCGGGCGATGTCCCTTTCGTCCTTAAGATTGACCGCGAGACTCTCCTTGCCGCGGTTGATGGCATGGAAGATCGTCGAATCCCCGCCGATCTCGGTGTCGCTGAGATAGAGGGTGCGCGAAAGGTCGCCAGCGCCCGGACGCTCGATCTTGATCACCCGTGCACCGAGGTCCTGCAGGCGAAGCGTCGCATAGGGGCCGGAGAGGAACTGGCTCATGTCGAGCACGACCAGTCCGGAAAGCGGAAGGTCCTGCGTGGCGGTCATGACGGCCTCCGTTCGATCTGGTCGGCAAAATCCGCGGGGTTGCGATATTTCACGGTCTGCAGGTGCTCGCAGTAGAGGACCAGTTCCCCCTCGCCCTTGAAGACCTCGTAGGAGGCACGAATGAGGCCCATGTCCTCGTATTTCGGCCGTTTGTCTAGGTGGGTCCGAACGGTGTAGATCGTGTCGCCTATGAACACCGGCTTGATGAAGCGCAGCTTGTCGTAGCCATAGGAAAAGGCGTTGATGCAGTTGGTGGCAACGAGGCCCAGGCCGGCGGAAAACACGAAAGCTCCCGCGACGAGCCGGCGGCCGAATACGCCTTCCCGCTCCGCGAACATCTGATCCTGCACGTAGGGATGAATGTCGAACACGAGCGTGTTGAAGAGATGGCTTTCGCCTTCCGCGATGGTGCGACGCAGGGACCGTATCCGGTGCCCCGGCTGCCAGTCCTCGTAGAACCAGTTCTCGGCGTTCCATACGGGCAATTCGGCGTGTTCCGCCGGCATGTCGGACGGTCTCGTGCTCGAAACGCCAACCGTGGGTGCAAATGACGTGCTCATGGCTCCTCCAGGATTCCTATGTAATTCTTATCTTCACATTTGAGTTCACGACGTAAGGGCTGGCGCATGCGCACAACCCCCCGGTTTTGCTTGTAATTCGCCGTTTGATCTCGATTTCCACCGCATATCCGAGCGAATCCGCTACCCCCTGTCATACACACTTGTATCGTATATGAAAATATGTCTTATATACAAAAACCACTTCGGGAGGCGCCGGCCGTCGCATCCCGCTCGAAACCGGAGGCCCGTCCATGGCGGGATCAGGAACGGCTGCGGAGGAGCGAAAAATGAAACTGCGATATCTCTTGTTGGCAACGACACTCGTCAGCGGGCCCGCGGCGGCGCAGGATGCCCTGCCCAACGACCTGCCGGACAGCCTGATGAAACTCTACGAGGGGGCGACGACCGAAATCCTTCCGTCCGCCTATGACGACTTCAAGGTCGAGGGCACGGACTGGAAATGGTGCCACTCCGAGTCCTACCAGGGCAATCCGTGGCGCGTGACCGTGACGAACGAGATGCGCCGCCTGGTCGAGGGCCTGAACGACAACGGCATAAACGCGACCTTCGAGATATCCGATTCCAACGGGGACGCGGGCCAGCAGATCAACCAGATCCGTACCTTCATCGACCGCGGCTGCACCGTCATCACCTCCATCGTCAGCTCGTCGACCGCGCTCAACGACGCGATCAAGGCGGCCTATGACGCCGGCATTCCCTTCATCACCGCGGCGGGCGCGGTGACGAGCCCCTACGCGATCAACGTGGACTCCAACTACTTCAGCTGGGGCCATGACATGATCGAGGCGATCGCGGCCGCCGAAGGCGAGGATGCGACGATCCTCATGGTCGAGGGCATAGCCGGCCATCCGATCGTGCTGCAGGAGAAGGCCGGCGCCGACAAGGCGCTCGAGAACCACCCGGACATGAAGGTTGCCCGCACCGTCAACGGCAACTGGACGGCCAACGTCACCAAGAGCGCGGTCCTGCAGGCACTGGCCACCTATCCCGGCGAGATCGACGCCGTCTGGACCACCGGCTCCGAGTCACGGGCCGTGGCCGAGGCGTTCAAGCAGGCCGGCAGGAAGCCGCCGCTCGTCACCGGCTCGATAACCGGCGATGCGCTCGGCTACTGGAAGGAGAATCCCGACTCCTACCGTTTCCAGGGCCACGGCGTGCTGCCCCACATGACCGCGCAGACGCTCTTCCGCGTGGCGGTGCGCGTCCTGCAGGGACAGGCACCGAAGATGAACACCATCATGGTGCCGCTGCCGGAAGTGTCGATGGACGATTTCGACGCCCTCTACGAGGACTGCATGACGGTGGACTCGGTCTCCGTCTTCCCGGTCCCCGCCAGCGACCCGCTGCCGGCTGACCTGATGGACGCGTATTTCGCCAATCCCGCGCCGGTTCCCGGCTGGGATTACGCCGACGCTCCCTCGGCCTGCGAGTAGATCGCGTCTCCCGGTCCGGCTTCGGCCGGACCGGGGCCGCGCATCGGCCAGACCATGCTTGAAATCAGAAACCTGTCCAAGTCATTCGGCGAAACAAGGGCGCTGAAAGACATTTCCGTGAACTTCGCGCCCGGGACGGTGCATTGCATCCTGGGCGAGAACGGCTCGGGCAAGTCCACGCTGGTCAAGATCCTGTCGGGCATCGTCCGGCCGAATACCGGATCGCTGACGCTCGACGGACGCGCCCTCCCGACGGGGCGCCCGCGCGCCCTGCTCGACATCGGTCTCGCCACCGTCTTCCAGGAAGTGCTGATCGCCCCGAACCGGCCGGTCATCGACAATATCCTGCTCGGCCTCGAGAAGCCCTTTGCCGCGCCGATGCCGCGCGCACGCCGCCTCGAGATCGCGGGCGAAGCACTGGCGAAGATCGGCGCCGGCAAGCTGCCGCTGGACATCGAGGCGGGCCGGTTGCCGCTCGCCCACCAGCAGCTGGTCGTCATCGCGCGCGCGCTGGCCCGCGACCCGGGGATCCTCGTCCTCGACGAGGCGACAGCGGCCCTCGACCACGACGACCGGGACGCCGTGTTCGAATGCATGGAAGCCATGGCCGCGGCGGGCCGCTACGTGCTGTTCATTTCCCATCGCATGGAGGAGGTCATGCGCCTGTCCGACCGCGTTTCCGTCCTGCGCAACGGAGAACATGTCGCGTCCTTCGCCCGCGGGGAGTTCTCTCCCGCCGACCTGCTGGAAAAGATGGCCGCGCCCGGGCACGCGCGGAACGGGGGAGCCGCATGACGATGGCCGCAGCCAGTTCCCCGCTGATCGCCAGCGATCTTGTCCTCAAGCCCGGTGCCCGCCCCGTGACCCACGCCTTCGGCGCGGGGCGGATAACCTGCCTTGCCGGCCTGGACGGACACGGGCAGGAAGCCTTCCTCGAAACGCTCGCCGGGTGGAACCAGCCCGCGGGCGGCGCCGTAAGGGTCAGGAACTCGGACCGGGAAGACACCGTTCGCGGCGGGCGGCAGGCACACCGGCTGGGCATTGCCTACCTGCCGCGCGACCGCCGTTCCAACGGCATCTTCCCCAGCCTCTCGATCCTCGACAACTTCGCCATCTGTTCGGCCGGCCGGGACAATGTGGCGGGCCTGGCGAGCATGTCCCGCCGCAAGCGCCGCTTCGCGAAATATCGCGACATGCTGTCCGTGGTCGCCGGCCAGCCGGAGAATCCCATCACCTCGCTCTCGGGCGGCAACCAGCAAAAGGTGCTCATCGCGCGCCTGCTGGCGACCGATCCCCGGATACTCCTGCTCAACGATCCGACCCGCGGCGTCGACGTGGCCACCCGCCAGACGCTCTACGGCATCTTCCGCAAGCTCGCGCAGGAGGGCATGACCCTCGTCCTGGTGTCGACGGAGATCGAGGAAGCCGTCGAACTGTCGGACGAGGTCGTCGTCTTTCGCGATCACGCGATTTCGGCCGTCCTGTCCGGGCACGACAAGACCAACCACAACGTTCTTTCCGCCATGTTCGGGGAAAACGCATGAGTGCCGCCGAGGAGACACCTATGCGGAAAACGCCAGTCACCGACCCGTCGCGCTTCGCGCCCGCGGCACTGCTGCGCACGCTGGGCGTCGGCGGGTCGGTCATGATTGTCCTGCTGATCGCGAACATCTGGTTCAACCCCCAGCGTTTCGCACCTTCCGCGTGGGGAACGCTGATCGGCCTCGCCGCGCCGCTGATCGGCGCCGCACTCGCATCCACGCCGGCCATCCTGTCCGGCCGCGGCGGCCTCGACATTTCCATCGGCCCGCTGATGGGCTTCGTGAACGCCATCGTGGTCGTCTATGTCATCGGCGCCGCAGGACTGCACGGTCCCGTTCCCGTCATCGCCGCTTCCGTCGCCATCGGTACGCTGTTCGGGGCGTTCAACGGCCTGCTCGTCACCGTGCTGCGCATACAGCCCATCGTCGCCACCCTCGGCACCTTCCTCATACTGGAAGGCCTGACGACCACCTTCGTGCCCTCTCCCTCGGGCACCATTCCCGAATGGCTGCGCTCGCTTTCGGGCGCATGGTCGATCCTTCCGCTCATCGCGATCGGCGCGATATGGGCAGCACTCTCCAGGCTCCCCTATATCGGCCTGCTGCTGGCATGCGGCAGCGATGACCGGGCGGCGTATACCGCCGGCGTGAATGTCAGCCTGATCCGCTTCCTCGCCTATGTCCTTGGCGGCCTTTTCGCCGGGCTGGCAGCGCTGTCGCTTTCGGCGCTGATCGGTTCCGCCGACCCGAACATCGGCGCGAACTACACCCTGCTGGCGATTTCCTCCGCCGCGCTCGGAGGCGTCAGCCTCGCCGGCGGCCGCGGCGGCCCGTGGAACGCGGTCATCGGCGCGATGGCCATTTTCCTGCTTCAGAGCATCCTGGTCTATTTCAACGTTTCGACCTTCATCCTGCAGATGGCCTATGGCGCGATCCTCGTGTTCGCCGTCTGCGCCACGCAGATCGAGAACCGGCTCAGGGGAGGACAAGGCCAATGACCGGAACGCTGTTCAAGGGCAACCGCATCCTCGGCGCCCTCGCCATGCTGGTGGTCCTTCACGTCCTCGGCATGCTGCTGATCGACGGTTACGGGTCGGTGTTCACCCTTCGCTCCATTCTGGTGCTGAGCGCCCTTCTCGCCGTCGCCTCGGTCGGGCAGACCCTCGTCATCATCCTCGGCGGCATCGACCTGTCCATACCCTTCGTCGTCGGCGCGGCCAACGTCGTCGCGGCCCAACTCTACGGCGACGGCATGAGCTTCGCCCTCGTCTTCGCCATCGTCGCCCTGCTTGCGCTGGCAGTCGGGGCGGTCAACGGGCTGATCTCCGCGGGGCTCGGCGTGCATCCGCTGATCGTGACGCTGGGCGTCGGCACCGTCGTGCTCGGCGCGGTACAGCAGTGGACCGGCGGGTTTCCCTCCGGAACGGCGCCACAGTTCATTTCCGAGTTCGTGTCGATAGGCGGATCGCTCGGCCCCCTGCCCTTCCCGGGCATCGTTCCCGCGGCCTTCGTGCTTGTCGCCCTGGTCGTCCTGTTTCTTCGCCGCACCACCTTCGGGCGGCAGATCTACGCCCTCGGCTCCAATCCGTCGGCCGCGCGCTACGCACTGATCCCGCCGGTCGCGACATGGACGGCCACCTTCGCGCTCAGCGGTTTCTTCGCCTCGATCGCGGGCATCCTGCTTCTGGGCTTTTCGGGCTCCGCCTATGCCGCCGCCGGAGAACCGTACCTTTTCCAGACGATCGCGGCGGTCGTGATCGGCGGAACCGCCCTCACCGGCGGCGCGGGCTCCTTCGTCGGCACGGCCATCGGCGCCGCCGTCCTGACCGAGGTCAATACCCTGCTGATCGGCCTCGGGCTCGATCCGTCCGCGGTCCAGGCGGGGCTCGGTCTCGGGATACTGGCCCTCGTCGGCTTCTACGGCCGCGAACGAACAATTGCGGAGAGCATCTGAGCCATGACAGAAATCGATCTATTCATTTCGGGATGCAATCGTCCGACCGGCTATTTCGCCACGTCCAACTCGCCCGGGATACGATTGGTCCGCCTGGATACGGACACCGGGCAGCACAGGGTGCTGGCGAATTTCGGGGGCATCGAGAACCCGACCTTCGCAATCGCCTCGCCCGACCTGACGCACATCTACGCGACCACGGAAATGCCGCGTTGGCCGGAAGGCGCCGTCACGGCATTCGCGATTGCCCCGGACCGTGGCGCGATCACGCCCCTTTCCTCGCAATCGTCCGCCGGCTCGATCACCGCCCATCTGAGCCTCGACCGCTCCGGCCGCTTCCTCCTTGTCGCCAATCACGCCAATGACGAGGATTTCGGCGGCCGGGAAGAGGCCGTCGCCGTGCTGGCGCTGAAGCCGGACGGGGATATCGGCGACATCGTCGCGACCGCGGCCCAGTCAGGCAGCGGTCCGCAACTGCCCCGCCAGCAGCGCTCGCACCCCCATGCCGTTCTCGCCACCGCGGACAACCGCCACCTGATCGTGACCGATCTCGGCGCGGATGCCCTGTTCGTCTACCCGTTCAACGCCGATACCGGCGCCCTGGGGCCGGCCCGCACCGTCGCGCTAACGCCGGGCACCGGCCCGCGCCACATGGCGTTCTCCCACGGCGGCACGCTGTTGCATGTTTGCGGGGAAATCGATTCATCCGTCACCACGCTGCGCGTCGGACCGGGCGCGGAACCGGAGATCGTCGGCCGCTGCGGCACGCTTCCGCCGGGCGCGTCCGGGACGAACCATCCGTCCGAGATCGCCCTCGCGCCCACGGGCGAGCATCTCTACGTCGCCAATCGCGGCCACGACAGCATCGCGCGTATCGCCATCGGAAAGGACGGCGTGCCGCGCCTCGAGGAATGCACGCCGTGCGGCGGCACCACGCCGCGCCACTTCGCCTGCGACAGCACGGGCCGCTATCTCGCGATCGCCAACCAGGACAGCGACGAGGTCGTTGTCCTCGCAATCGGCGAGGACGCGGCGCTGGGCGGAACGGTGGCCACGATCGGCATCGGCACGCCGACCTGCGTCGGGTTCCTGCAGCAAGGGTCGTAGTGGACGTGTTACGCACCGGCACGGTAGATTGCCGGATCGCGGCCCGTTTCTGGCGGCAGTGCGTCAATGAAGACGAAGTCGGATGAAGAATGACTGTTTCACGCAAGGAATCTGACGAGGGCGCCAACAAGTACACGGCGCCCGCACTGTCTAAGGGGCTGGACATTCTCGAGTTGCTCGCATCCCGGGCCGAGGGAATGCGCAAGAGTGACATCGCCAAGTCGCTCGACCGGTCGATAAGCGAGATCTTCCGCATGCTCGCGGTACTGAACGAGCGTGAATACGTGTCCTTCGATCCGGCGACGGAACGCTACTCGCTGACCACCAAGCTGTTCGAGATCGCCCACCGCCATCCGCCGGTGCGACGGCTTTCATCGATCGCCATCGACACGATGAGAAAGCTGGCGCTGGACGTGAACCAGTCGGTTCACCTGGCGATCCTGCACGGCGACGACATCCTTATCATCGCGCAGGTCGACGCGCCGGGAAACAATGTCACCAGCGTCCGCCTCGGCGCGCGCGTGCCGATCACCATAACGGCATCGGGCGCGGTCCTGTTCTCTTCCCTTCCCCCGAAGGAGCGGGAAAAGCTGCTCGACCGCACTCGGCAGAAGGAGCCGGAACTGGTCGATACCTTCCGGCGAAACGTGGAGAACTTCGAGAAGCTCGGCTGGTGCGAGTCCGTATCCGAAGTCATCGAGGGCGTGCACAACATGTCCGTCCCTGTCCGCGACTATTCCGGCACGATCGTTGCCGCGCTGACGATCCCCTTCATCAACCGTCTCCGTACCGACCATTTCCTGCCGATCGGGGATACCCGCGCCAGGCTGATCGAGGCGGGCCGGACGATCTCCGAGCTTCTCGGCTCCAGGGCTTCGGCCGCCGGATCGGCCGACAGCCCCTGACCGGGAGGCACCTGCCGCCGGAGACCACGCCACCAGGACCATCAGGCACTCGGCGTTCCCGCGGGGTGGCGCACCACGCCGCGGGGACTCGCGTCACAGGTTGGGCAGGAATGTCGATATCTGCGGAAACAGGATCAATATCATTCCGACCGCAAGGAACGTGAGGAAATAGGGGATCCCCGTGCGGGCAAAGTCCTCGATGGGCACCTTGGTGACGGAGCAGGTGGTAAACATCACGGTGCCTACGGGCGGAGTGATGCCGCCGAAATTGATGGTGAAGATGAACACGATCCCGTAGTGGAACGGATCGATGCCGAGCCTCTGCACCACCGGAAGAAACAGCGGCGCCAGCACCAGTATGAGCGCGGTCCCCTCCACGAACATGCCGATGACCAGCAGCACCAGGAAGATCAGCATGAGCATCATTGTCGGGTTCTGGGTCACGGCGATCAGCGCTTCGCCGATCTGCTGAGGCACCTGTTCGAAGGTCATGATCCAGCTGAACGCGGAGGAGGCTATGAGCACGAGCATGATC
Source organism: Oricola thermophila (assembly GCF_013358405.1). Lineage (NCBI taxonomy): Bacteria > Pseudomonadati > Pseudomonadota > Alphaproteobacteria > Hyphomicrobiales > Ahrensiaceae > Oricola > Oricola thermophila. The sequence goes on from NZ_CP054836.1 coordinate 2,438,710, forward strand.
GCGGCGGTCGTGGACACGACGGACCGCATCGAACGGTAGAGGGCGGCCATGGTGGTTTCGCGGTAGACCACGCAGAAGACCAGCGCGTAGAAGACGGCAACCGCCGCCGCCTCGGTCGGCGTGAAGACGCCGCCACGAATGCCGCCGATAATGATCACCGGCAGCATGATGGCCGGCAATGCCTTCAGGAACGAAACGAGGAGCGTTTCCTCGGACGGTTCCGTGGCGGGCGGCTCGTAACCGTGCTTGCGCACCTGCACGTAGGTGGTCGCCATGAGGGCCAGGGTGAGCAGCAGTCCGGGCACGATACCCGCCATGAACATCCTGCCGATCGACAGGTCGGTGACAAAACCGAACAGGATCAGGCCGATCCCCGGCGGGATCATCGGCGCAATCAGCGCCGACGACGCCGTCACCACGCTTGAAAAGGCCGGGGAGTAGCCGCGCTTCGTCATCTCCGGCACCAGCGTCTTGGCCTGCATGGCCGCGTCGCCATTGGACGAACCGGACATGCCTGCAAGCAATGCGCTGAGCACGACATTCGTCTGCGCAAGACCGCCCCACATGCGTCGCGTCAGGACAACCGCGAAGGTCATCACCCGCGACGAGATGCCGGAAAGGTTCATCAGCTCGCCGACCAGGATGAACAGCGGCACGGCCAGCAGCGGAAAGGACTGCGTGCCCAGGATGATGCGCTGGGCGAAGGCGACATCCATGATCGCAGGTTCGTTCACGACATAGAAAATGCCCAGCGACAGGATCACGAACGCGACCGGCACGCCGAGCAGAAGCATCACGAAGAAAAGGATGATGGTTGTCAGGAGCATGCCGGTGCCTCCCCGTCGCCGGAATTCGTTTCATCGTCGTCCGGCGGATCGTCCGATCCCCGGAGCGCGGTGACACTGCGCACGGCGGAAAGGACCGCCATCAGCGCGAAACCGATCGGCATCGCGATGTAGAATATCCGGACGGAAACCTGCAGCGACGGAACGCGCTGCCCGGCCCGCATCGCCAGGTCCCAGGACTTGTCCGCCAGATAGAGCGAGACCAGCAGGATGACGAGGTTGCGAACAGCCGCCAGGATTCGCCGGCCGCGCACGGAGAGATATCCGTCGATGATCCTCACGCCCAGGTGGAACCGGTCCTTGTAGGCCAGGAAGCTGCCCAGGAACACGATCCAGGCGAAGAGGATGGTCGAAGCCTCGAAGGAGAACACGAGCGGGCGTTCCAGCACGTAGCGGAAGAACACGCCGGCCAGCACGATCGCGGTCATCAACGTAAGCGCCGCGATCAGAAGGAATTCCAATCCCTTCTCGATGCCCCGGGAGATTTTGCACAGAATGGTCAGCATGCTTTTTCCTGACGATGGAGACACCACGCACCGCCGCCCCGCACCGGGCGGGGCGACGGCATCTGCGGAAAACCGCCGTTACCTGGCGCGGATCTTCTCGACCTCTTCACGCGCCCGGTCATAGAGTCCGGGGGTCCAGTCGGGGAACGCCTTGTAGATCCCGGCGGCGCCGGCCGCGAAGGCCGCACGGTCGATATCGCGCACGATCTTGACGCCCGAGGCCTCGACCTTCGCGACATCGCTCTCGTAGCTCGCCTTGACCTGGTCGGTGATCCAGTCGCAGGCCTTCCGGGTCTCCTCGGTCACGATCGCGCGGTTCTCGTCGCTGAGCGCATTCATGGCCGCAGCGCTGGTCGTGAAGGTCGAGACATCGTGAATGTGGTTCGTGGTCATGTAGTACTTCACGTGCTCGTTGTGCTTCTGGTCGAGCATCGCGGACGGCGGTGCCTCGGCCGCGTCGACGACACCGACGGCAAGCGCGTTGTAGACCTCCGGCCACGGCAGCGGCGTCGGAACCGCGGTGAAGGCCTGCTTGGCCAGCTCGATGTAGAGCGGCAGGGGTTGCTCGCGGATCTTGAGGCCCTGCATGTCCTCCGGCGAATGCACCTCGGTCTCGCGCGTGTAGAGATCGCGCACGCCGAAAGCGAAGTAGCACATCACCTTCAGGTTCTTTTCCTCGACGACCTTCTCCATGTCACGAACCAGCGGGGTCTTCATGAACTCCATGAGCTCGTCGAAGTCCTGGAACATGAACGGATAGGTCGTGACCTGGTAGTCCGGGTTGTAGTCGGCGAGGTTGGGCGTGCCCATGTGGCCGATGATCTCGCCGCCGAGCGAGATCTGCTCGGCAACCTGCGAGTTGGAACCGAGCTGGCCGCTAGGGAACAGCGCGATCTCGACCTCGCCCTTCGTACGCTCCTCGACGGCCGCCTTGAGGCGTTCGCCGGCCAGTTGCACGACGTGCGTGGGCGAGTTCATGTGCGCGAAGCGCAGAACCGTCTTCGCGTCGGCGCCGGTTGCGAATGCCGTCATAGCCGTCGCGCAAAGGGCCCAGGTGCCCAGGTGTCGCGTGATAGTCTTCATAGGGGGTTCCTCCTTTGTTTTCCCTATTCGAACGCCGGGCAACCTCTGCAACTGTTCGATGCGACCCGGAGAACCTGTTGAATCAATCGCCGCCGGGGGGTGCGTGCTCTCCCAGCCCGACGCGCTCCGTGATTTCGGCCCCTGCCTCCTGCAGTGCCTTCAGTATCTGCTCCGTGTCCGGGCCGCTGGCGCTGCGCAGCGTCGCCACGACGAGCGCGGCGCGGACGCTCGACCGCCTCGTTCCGACCAGCACGCCGACATCCAGGCCGCCGACGAAGCGCTCGCCGTCGGCGATCTCGTAGCCGCGCTCGGCGACATTGCGCACGCGGATGAGAAAGGCCTCGCGGACATCCTCGGGCAGATCGTGGAAACTCGTGTAATCCGACAGGAAGGCCAGGCGGTCCTCTTCCTCCATCGCCGCCAGCAGGATGCGCCCGGAGGTGGTGGTCAGCGGCGAATGCCGGGAACCGACCTCGATGGAGAGGCGGAACGGCCGCGGGCTCTCCTGCTGCGCCAGCACGACGATCTCGCCGTCCCGCAATGTCGTGAGGTGGCACGTCTCCCCGATCCGCTCGGACAGGCGGCGCATGACCGGAAGGGCGACGCGCAGCAGTTCCTCGTAGGGCGAGTGGGTGCGGCTGAGCTCGAAGAGCTTCAGCGTCAGCCTGTAGTGCCCCGCCTCGGTGCGCCGGATGTAGCGACGCGCCTCGAGCGCGCTCAGGGTGCGGAAAATCTCGCCGGTGGTCCTGCCGAGCGCCCTCGCGATGTCGGCCTGCGACATGGAGATCGCGCGATCGGACAGGAGCTCGAGCACGTCGAGCCCCTTGTCCAGCCCCGGAACCGAGTATTTGCCGGCGGGTTTCCCCGCTTTCCGATTATCGTCAGTCATGCTGCGAATTCCTGCTGTCTGGTGAGATGTGAACGGCGTCAGATAAACACGCCACCTCACCGGACGCGCAACCGGGCCGAAAGCCCGGACAGGCAGCGAACCGGATGTTCAGCGCCGTTCCCGGAAAGGGACGGTGCGGTTTTCAAAACGGATCATCATTCTCAACTCCTCCCGATTTCACTTCGATGCCGAAGGCGACGCCTGCCGGATCAGGGCAAGGGTTCCCGCCGTTCCACGAGGTAAAGGTGGTCGCACACCAGAACGACCGTGCCGTCCTGCTTCGTCATCTCCACGGCCTCGTGGACATAGCCGTGCGTCTTTCTCTTCGGATGGTCCCGCTTCTCGGTGATGGTCGTCTTCACCGTGATGGTGTCGCCGATGAACACCGGCCGAACGAAGCGCAGGCGGTCGTAGCCGTAGGACATCGACCGCGGGTTGATCGTGGACGCGGTCATCCCGATGCCGACCGAGAAGACGAGCGTCCCGTGCGCGATGCGCTGTCCGAAATCCTGAGTCGCGCACCACTCCTTGTCCATGTGATGGGGAAAGAAGTCGCCGGTCTGCCCGGCGTGCATGACAATGTCGGCCTCCGTGATCGTTCTGCCGAACGACCGGCGGCTGGCCCCGATTTCGTAATCCTCAAAGAACTGTTCGTGGATCATCAGGCACACTCGATCTCTTCGTGCGCGCGCAGCGCGGAAAGGTTTCTGTCGGTATCGGCCCCGAGCACGGGCGCCGCGGCCGCATTCCTGGGAACGCGCCCGTCGAAGCGGATGGGACAGGCGGTCGTCTCGATCTCGCGCCCCGAGGCGGTTTCGATGCGCTGGAGGATGTCCAGCGCATCCAGTGCGCCGGAACGCTCCAGGGACGGCCAGTCCAGGACCTCGGCACACCAGATCCCCGCCGGCTCCAGCAGGTTCATCCAGGTCTCGGTCGTCCCCGTCTTCAGGTGATCGCGCAGGATCGCCTTGATCTCGTCGCGCCGGGAATAGGCCACCGCCGGGTCGGCAAGAGGTAACAACCGATCGAGCGACAGGAGTTCCGCGAGCCGGGCAACGGGCGTCATGGCGATCGCAATGAATCCGTCCAGGGTCTCATAGATGCCGTAGGGCGCAGCCGCGTAGACATTCGCGCCGCTCACCGCGCTGCGCACCGGCTGGACATGGCCGTCATTGAGATAGCTCGTGAACTGCTCGAACTGCAGGTCCATCGCGGAAGCCAGCAGACTCACCTCGACCAGCCCTCCCCTTCCGGTCCGGAACCGGCGGAAGAGCGCCGCGAGAATGCCCTGCGCCAGGTGCATGCCCGCCGCGATGTCGGTGATCGAGATCCCCATCGGAACGGGCGCATCGGCGGCGCTGCCCGTCAGCCACACCATTCCGGAGCGGGACTGCGCCAGCAGGTCCTGGCCGGGCTTCCCGCTCCAGGGACCGGATTTCCCGTAGCCGGAGACCTGCCCGTAAACCAGCCGCGGGTTGAGCTCGCGGACATCCTCGTGGCCGAGCCCGATGCGCTCCATGACGCCCGGACGGAAATTGTGGATCATGACATCGGCCGTCGCGACCAGCCGCTTCACCGCCGCCAGGTCGTCGTCGTCCTTCAGGTCCGCGACCACGCTCTGCTTCCCGCGGTTGATCGTGTGGAAGAGCAGGCTGTCGCCGTCCACCTTCTGGTCCGCCACCACCAGGCCGCGGCAGGCATCCCCGACGCCCGGGCGCTCGACCTTGATGACCTCGGCGCCCATGTCCCCCAGGCGCAAGGCGCAGACCGGGCCGGCAAGAAACTGCGAGAAATCGAGAACCCGGATTCCGGCAAGCGGCAATTCCTCGACCGAACCACTCAAGACCACATTTCCCTTATCGTTGACCAGTGAGAGAACATTTCATATATGAGTCATCCCATAGGGATTGTGCGTCATATTTGTCAAGCGGTGACGTATTCGCATTGTCTTCACGCATGACATTCCGAATTCCGGATGTGTGATTCATATATGAAAGGTGCGGCATGGAAGAACACGGGAAAGGCGAGACTCGGCCGGCGGCCGGAACGAAGCTGATCGGAATGACCTGGGATCACCCGCGCGCCTACGACTCCCTGGTCGCCGCATCGGAGGCATACCGCGAGAAGACGGGCGTCTCCATCACCTGGGAAAAGCGCTCGCTGCAGGCTTTCGCCGACGTGCCGATCGAGGGCCTCGCGAAAGCCTATGACCTGATAATCCTGGACCACCCGCATGTGGGGCAGATCGCCGAAAGCGGATGTTTGCGCTCCCTGCCGCCGATGGCGGGAGACGTGTCCCTCGGCGGGTCGGTGGAATCCTATGTATGGAAAGGCGAGACCTGGGCATGGCCGATCGACGCCGCCTGCCAGATGGCCGTCGTTCGCCCCGACCTGGCATCGGAGTTTCCGCGCACCTGGGACGAGATCATGGCCGAAGGCGCGGAACGCTTCGGGCTCCTTACACCCCTCCTCCCGGTCGACGCCTTCGATACCATGCTGACCCTCCTTGCCAGCATGGGCGAGGAACACCTTCCGGTCGGCGAGAGCGAGTTCTGCTCCCGCGAGGGCGGCGAGCGTGCCCTGCGCGTCCTGAAACGCCTGTACCGGCTGGGACCGGGCGAGGCCGTGGAATGGAACCCGATCCGGGTTCTCGAGGCACTTTCCGAAACCGACGAGTTCTCGGGATCGCCCTGCCTGTTCGGCTACATCAACTATGCGCGCCCGGGATTTCGCAAGAACCCGCTTCTCTACGTCGACCTCCCGGTCTTCGCGATGCCCGGCTGGCGCAGATCCATCCTCGGCGGCGCCGGCATCGGCGTCTCGTCGATGAGGGAAAACGGCGACGTCGCCCAGGATTTCGCGGCATGGGTGGTCTCGGAACCCGTCCAGTCCGGCGTCTACCTCGAGAACGAGGGCCAACCCGCGCATCTCGACACGTGGAAGCGGATGCGCACCGATCCGCGCTACGCCGGTTTCCTGGACGGCGGCTTCGAAACGATCCGCATGGCATGGACTCGCCCGCGCGACCACTGGTTCCTGCATTTCGTGGACGACATCTGCGAGATCTTTCCGGATTTCTTCCGCAAGGACCGGGACGAGGCGGCATTCCTGTCCGACCTGAACAAGCTCTATCGGCATCACATCGCGAGGGACTCGAAATGAAACACGTCGTAATTACCGGCGGAAACAAGGGGCTGGGCCTCGCCCAGACTTCATTGTTCCTCGACAGGGGCGCGCATGTGCATGTCGTGGCCCGCTCGCGCGGCGAACTGGACCGGCTGCCGCAGGAGCGGCTGGATTTTGTCCAGGCCGACCTCGCGAACTGGCGGGACACCGGCTGGCTCGACGCCATCCACGCCAGGGCCGGCCACATCGACGGACTGGTCAACAATGCCGGCGTCCACCTGAAGAAACCCGTCTGGGACGTTGCCGGCGACGAGCTCGAAACCGTGCTCGACATCAACGTGAAAGCGATGTTCGCCGCATGCGGCCGCTACATCGCCCTTCAGAAGGATAGCGGCGGCGCGATCGTGAACATCTCGTCGATGGGCGGCCTCATGGCGCTGCAGTCGGCGGCGGCATATGTCACGGCCAAGACGGCCGTCATCGGCCTGACCCGCAGCGTCGCCGTCGACGCCGCCCCCATGGGCTTCCGCTGCAACGCGGTCTGCCCGGGCTTCATCGAGACCGACATGACCCGGGCCGTGCTGGAGAAGGACCCCGAGCGGCGCAGGAAGATCGAGGGGCGCATTCCGTCGCACCGTTTCGGAACGCCAGAGAACGTGGCGAAAGCCATCCACTTCCTGGTCTCGGACGAGGCGGACTACATCAACGGCGTCGCCCTGCCCGTCGACGACGGCTATTCCATCGGATTCTGAGGACATTCCATGACCCATTCAGCCACCGTCCTGGCCGCGGCGAGGACCATCGAACTGACCGAACGATCGCTGCCTGATGCCGTGCCGGAAGGTCACGTTCGCCTCGCGCTCGCCACGGCCAGCCTCTGCGGAACGGACCTGCACTACTACCGGCATTTCGCGAATGCCGGGTTCGAGCTGCAGCGCCCCGTCACGCTGGGCCACGAGGCATGCGCATATGTGACGGATCCCAATGGCAGCGACTTCGCGCCGGGACAACTCGTCGCCCTGAACCCGATAATCTTCTGCGGCGAATGCGAGAACTGCCGGGCCGGGCAGGAAAACTACTGCACCGCCAAGAAGTTTCCGGGCTCCGCCACCACGGTGCCGCATATCGACGGCTTCTTTCAGGCCCGGTTCGACTTCCCGGCCTTCTGCTGCCACGCGGTCCCGGAAGGCACCGATCCGGATCACCTGACCTTCACCGAGCCGCTTGCCTGCGCCATGCATTCCGTGACCGTCAGCCGCGCCGGCGCGGGCGACCGGGTTCTCGTCACGGGTTGCGGCCCGATGGGGCTTCTGGCGGTGGTCGCCGCGCGTTCCGCGGGAGCGGAGGTCGACGTGACCGACATCCGGCCGGAAGCCGTCGAGCTTGCCCGGAAGATCGGCGCCGGTGCCGGATTCGTTGCCGGAAAGGACGCGCCCCCCTCCGGCGCCTATGACGCGGTGATCGAGGCCAGCGGCTCGCCCCACGCATTCAACCAGGCGCTGGACGCCGCCAGGCGGCAGGGCCGCGTGTCCATCCTCTCCAACATCCAGCTCTCCGACACGCCCGTGCATCTGCACCGGATCATGCTGAAGGAACTGACGGTGGCCGGGTCGTTCCAGTTCAATGTCGAGTTCCGGCAGGCGCTGGAGCTCATCACCTCCGGACGGCAGGATTTCGAACAGCTCGTGGCCGCGCGGTTCCCGCTTTCACAAACCGCCGACGCGCTTGAACTGATGCTTTCCGGCAAGGCCGCCGGAAAGATCCTGATCAAGCCGGAGGAATAGCCGACCGTCGCGGCACCGGGGCGGGGCGGCCAGCGCCCCGTTGGACAAATCCCGCCCCTCTTGCCCGGAATCCCGGCATTTCCGCGAAAACTTGTCCACCGCATCCGGCCTTCTCGTACCCTTGTCCGCGCGACCACGGAGAGGACCATGGAGTTCGACTGGAAACGGGCGGTGGAAAGGAACCTGGACGATCTTCTGCGGATCGTCGCGCAGCTGTTCCTGGTGGCCGGGATCAGGACCGGGCGCTCGCTGGTCTTCCTGCCGCGCGCCCTGCGCAGCCGCATCCTGTCGGTCCTGCGCCCCGCCGAGTTCGCCGCCCGCCGCCTGATCGTCATGGCCGCCTGCAAGCTGGAACGGGACGTGACGCTCGGCCCGGAACGCAACGCGGGTCAGTCCGACGCGAACGCGCAGCCGGAAACAGCGCCCGAAGACGGGACGGACAGGGAGCCGGACGCAGAACCCACCGACGCGGAACTGCTCGACCTCTACCGCGACCGTCCGTCCTTCCAACTCTTCGACCCGTGGAAGCGCTACGCACCATTCCTCTTCGATGTCACCGGGCTGGACGGGCCTTTCGGCCATGTCTTCCTCGAATATGACGACGCGGAAGAAGGCTGGCCCGGTCCTGACGCCGATCCCGACGAGCTGGTGGATGCCCGTGGCATCTCGCGCCGCATCCGGGCGCTGGCACTGGCACTGGACGATCTCGACGGACAGGCCGCCCGCCTTGCCCGCTGGAAGGCGCGCCTCGAGCGGGCCATCGAGCGCATCCGCGCCGCCGACGCGGGCGAGATCGCCGGCCTGTCGCCCGACGCCGTGCGCAGGCCCGCACCATGGCGCTTCCGCCCCTTCCGGCCCGGCCTGCCGCCGGGCTGGCGAAGGCGGCCGCGAACGGAAATCGAAGAGGTGCTGAAGGAATGCCACGTGCTGGCGCTCGACGCATGGAACACGTCGTGAGAGCGCCACTGCCGAAATCCGTGTCCGTCCATGCCCCGCACGCCCGGCGCGGGACCAATGGCGCGCGTCACGCTCCTTCGCATCGCGGGAGAAAGTGCCGGGGCGTGGCGAAGGCGGATGAAGGGGAAACTGCGCCGATGCGCCTACGAGCGCGGATAGGCGATTTCCAGTTGCCGGATCTCCGCCTCCCCGAGCAGGCGCGGATTGTGTCCGCGCGTCAGGAGGGCGAGTCTGGCGGTCGCCTCCAGCTCCTCCATCGCGTTGACCGCGGCTTCCAGCGTCTTGCCCGCGACGACCGGGCCGTGATTGGCCAGCAGGACGGCGGAGTGCTTGCCGGCCAGTCCCCTGACCGCGTCCCCCATCGCGGGGTCGCCGGGCATGAAATAGGGGAGCAGTTTCACCTTGCCGAGCTGCATGATCGAGTAGGGGGTGATCGGCGGCAGCACGTTTTCCGGGTCCGTGTCCGGCAGCACCGACAGCGCGACGGAATGGGTGGAATGAAGGTGGACGACCGCGCCGGTTTCGGACGTCCCGGTTTCGTAGAATGCCGCGTGGAGGGGAACCTCCTTCGTCGGCCGGTCGCCGCCGACATGGCGGAACGAGGAGTCCAGCTTCGCGATACGCGCCGGATCGAGCCTGCCGAGCGAACTGCCGGTGGGGGTCACCAGGATCGAGCCGTCGGACAGGCGAGCCGAAATGTTGCCCGTCGAACCGTGGGTCAGGCCGCGATCGAAGATGGATTTCGCGAGGGACGCGATCTCCTCCCGCATCCGCGCATCTTCACTCATCGCCGCCTCCCATGATGCGTGCCGCCTTCAGGAAAAAGTCCGGCGCGCCGAAATTCCCCGACTTTAGTGCCAGCCGCAGCTCCCTGCCCCCGACCTTGAGGGCGGGAACGCCCGGATCGATCTCGGGGCCGATCTCGAGCGCCTCGATGCCGAGCGCGGAAACGACGGCTCCCGACGTCTCGCCACCGGCACATATGACGATACCCGCGCCGCGGGCGACCGCCACGCTTGCCGTCTCCGCGAACAGGTTCTCGATTGCGCCGGCCACCGCTTCCTTCCCGTAGCGCTCCTGGTTCTCGGCGACACGTTCCGGCTCGACGGAGGAATAAGCCAGCGGCACGCCGGGCTGGGCGAGAAGCCAGTCGCTCAACGTCTCCGGGTCGAGGCGCCCCTCCATGACATCCGAGGCCCGGACCTCGAAGGCCGGCTGGCCGGCGGCGACATGCGCCCGCACCTGGCCGCGCGTCGCGCGCGAAACCGAGCCGGCAAGCGCGATGGCCCTGGCTCCGGGGCGGGCAAAGCCGGACGCGCGGTCCGCACCGCCGGCCCGGCAGCCGAAATTGGCGGGCAGCCCCATGGCGATGCCCGACCCGCCGGTGACGAGCTTCATGTCCGGGATCGCGCGCCCGATCTCGACCAGGTCGCGCTCCGAGATCGCGTCGACGATCACGAAGGGACGTCCCTCGTCGTTCTCCCGGGATATCGCTTCCGCGATGGCGTCCGCCCCGGCTGCCACGTCGGCCATGGCGACATGGCCGACGTGGCGGCTTGTCTGGCGCGCGAGCACGCGGCGCAGGTCCGCATCGCGCATCGGCGTGAGCGGGTGGTTCTTCATGCCCGACTCCGAGAGCAGGCGATCGCCGACGAAGAGATGGCCCTGGTAGACCGTGCGTCCCGTTGCCGGGAAGGCCGGGCAGAAAACCACCGGCCCGCCGCCGAGCGCATCGCTCAGCGCCTCGGCGACGGGGCCGATATTGCCCCGGTCCGTGGAATCGAATGTCGAGCAGTACTTGAACAGGAACTGCGTGCAGCCCTGCGCTCGCAGCCAGTCCAGCGCGGCAAGGGACTGGCGCACGGCCTCCTCGGGCGCAATGGTGCGCGACTTGAGTGCGACGACACCGGCCTCGACGTCGTCACCGGCAGGCCCGGCGGGAATGCCGCAATACTGGACCACCCGCATACCGCCCCTTGCCAGGGTGTTGGCGAGATCGGAGGAACCTGTGAAATCGTCTCCTATGCAGCCCAGCTTCATGTGCCCTGCCCGGTCCTGACGAGAAAATCGGATGTCGGCTCCGCATCGAGCCTGCTGACTGTCAGCTTCCCGTCCTGCGCAACGAGGGGGAAGACCTCCCGCACCAGCGGATCATGGCCCGGGATGACGAGCGACCTGTCGCTCGCCAGGCGCGGGAGAAGATCGAAACCGTCCAGCATCGCCTGCGGATTCTCCACGATCGGAAAGAGCTTCTTCCGCAGGTAGTTTTCGTAATAGTGAGAAGCATCCGACGCGAGGACGAGCCAGCCGCGCCCGGTCTTCACGCGAACGCATTGCAGGCCGCGGGAATGTCCGCCCACCGGGTGCACCTCCACGCCCGGCGCCACTTCCGCCGCGCCTTCGTGAAACGTGACGCGACCCGAATAGACGAGGCGAACCATGTCGCAGACATGATCCACCGTGAACGGCGCGCGCATGACCTCGTGGCACATGCAGGGGCCGGTCGCGAAGGCCATCTCGGCTGCCTGAATGTGGAACCGTGCCCTTGGGAAGGAGCCCAGCGTGCCGGCATGATCGTAATGGAGATGGGTGACGACAACCGTCTCCACCTCTGCCGGATCAATGCCGAAATCGAGGAGGCATCGTTCAGGCGCGCGCAACACGGGCCGGCCGCGGCGGGCCGCCTCCGCCTCGTCATAGCCGGTATCCACGACGATCGTGCGATCGTCGTTGCGGATGACCCAGACGAAATAGTCCATGGCATGCGGGCTGGCGTGGTCGTCGTCGAAAAGGAACGAGTCGGCGCGCGTGCGGCCGTTGCGCTCGGCATATTTGAGTGCATAGACCTCGTAGGTATCGCTCATCGTCCGCCCCTTCCGAGATCGACGCGCCGGCCGTGCAGCGGCTGGCGCGGGTCCATGTAGTTCGGCACGGGCGTGGTTCCGGGCATGCACAATCCGCTCAAGACCGTTTCATCCTCCTCATCATAAGGGCACTGGCTCGCGGCGATATAGGCGTCCAGCTGCTCAAGGTTCTTGGGTCCGATCAGCACGCTGGTGACCGCATCATTGGCCAGAACCCACCGGAGCGCGAGATGCGCCGGTTCCCGTCCACGCGCGTCCGCGTGTTCCGCGGCCCGGGCCGCAAGGGCAAGCGTCTCGTCGCGAAACTCGGTTTCCATCATGCGCCTGTCGCCGCGCGCGGCACGCGAACCGGGCGGCAGGCCGTTCCTGTACTTGCCGGTCAGGACACCTCGCGCCAGTGGCGAATAGGGCACGACACCGATGCCGTGGTGACGGCAGGCGGGAATGTAGTCCGCCTCCGCGATCCGGTTGAGCATGTGATAGCACGGCTGCGCGGCAACGGGGCGGGCAATGCCGGCCCTGTCGGCCAGCGCGACCATCTCCACGATCTTCCAGGGCCGAAAGTTGGAAATGCCCCAAGTGGCAATCACGCCGTCGTCGATCAGTCGCCCAACCGCGTGCACGATCTCGTCAAGCGAAGTCTTGTTGTCGTCATGGTGAAGATAGAACAGCTCGATGCTATCCCGCCCCAAACGCTCCAGCGACATCCGCGCCGCACGCCCGATCCATTCCGGATCGAGACCGCCGCTGCCCTCCACACCCGGCAGAGGGTTGCCGCATTTCGTCGCCAGGACAATGTCCGCATTTCTCGCCGACAGCAGCCGACCGAGCATCTTCTCGGAGCCGGTTCCCGCGTAGGAATCGGCGGTATCGACGAAATTCCCGCCGACCGCGAGGAACCGATCAAGCATCGCCGCCGCGGTCGCCTCGTCCGTCTGGTCGGCGAACATCATGGTGCCAAGACACAATTCCGAAACCATGAACTCGCTCGAACCGAGCCGCCTCCTGTTCAGTGTCATCATGTCTTGCGGCTCCAGGTCTGCACCTCCTTCGCTGCCACCATGTCCGCCACTTCGGCGTCGAATGACCGGAAATGCGCGCTTTTCAGGTGGGCATCGAATGCCGCGCGATCGTCATACACCTCGTAAAGGAAGATTTGGTCCTCGCGATCTTCGTCCGTCCAGACGTCGAACACCCTGCATCCGGGCTCCCTCTCAAGGGATTCCGCAGCCTGCTGGCGCATGCGTTCCATGAAGGCCGCGCGCGTGGCCGGGCGAAGCGTGAAATTGACTGTTACGCAGTACATCAGGCGCCCTTCTCATCAGTTCTTGCATTTGCGATGTTCGGTCGGCTGCTGCGAACCACCCGGCGCAGGAGGCGCTTGGCGGCAGGGAGCTGCACCAGCACAAGCACCACATTCAGGAAGACCAGGATCGCGGCACCCGGCCGGGTGAGGAACGTGGTCAGGTCGCCGTCGGATACGAGCAGCGAGCGGCGGAAGGTCTCGTCGAAAAGTCCGCCCAGTATGACGCCTATGACCAGCGGCGCGATGGGATACTGCATGCGGATCAGCGCATAGGACACCATGCCGACGACGATCATGAGGAAGAGGTCGTTGGTTCCCCCGCCGACGGAGAAGGAGCCGATCGTGGTCAGGACCAGAACGACCGGCAGGAACACGGTCTGCGGAAGGCGCAGCACGGAAATGAAGACGCGCGCCATGAAGAGGCCGAGCACGAACATGGTGAAGGAGGCCAGCACGAGTATGGCCACGATGCGGATGATGAGCGCCGGATCGATGGTGGGGCCCGGCGTTACGTTGTTGATCATGAGCGCACCGAGCAACGCGGCCGCGGGCGGAGACCCCGGTATGCCCAGGACCAGAAGCGGGATCAGTGCCCCGCCGATACAGGCATTGTTGGCCGTCTCCGACGAAATGAGCCCCTCCAGCGAACCCTTGCCGAACTCCTCCGGTGTCTTGGAGAAGCTCTTGCCGACACCGTAGGACACCCATCCGGAAACGTCCTCGCCGACGCCCGGCAGGGAGCCGATCCCGACACCGATTGCGCCCGAGCGCGCGATGGTCGGCATGTAGCGGCGTACCTTCCGGAGATTGGGCCGGATGCGCCCGACCTGCACCGGGCTGCCGGCCTGCGGCCCCTCGCGCAGCCCGAACAGGATCTGCGGGATGGCGAATGCCCCCATCAAAACCGGCACCACCTGGAACCCGCTGAGCAGATAGGACCATCCGAATGTATAGCGCTGTTCAGAAAGGATCGGATCGAGGCCGACCATGGCCATGGCAAGGCCGATCAGGCCGGCGATCCACCCCTTGATCACCAGGTCCGAACTCATCAGCGTGCCGGAAACCAGGATTCCGAACAGCGCCAGAAGAGCCTTTTCCGGCGACGCTATCTGCTTCGACATGGCCATCAGGACCCATACGAAGACGAGCAGGCAAAAGGTTCCGATCAGGGTCCCGATGAAGGAAGCGGTCGTGGTCATGCCAAGGGCTTCGCCGCCACGTCCCTGCTTCGCCAGCGGATAACCGTCGACCGCCGTGGCCGCGGACGCGGCCGTGCCGGGAATGTTGAGCAGGATCGAAGGATAGGAACCGCCATAGATCGCGCCGACATAGGCGCCGATGAGTGCGATCAGCGATTGCTCGACGGGAAACTTGTTGCCGAAGAAGCCCGTCAGGATCGTCACGGCGAGCGTCGCGGTCAGACCGGGAAGGGCCCCGAACACGATGCCAAGCGCGACCGAACCGACAAGATAGATGTAGGTCACCGGGTCGGTTGCCAGCTCCAGAAACTGTGAGGCGAAGCCCGCGAATTGTGCGAAAATGAAATCAAGCATGGATCACCTGCCGTCCTTGCCCGCGAGCCACGGCTTGATCGTGACATAGTAGTGATACTCGATCTTCTGGAAGACGAGCCCCGTGCGATTGGGCACGTTCTGGCGGAAGCCGAAGGCCATGGCGATGATCAGCAGGATCGGCACCGCGACCGCGATAACGGGAGCAATCTTCAGATAGGCGTCGGGGCGCCGACCTGCACGGCGGATCTCGACGTACATCACCAGCGTCAGGGCGACGAACGCCGCCAAAGTCAGCCAATCGTCGTCATGGTGCGCATTCCATTCCGACCGCGGCAAATGCGCGGCCAACGCGTAGACCGAGGGAACCAGCACGACTAGAAGGGCTATCCGGGTCGCACGCAGTCGTGTTTCATGGAAACCGTAAATGAGCGCCAGCAACACGAGCGCACTCGAAAGGATGAAATCGACCCGGGGAACGAGCGCAAAGATGTAGGCAAGCATGACGAGCGCCCCGGCCGCCATGCGCTGGACCGAATCCGATCGCATCCACGCAACGACGCTTCGGAACTGCCCCGCGTCGGGGGTTCCACCCTGCCTTATCGCCGTAACAAGCAGCATCACGCCAAGCAGAAGGATCGCGGCAAATATGCCATAGGGCACAAGGGCGGCCGAATTGTACCAGCGCCCCGATTCCACGCCGGCCGCATTGGCCTGGAAGAACGGTATCTCGCTCGTCTTGAACAGGAAGAAGCCGCTGACGGCAATAAGGGTAAGCGCCGTCCAGAAATCCTGCTGGCGCAGCCTCGTTCTTTCGTTCATCCGATTTCCTCCGCTGGCACGAATCACGCCGGGCACGAATCATGCCCGGCGCAGATTTACCGGAATACCGGTTACGGCTTGGGAATGCCGAGTTCCGCAGGATCAACAGCCGCGGCCCCGAGTTCCTTCAGCGTCCATGCGAAGTTGCTTTCGAGCTTGGAGAACTGCGCGCTTGCCTCCTCGCCCGCCAGACCGGACAGATCATAGTAGTTCGATGACGCCCACTCCTTGACCTTGTCCGATTGCATGGCCTTCGCAAAGGCTTCCTCGAGCACCGCTTTCGCCGCATCGGGCGCGTCGGCCAGAACCGCGAAGCCGATAGCCTGCTTCAGCGGCAGATATTTCGAAAGGTCGGGATAGTTCTCGAATGCGGACGGGATCGTGGTTCCATCCAGGTTTCCGGCCTCCGGGACCAGCATGGCCAGCGGTTTCAATTGACCGCCCTTGATCAGTCCCTGCTGCTCGGCAAGCGAAGTGACTATAACCTGCACCTCGCCGGCGACCGCCGCTTCCTGGGCCGGCCCCGATCCTCCGTAGGGCACGAACTTGAACTTCGCGCCGGTGCCGTTCTCCAGAGCCAGAAGGTTGAGGTGATGGATAGATCCGGAACCCGAAGCAGCCGCCGGAATTGTACCCGGATCCTTCTTCGCCGCCTCGATCAGCTCTTCGAACGTGTCGAATGGCGCATTCGCCGACACCGAGATGAGGTCGGGCGATCCGCCGACGATGAAGGGATGCCACACATCGAATTTCTTGTCCCAGCCGCCCTGCACCGCAGCGGTCACGTTCGATTCCGAAATGCCTGCCAGCGTGTAACCGTCAGCGGGCTGATTGAGCACGTGGATCATGCCGTTCGATCCGGCCACACCCCCGGTCACATTGGTCACCGTGATGCTGACCGGAAGCTCCTTCTCCATCTCGGCCATGATCATGCGGTTGATCGAATCGGTGCCGCCACCGGCACCCCAGACCACAACGGTGGTGATGTCGCGATACGGATATTCCTGCGCGGCAGCCGGCACCGCGACCACGGATGCCGCCAGTACGGCAGCCGCTCCCCATTTGGTGAATTTGAGCGTCATGTCGGTTCCTCCCGATGATGGTTTGCATTCATGCGCGGCCTTCGCCGCTCGACAAGGCCATAATTTGCGTATGCATTAATTTATGCGTTGTCAACGACATTGTTTCCGGCTAAGTCTGCGGCAACATCGGAGGACCCCTGTCTATGGATGCTCGCAAACAGAATCCGGGAGCCATTTCCGGAAACAACAAGCCACCGCGTTTCACGATTGCCGTATTCGAAGGTGACGGCATTGGCCCGGAGATCATGAAGCCGACGGTCGCGCTTCTGCGCGAAATATCCGTGGCAACCGGCGCTTTCTCGCTCGATTTCGAAACAGTCCCGGCCGGCGCCACCCACTATGCCAAACATGGCGTGTCACTGCCCGAGGAATCCATGAAAACAGCCAAGGAGGCGGATGCCATCCTCCTGTCGGCAATGGGGATGCCGGATATCCGCTATCCGGATGGAACGGAGATCTCACCGCAGATCGAGCTCAGGATGGAACTCGGACTGTTCGCCGGCGTGCGTCCCGTCATCATCCAGCCCGGACAAGGCTCGCCGCTGAAAGTGGCGGAAGAACGCGGCATTGATTTCGTCATAATCCGCGAATCGACGGAAGGCCTTTTTGCCTCCCACGGAAAAGGCCGGATCAACGACAACATCTCTGCGGAGGAAACGCTGGTCATCACCCGCGAGGTTTCCGAGAAGCTGTTCGAATTTGCCTTCAACCTCGCGCGCCGGCGAAAGGAAACCGGCAGGGGGCCCGGGCGTGTCCATTGCGTCGACAAGGCAAACGTGTTCCAGGCCTTCGCCTTTTTTCGGAGCATTTTCGACGAGGTCGCCGCGCGGCACCGCGATATCAAGGCAGATGCCGCCTATGTTGACGCCGCAGCGCTCTGGATGGTTCAACGCCCACAGATATTCGACGTCCTGGTGACCGAAAACATGTTCGGCGACATCCTTTCCGACCTCGGGGCCGGACTGATGGGCAGTCTCGGACTGGCGCCATCCGCGGATATCGGCAGCGATCACGCCGTATTCCAGCCCTGCCATGGCAGCGCACCGGATATCGCCGGGCGCAACATCGCAAACCCGCTCGCCATGATCCTGTCGGCCGCCATGATGCTCGAGTGGCTGGGCCAGAAAAGCGGCACCGCGGAAATGCAGACCGTATCGGACTCGCTTTCCGGTGCGGTCGCGGATGTAATGGCAGCCGGCAGCGCGAAGACACCGGATCTCGGTGGCACAGCCTCGACCGATGATGTTGCCGAGGCGGTGCTGGAAGCATTCAGAAACCGTACAGGAACCACGGCATGACCAAATCCGAAACGGTACTCTCCGTCGCAGTGATCGGCGCAGGCTATTTTGCCGGATTCCACGTCGACGCCTGGTTGCGCAATCCCGATGCACGGCTCGAGGCCGTCGCCGACCTGGACGTGGAAAAGGCCCGCGCGCTTCTTGAAGCGAAAGGCGCGAACGGCGTGGATGCCGTCGACAGCCTCCCCTCTCTCGACGCCCGCTTCGACATCATCGACATCGCCGCCCCGCCCGCCACGCATCTTTCTCTGATCCGGCAGGCGCTTCCACTCGCGAACCGCGCCATCATCTGCCAGAAACCATTCTGCAACTCGCTCGAAGACGCGAGGGAAGCGACCCGTCTTGCAGAGGAGGCCGGCAAGCTTCTGATCGTGCACGAGAACTTCCGCTTCCAGCCCTGGTACCGCGTCATGCGCGCGGAACTGGACGCCGGGCGCATCGGCGAGCCCTTCCAGATCACCTTCCGGCTCCGACCGGGCGACGGCCAGGGCGCGGACGCCTACCTGTCGCGGCAACCCTATTTCCAGCAGATGGAACGTTTCCTGATCCACGAGACGGCCATTCACTGGATCGACACCTTCCGCTACCTCATGGGCGAACCAAAGGACGTGTTTGCGGACATTCGCAAGCTGAACCCGGTCATCGCTGGCGAGGATGCAGGGTATTTTCTCTACCGCTATGACGACGGCCGGCGCGCCATGTTCGACGGCAACAGGCTCGCGGATCACGCGGCCGACAATCCCCGCCTCACCATGGGCGAATGCCTGGCCGAGGGAAGCGAAGGCGCGATCATGCTCGACGGGTTCGGCGTCCTGCGCTTCCGACAAAGGGGAGCGGTCGAATGGCAACAGATCGAATGCGACTACGACCGCAGAAATTTCGGCGGGGATTGCGTCTACCACCTGCAGCGCCACGTGACGGACCACCTGCTTCGCGGCAGGCAGATCGAAAACACGGCGGGCGATTATCTTCGCAACATGGAGATCGAGGAGGCATTATACCGTTCCGCAGAGAGCGGTTGCGTGATATCGACTGCAGCGGTTCGGGAATAGCGAATGGTCAATACAGGGCTCAAAGACAGATCGAACGTCGGGGACAAGCCGCAGTCCCAGACCCAGCGGGCAGTCGCCCTGCTCCGCGACATGGTCATTTCCAACAAGCTGCCTCCGGGCTCGAATCATCTCGAGGCCGAGCTTGCGGAAATGCTTGGCATGTCGCGGACACCGGTTCGCGAGGCAGCGATCATCCTGGAAGGACAAGGGCTCGTCGAGGTCCGTCCGCGCAGGGGCGTGCGCATCCTGCCCATCCTGCCGAGTGACATGGAGGAAATATATTCCATCCTGACCGAGCTGGAATCGCTGGCCGCCTACAATGTCGCCCAAAGAGGACTGCAGCCCGAAGAGCTGGCGGAGTTGCGCAGCTACATCGAGGAGATGGAGGAAGCGCTCGGACAGGACGACCGCCAGCGCTGGGCCGCTGCGGACGACCGGTTTCACCGGAGGTTGATACAGCTGGCCGGAAACGGAAGGCTGGAAAATATCGTGGCCACCTACTGGGACCAGGTACACCGCGCCCGTCTTCTGACGCTCTACATCCGCCCCGCACCGCACAAGTCCAATGCCGATCACCGGGCACTCGTCGACGCCATCGCCGACGGCAAGGCCGAGGAAGCCCGCGAGATACACCGCCAGCACCGCATCGCAGCCAAGGAAACGATGATCAACCTGATCGCGACACATGGTTTCAACGCGGTATAGCGACCAGCCGAACGGCACAACCATCGGTCGGGATTTTCGCTCGCGCCGCCAATTCGGCTGCGGGTGATGCCGAATTCATCCAGTGCCCCACGCCGAAATCCGATCAGATGCCGAAGGTAATGGCCCTGCGAAGCAGGCTCTCGCGGAACCAATCCAAGTACCGGTCCCTCGAAGTACGAGGCATCGGGTGAAAGCGCATCTGCCCACCGGGATCAGCTTGCCGCGCTGCCATCGCACAACGCACCGGTCAGCCGCTCCAGGTCGAAGTCGATCGTGTCGTCGCCAAGGATATCGACAACCGTGTCTATCGCGTTCGCGGAAAACCGGCCCCTGCGCATAAGAGTTCCGGCCTTGTTCACGAGACCCTCGACATCAAGCGGCCTTTCGGGGTCACCGAGCGCATCGACAATCTCGCATCGTTCAATGCGCCCGTCCTGCGCCTCGATCTCTATCGTTGCCGACATGTGGGCGGGATAGCGCTGGTCGCAATCCCCGGAAAAATCCAGATCCACCTTTCGCCTGAGCGCGGCGATCGCAGGATCGGAAATGGCATCCGGCTCGAAATCGGCAAGCCGGGGTTCGCCCCTGAGCAGGGCCACCGCGACCGAATGCTGTATGCTGAACCGCGCCTGGCCCGCGTTTTCCGGCTCAGCCCTGTCGCAGAACTTGAGCGCATCGCCGAAAGTCCTGATCGACACGCGCGCTATGCGTTCCGCAACGAAACGCTCTCCAAGGGCGAGCGCCGCCTCGATCGAAACATGACAATGCCGGCAGGACGGCCACGGTTTGAACGTCGTTTCGAAGATCCGCCAGGGCGCCTCGGCATCCTGACATACCGCCCGGACATCACCGTCAGGGCACATCGCGGCGAAAAAACCCTGGCTTCCTTCCAGGATCGACAATGGTCCCTCGCCGCCCGCTGCCGCCACCCGGGCCGCGGTCAGCCCGTGTCGGGCCGCATGGGCAGTGTGCAACTGCTTCGTCACCGTCTCCTCGTGGCGAAGTTGCCAAAGCCCTCCCGCCAGGCTCCCCGCATGGCCGAGGGCGTATGCCGTCTTCAACGGATCGAGGTCCAGAATGGTCGCCACCCCCGCTGCGGCCCCGAACGGCCCACAGGTCGCGGTGTTGTGCCAGTAACCGTAATGGGCGAGCCCGACAGCCCGCGCGATCCGGATCATCACCTCATAGCCGCGAACGATGGCCGCGAGCACTTCGCGTCCCCCAACTCCCTCGGTTTCGGCGCAGGCAAGAACGGGCGGGATCACGACATCTCCGGGATGTACCAGTCCCTGCCGGTCGGTATCGTCCATCTCGAGCAGGTTGCCCAAGGCGCCGTTTGCGAATGCCGCCGCGTTCTCGTCGCGCCGATTGCCATACATCGTGAAGCAGGAGCCGGAACCGGCAGCCGCGTTCAGGGAGCGAAACGATACGGCACCGCATTCCGCCGTTCCGGCCGAAGCGCAGCCAATCCAGTCGAGGAGATGAAGCTTGGCTCTCGCCAGGGCCTCGTCATCCACCCTTTTCGCCGTCATTCGGGCCAGCTCAACAGAATACGAATTCATCACCGACACCTCAGACGCACCAAGCCACATAGATTCAGTACCCCCTCTTGCAGACGTATTCAAGTGTGCTAGCCTTACGTCAGCTCAGGAGGCTCACGAACGCACATGGTGAAGTTTGAGGATGTCGATTTCGAGTTTCAGACCGATGTAGTCGTAGTCGGCGCGGGAGCTTGCGGACTCACCGCCGCCCTTGCCGCGCGGGACGCGGGAGCAGAGGTTTTCGTTCTGGAGCGTGACGCTACGCCCGCCGGAAGCACCGCAATGTCACAAGGCCTGATCTGCGCGGCCGGGACCAAGCTGCAGGCGGACGCCGGCATCGAGGACAATGCCGATCTCTTTTTCGACGACATCATGGCGAGGACGAGAGGCACGGCCGATCCTCTCGTTGCGCGCGTCGTCGCGAACGAGGCCGGACCCACGATCGACTGGATGATCGCCGCCCATGGAATTCCCTTTGAGCTCAGAGCCAGTTGGTCCGGATTTTTCGGACACAGCGCGTCACGGATGCACGGAACACCTTCCAAAACCGGAACGGAACTGGTTGGGGCACTGGTGCGGGCTACCGAAAACGCCGGTGCAAATATCGTGTGTGACGCGTTAGTCGACGAGATTTATGCACGGCCAGACGGCACCATTCGCGGCGTTTCGTTTCTCCGCCCCGACGGCGGCCGCGAATTCGTCGGCTGCAGGGCTCTCGTGGCGGCGACCTGCGGCTTCGGAGCCAATACCGAGATGGTCCGGAAATACATTCCGGACTTCAGCGCAATCGCCCACTACCGCTATTTCGGTCACGAGGGCAATGACGGGAGCGGGATTCGCTGGGGCCTGGAGCTCGGAGCCGGCACCGGAAGCATGAATGCCTTTCAGGGATACGGCTCACTGGCAATGCCTCAGTCGATTGTCGTCAATTACGACATGGTCATGAATGGCGGCTTCGTCGTGAATCTTGACGGAGAGCGCTTCTCGGACGAACTGGCCGACATCTCCGGCCAGGCGATCAACGTGCTGTCTCAACGCGACGGCGTCGGATGGATGATCTTCGACGAACGGCGCCACGAACAGGCGAAGCATCTCCCCGAATACCGTGAGCTCGATGCGATTGGCGCGTTCAAATACGCAGATGATCTCGACTGCCTTGCGTCCGTTACCGGGCTGCCGGCGGACCGCCTCAAGCAAACCGTCGCCTCTGTCGAAAACGCGATTGCCACCGGACAGAAATGCCCCTTCGGTCGAGACTTCGCCGGCGTGACTCCCCTGCGCCCGCCCTACCGTGCCGTTCGAGTGACCGGCGCCCTGTTCCATACCCAGGGCGGTTTGCTCGTCGACGAAAGCGCACGAGTCTTGCGGCCGGACGGCACTCCCCTGCCGAATTTCTTTGCGGGAGGCGGAGCTGCTCGCGGAATATCGGGCGACGGACCATCAGGATATCTTCCCGCGGCGGGTCTTTGCACCGCCGTCACGCTGGGACGCCTTGCCGGCAGGAATGCAGCGGTTACCGGAGGATCGACCGACACAAGGTAGAGCCGCCGAGTGGAAAGGGAACGCATCCGCCTTGCAAGAACGAAGCGGAGGCTTCGCTTCGCGCATTTTCATGACAACTTATTGATTTAATTTATATAATTTTTTGAATAGGTATGCAATTCTCGTTGACAGCGACCAACTGGCCGGGCACGCTTTGTTGCGTCAGACGCACCTATCCAGCCAGTCACCAGGAGATCGCTAATGAGTTATTCCCGTACCCTGACAAGAGTATCCGCAGCCACGGTGCTTGCCATCACCGCAAGCTCCGCATCCATCGCGATAGCCGACGAAAGCTGGGACATGGCATTGCCGTGGGGCGTCAATGAGTTTCACACTGTCGATGCAAAGCGCTTCGCCGAAGTTGCAGAAAAGGTCACTGAAGGCAGGCTGACCATTGCGGTGCATCCCGGCGGGGCGCTTGGCATCAAGGGCCCCGAAACTGTTCGCTCGGTGCGTGACGGCGTCGTCCCGATGGCGGACGCAGTGATGTTGCAGACCGTCGGCGAGGTTCCGATCAACGGAGTGGAGTCGCTTCCCTATCTCATCAGCAACATGGACGACCTCAAGACGCTGCACTCCATAGCAAGGCAGGACTTCGAAGCCGGGCTCGCCGCGCACAATATCAAGGTTATGTATATGGTGCCCTGGCCAGCCAACCAGATATTTTCCAAGAAGGAGCTGAAATCGCCAGAGGACTTCAAGGGCCTGAAGATCCGCACTTCGGACAGCAATTCCACTCTTTTCTTCGAGGCTCTGGGCGCCACCCCCGTGCAAATGCCTATCGCCGACGTGCTTCCCTCGCTGGCGTCCGGTGCGCTCGACGCGACAATGACGTCGATGACGACTGCGGCAGACCAAAAGTACTGGGAGTTCCTATCCTACGGCTACCTCACAAGCCATCTTTGGGCATCGAACGCGATGCTTCTCAACATGGACGCCTGGAACAGGCTTTCCCCTGAAGACCAGACGGCGCTCGACGCCGCTTCGGCGGAACTCGAACCACAGTTCTGGGCGGTGTCCGCCGGCGAGGACGAGAAGGCCATAGCCAAGCTTCGTGAAGGCGGCATGACCGTAGAGGCACCGTCGGCCGAGTTGATCGAGGCAATGCAGGAAGCGGCCAAGCCTGTCTGGGATACCGTGATCGCCAAGGTCGGGCCAAGGGCCCAGGACATTGTCGACACCTATCTGGCGGAAGTCGGACGTTAGTCACCAATCGAGGCAACGGCGCCACCCGATGCGCCGTTGCCCCTGCGGGGAAGCAGCGCCATGACCTTGTTCCTGAAGATTGCAGACCGCCTCGCGCTCGCCGGAGCCATCATCGCGGGCACTTGCCTCTGCCTGCTCGTAGTGCTCGACAGCGCCGAAATCATTCTGCGCAGTTTCTTTTCGTCATCCCTATCGTTCGTCGTGGAATACAACGGATATTTGCTTGCGATGGCTTTCCTGGGAGGAACCGCACGCACCTTTCGCGAGGACGGGCATATCCGGGTGAATATGCTGATCCAGCAGCTTCCTCCACCGGCAGCCAGGGTGCTGGATATCGGCTGCACCATCGTGGGGTTCGGATTGTCCGTCTATCTGTGCATCGCGATGTGCCGTCTCGCTTATGGCAGCTACGCTCACGACACCCTCTCATTCTTTCCGAGCCGGACCCCTTTGGCCTATCCGCAAGCTGCGGTCTCCGTCACGCTTGCCATCCTGGCGGTCGCGGTCCTGGCGCGCCTCGTCCGCCTGCTCGCCAACGATGAGCCGGCAGGCGCTGCCATCACTGGCGAGGACGGAATCTGATGGCCATCTGGATCGTAATTCTCTCGGCCGTTCTCCTTCTCGGCTCATCCCTGTGGGTCGGACTGTCGTTGATCGGAATCGGCGTCATCGGCCTGGACATATTCAAGCAGATGCCAGTACAGCGCCTTCTCGGACAGGACGTGTGGTCAAGCCTTACCTCACCGGAACTCGTGGCATTGCCCCTGTTCATCCTGATGGGCGAGATACTGTTCCATACCCGTCTGGCCGACCAACTCTTTCGCGGACTGTCGCCGTGGGTCGGATGGCTCCCGGGCAAACTGCTGCATGTGAACATCCTTGGCAGTACCGTATTCGCCGCAGCGTCCGGTTCGTCGGCAGCGACTGCGGCGACCATCGGCAAGATCACCCTGCCCGAGCTCCGGCAACGAGGCTATGACAGTTCGCTGGCAATGGGGTCTCTCGCCGCAGCCGGTGCGCTCGGGCTGCTGATACCACCAAGCCTGGTCCTGATCGTCTACGGCGTACTGACCAGCGTTTCGGTGCTGCAGCTTTTTGCAGCGGGCATCGTTCCGGGCATCCTCCTTGCCCTGTGCATGAGCATGTACGTCATCCTTCGAGATGTCTTGAATCCATCGCTCACGCCCGCAGCCGAACCGCGCATCCCCATGCGCGAGCGACTCAAGTCGATCCTGTCGCTGGTCCCGCTCTTCCTGCTTGTGGTGCTTGTGATTGGTTCGATGTATGCGGGCTACGCCACACCGAGCGAAGCTGCCGTCATGGGCGTATTCGGTTCGCTTGTTATCGCCGGAGCACAGCGCGTGCTGACGGTCAGTCTGCTTGTCAAAGCGATCGATGCAAGTGTGCGGACCAGCTCGATGATCGGCCTCATTCTCGCAGGCGCCCTGTTCCTCGCAAAAGCGCTGGCGTTCCTGTCGATACCTGCGCAGGTTGGTGCGTTGGTCGAGTCCATGAGTCTTTCGCCAATCGCACTGATCTGCGTGCTGCTCGTGTTCTACGTGGTCCTCGGCTGTTTTCTGGACGGCACATCGATGATCGTTATGACCCTTCCAGTGACTTTCCCGCTGATCGTCAACGCAGGCTATGATCCGATCTGGTTTGGCGTGTTCCTTGTACTCGTAGCGGAAATGGGTGCGATTACCCCGCCCGTTGGGTTCAATCTGTTCGTGGTGCAGAACTTGACAGGTGCCAAGCTGGGGGATGTCGGTCGCGCCGCACTGCCATTCTTTGTGGTCATGCTAGTGTTCGCGATGTTCATCACGATCTTTCCTCAGGTAGTGCTTTGGCTACCGTCGATCACATGACAAATTCGCCCGTGGCAGCATGATTTTTTCCGATCGACGAGAAAAACGCTGCAGTCACTGATGGGAATGCACCGGCGATACAGTGCCCAGAGCGCGCTAAACGGCATTTGTCTCGGCAGGCTGCCGCACCGGCGAAGACAGCCGGTTCGGGGCGGACTTGGCAGGTCGAAGATGCCATTCGGAAATCGGATCGCGATACGAGTAATGCTTTAACTTGCCAAGCTGGATTAAGGTGCTACACTTTTTGCATACGTATGTATCGCCGTTTTTTTGGGCAGTACGAAAGCCGAGGAATTGTGGACGGACATGTGAGACTGCGGACGCGGACAGTGCGTTTTCCGACCATGCAACCGGTTGCCCGATTTCGTGGCCAGACGAGAGCGCTCGACTTCCTACAGTTGGTATCCTTGACCTCGATGCAACGCGGTACTCGGCTCAATCACAAAGCCGGCACCGGCAATACAACTGGTATTTGCGCTATCCGGAAAGCGACGTGAAACGGCTGCACTAGGAGAAATTTCAATACGCATAATTTCGGCTCGCTGCATGAATAGAAGAAATAAAAGGAACAAAAGCAGATGGAGATTCCCAGGGGAAATCGTGAAATCGTTCCGCTAAATGCCCTCAGGGCCTTCGAGGCCGCGGGGCGACGATTGAGTTTTGTTGCCGCAGCCGAGGAATTGTTCGTCACCCCGGCGGCGATCAGCCACCACATCAAGGCACTCGAAATCCTGGTCGGGACACCCCTCTTCATTCGTCACCATCGGGCAATCGAACTAACTGATGCCGGTCGGGATCTTCTTGTTCCACTGACCAAGGGAATGCGCATCATAGAAGATGCGACCATGGGACTGCGCAGGGCCAATGCCGGCGGCCCGCTTCGTGTCCGCGTAGCAGCGTGCCTGGCATCGAAATGGCTCCTTCCGAGACTGGAATCCTTTTACAAGGAATATCCTCAAATCGATCTACAGGTAACGGTATCCAGCCAGATCTACGAATTCAGATACAATGAGATGGATGCCATGCTTCGACTGCGCAGGGGCGAATTCAACGGCATGAGCGTAGAACCGGTTCTATCAGAGTATGTGACGGCCGTGTGTTCGCCCGAATTTCTCCAACGCAATGGGCCAATCAACGATTACAGTGACCTTGTCGACCTGCCGTTGCTGCATGACGACAATCTCAAGTGCATCCCCACATATCCCGATTGGTATTCCTGGCTTGATGCAGCCGGCGTCCATGTTGACAAGGAATTGACCGGTCACCGTTTCGATTCATCTTCGATCGTTCTGGATGCGACTCTTGAAGGTAAAGGCGTTTCGCTGGCTCGCAGTGCCCTCGTTGCTGAGGACCTGTCCGCGGGCCGGCTCGTGCGCCTCGGAGATTTCGACTATCCGATCAAGCACGACTATTTCCTGATCCACCCGATTTCCTCTCCGAAAGTGAAGCAGATCAAGATCTTCTACGAGTGGCTCTTGAAGGAGGCAGCGAAGACCGAGCAATGCTGGTCGCGACTGAAGGCTACTGACGTCGGCATCAGTATCAGGGAAATGCCCATTGCATCGCACGAAGGAAGCAACTCACAGGCATTGGCTCCGACAGTGGTGTAACCGGTCTACCCACGAGGACTTGATTGCCAAGAATTCGAAAGGGCGCTCGAAACGATTTGCGGGCAACCACTTCAGTTCGCATGAAGCGATCCGCTTCAATTCGGCTGCGAATTTCCCGTCCGGCAGTTATGCGATCACGATTGGGAACGCGGAACCGCCACTACCACTGGCCGCCACCGGACAACGGTCCAGATACTGCTGACGAAAAACACCGCGGCAAGCAACATTACCGCCGTCCACAGGATCGGATCACGAGCGTGGATGTAGTTCGAACCGCTGAACTGGAACAGACCTGAGGTCAGCAGTACCGCTCCCCACGCCAGATACAGCGAAAGCTGAGAGAACCGTTCGCGCGCCTGCGCTCTCACCGCACCATCCTCCGCATCCGAGACCAGCATCTCCAGCAACTCATCCTCATTTCGACTTGTCTGGCCAATTGCAGCCTCTCCTTCCTTCGCCATGCGACCGCTCGCCCACCGATTCAACCAACCGCCGCCGTCCGAAACAGCCGACTCCTGTATAGGCACAACAGCTTCTTGGCGACGACGGGATTTGCGCCATGAATAGGCCGCCCACAGTGCAATAGCCACGAGCCCAGCCAAATCGGTCGCAGGCTCGGGGATAAACAACAGCAACGATCCAATCGCCCCAACCAGACGCTCGGTCACGTTCAGCCCGGCGAAAAGATAGCCGGTAGTCACAGCCGCAAAGCCGATCAGCGCCAGCAATGATGTTATAGAAACCGTGGCGATCTCGCCCCAGCTTCCTTCCAACAGGATCGCGGGGTGATAAACGAAAAGAATCGGAAGAAGCAGGTTGGAAATTCCGAGCTTGGCCGCATAGAAGCCGGTTTCGATCGGCTTTGATCCCGCGATCGGGGCGGCCGCATAGGCTGTCAGGGCAACAGGCGGAGTAATGTTGGATGCAATGCCGAAATAGAAAGCGTAGAAGTGGGCAGCCATTTGCGAGATGCCGGCAACTTGCATGATCGGAACTACGGTTGCCGCAAGCGTGAGGTATACCGCAGCGGCGCTCATGCCCATGCCCATTATGATGGCCATTACCCCGCACAACATAACCAGTATCCACAAGTTGCCGTCGGCCATCCGAGCGGCCTCTTGGGCGACCTGAAAACTGAGTCCGACCGCGAAAATCGCGCCGAGCATTATTCCGGCCGCTGCAGCCGTCGCTGAAAGGCCTGCCGTCGATCGCGCCGTCTCCTCAATCGCTCCCATCAGTCGTGCCGGGTCCAGGCGGCTATTGCTGCGCAGGATGCCTATGATGAACGTGGTCGCAATTGTCATAACGGCGACAAAGACGATGGAATACCCCAACACGAGTGCTACACAAATCACGATCAGCGGAATCAGGAAGTACCCTTGCTTGCGCAGCATAGGGCCGGCGGCCGGCAGCTTCCCGCGTGGCAGCGGAGCCAATCCGTACTTTCGCGCCTCAAGGTCAATCGTGACGAACATTGTCATGTAGTAAAGCAGCGCCGGAATGGCCGCAGCGGCGATAATGGTCAGGTAGGACACCCCCATCAGATCGGCCATAATGAAAGCGACGGCCCCCATGATCGGAGGGCTGATCATGCCTCCGTTCGAAGCCGCCGCTTCAACGCCGCCGGCGAAGGCACGCCGGTAGCCCAGCTTTATCATCAGCGGAATGGTGAATATGCCGGTGGTCACGACGTTGCCGATAGCGCTGCCGGAAATCGTACCGAGCATGGCCGATGATACAACCGCTGCCTTGGCCGGCCCCCCGCGACGGTGGCCGAACAAGGCGAATGCCAACCGCGTGAAAAACCGGCCGCCGCCGACGGCGTTCAAAAGGACGCCGAAAAGGATGAAAAGCACGACATATTGCGCCATGACCGTGACCGCCACGCCGAAGATCCCGGCATTGCCGAGGAAGATCGTCTGCAGCAGGCGCGTCGGCGAGGCAGGCGCACCGTAGAACATGCCGCCGAAATGATCGGACGTCAGGGCGTAGGCCATGAGCACGAGACAGATGACGACAAGGACGCCCCCTACCGCGCGCCGGCATGCCTCGAGGATCAGCGCGATGAAAATGACGGATGTCACATAGTCGACCGGCCGGAAAATCAGCGTGCGAATGGACCACGTCTTGATTTCCATCATGAAGTAGATCGTGCACCCGACGCAGGCGCACAGGGCAAGGAAATCGAGAACGCGGCCGAACAGATAGGCCGGATGGTCCCGGCGCAGGAGGGGCATGGTCATGAAGACGATCGCCAGCGCGGTGTTGACGTGCAGCGCATTGAGCAGCTGGCTGTCCGGCGAACCGTAGATACCGATATACAGGTGAATGAAAACGTAGAAGGTGCACAGGACGGCGACAAGCCAGTGAAACAGCGCATCGACTGCGCGCATGCGTTGCCTAGAAAGCAGGGTCTCGGTCGAGGTCATGGAAGGCATAGGGCCGCGTCCCGCGTTTGATCCGCCCGGTTCGAGCGCTCATCCGTCCAGCCGGGCCCGGACGGATGAGGCCATGCGGTCTGCTACTTGATCAGACCGATTTCCCGATAATAGCGCTCCGCCCCGGGATGCAGCGGAACCTCGTTGTTGGCGAGGACGTCCTGATCGTCGATCTGCTCCGACCCGGGAAACAGGCCGTGGAACTGCTCGTATTCCTCGTACATCAGCTTCGTGACCTGATAGACCAGATCATCGGAAACATTGGCGCTCGTGACCAGCTGATTGACGTAGAACGGAACCTTCACGTCCTCGTCCTGGTTGGCATAGGTGCCGGCCGGAATCGTGTAGGGCGTAATTCCCGGCAGGATTTCACCGAGCCTGGCAAGGACTTCATCGCTCATGTCCACCAGTTCGAAGCCCGGCGAACGCTCGATCTGTTGCAGCAAGCCATAGGGTACGCCGCCGGAGAAGAAGCCGACATCCAGCCGGCCGTCCTGGAAGGCCTGGATCTCGCCGCCGTAGTCGACCGTCTCGGTAACGCCGCCAGCTTTGCGGATATCGTCGATTTCCAGGCCGTGCGCCTGAACCACCGGTTCCACGATCTGGTAGAAGAACTGCGCTTCCGGACCCGTCCATACGCGAACCGGCTTCTCCGAGAGTTCCGTCAGGCTGTCGATAACGCCCGGACGCGCAATGGTCTGCAGGGTTGAACCGTACAGCGTGATGATGTGCCGGACATCGGGCGTATCGACGTCGTATGCGCCGCGTCCGTCGGCAATCTTCTTCACCAGCCAAGTGTAGGCAATGTTGAATTCCAGCTCGCCGAGCTGAAGCATGGCCTGAGCCTGCTCACTGTCCGAGGGAACCACGGAGGCGCGGACGCCTTCGACGTTGTTGTTGATCAGCTCGGAAAGCTTGGCGGAAAAGAGGGGATAGGTTCCCGCCAGTCCGCCGCCGATCCGTGCAAACTCCTCCGCATTCGCGCTCCAGCCGGCCATCGATACCATGGCGGCCAGGACAGTCGTCCTAAGGATTTTCATGATGCATTCCACCTCTTCTGTTTGCTCCCTGTCCAATCAGGTTCACCCACGAGCTTTTCGAAGAGGTCGTGAAATGACTGAATTGAACCCCAACTCACGGCATAGCCGCGAGACGTTTTCCGAGATCGGCCTTGATCACCTTCCCGCCGGAATTTCGCGGCAGTTCATCGATGAAGTGGATTTCACTCGGAATCTTGTAAGGCGCGAGCGATGCGCGACAGTAATCCGCAAGCTCCTGGTCGGAGACCCGGTCTGCGCCCGCAACAACGAAGGCGACGACCTGTTCGCCCAGTTCTTCCGAAGGCTTGGGCACGACCGCGGCATCCGAGACATCGGGATGCGATATCAGCAGCGCCTCGATCTCGGCGGGATAAATGTTGACGCCACCACGGATGATGATGTCCTTGGATCTGCCGGTGATGAACAGGTATCCGTCGTCATCGACGTAGCCCAGATCACCCGGCAGGTACCATCCGTCCCTGAAGTAGCGCGCCGTTTCCTCGGGGTTGTTGAAGAACCCGTCCGGATGCCAGGGCGCGGACTGCCTGATGTGACCGATTTCGCCGATTGCCAGCGCATTTCCCCGATCATCGCAGATCCGGATATCCGACCCCAGGATCGGCCGACCGACCGACGGCGCGCCAGTGCCGCCCTCGTCCGCATTGAGCACGGAGACGCCGCCGCCCTCGGTCGAGGCATAGAAGTTCACGATGCGCGAATTGACAGTTCGCAGCAACTCGTCCCGTTCCTTCGGATGAAGGGCCGATCCGCTGCATATCACGAAACGGAGGGAGCGCATCGCTTCCAGCACATCCGGGGCGGAATCCTTGATGCGCCGCAGCAGGGTGGGAACAAGAAACGTCGTCGTCACTCCGTATCTGCGGACAAGCGCCTCGATATCGCCCGGCCGATATGGCGGCTGGCAAAAGACGATGGTCGCACCGCCCAGAAGATAGGATAGCGTAAACCCGCGTCCCCCGCCGAAATAGAGCGGCGTCGCGCAGAGGAACACGTCATTCGGGCTGAAATCCAGCGACATCCATTCCGAATAGTGGCGCAGGAACATCTGGCGGTGCGTTATCCGGGGCCCCTTGGGAATACCGGTGGTGCCGGAAGACAGCGACATCAGCAACGGTTCATCCGGGCTGAAATCGGCGGGCGGCGTGAATTCATGCCCGGCCCCGGACGTCACCATGTCGAACTCGATCACCGACGCGGACGTCAAGACACAGCTCGAGGGCGTGTCGGTAATGACGTAGGATGCACCAAACGCCCGGGCCACATTGTCCTTTTCTTCCGATGTCCAGCGCACGTCGAGCGGCAACAGCACCGCGCCAAGCCGAATGATTGAAAGCATGGCGATCACGTGATGCACGCCATCGCGCATCGTCAGGCCCACGACTTCGCCCCGTTTCACGCCAAGATTCTGCAGGAAGCCGGCATAGCCATCGACCGCGGACCGAAGCTCGCCGAAGGTGATTGCATGATTATCGTCGCGCAGCGCAACGCGTTCGCGACGGCGCTCCGAATTGAGAAGTATGCATTCCGCAAGGTTCGAACGGATCACAATCCCATCTCCCGTGCAATGAGATCGCGCAACATCTCGTTTGCCCCTTCCCCGAATGTCAGGAGGCGCGCATCCCGCC
Organism: Oricola thermophila; assembly: GCF_013358405.1. NCBI lineage: Bacteria > Pseudomonadati > Pseudomonadota > Alphaproteobacteria > Hyphomicrobiales > Ahrensiaceae > Oricola > Oricola thermophila. Next base: position 2,471,428 of record NZ_CP054836.1, read on the forward strand.
AGTATCTGTTCATGTCGCTTTCTTCGAAATAGGCCGTGCTCGCCATCATCTGCATGCCGTGATGGGTGACATACTGGAGAGCCTCCGACGCGAGTATCTTGGCGGCGGCGGACTCGCGTCTGCAGCGTTCGCCGCGGCTGATCCGCCAGGCAAGGTTGTAGAGTACGAAACGCGCCTGATCGACGCGCATCTGCATATCGACCAGCCGGTGACGGAGAACCTGAAACTGGCTGAGCGGCCGGCCGAACTGCTCCCTCTCGCAAACATGCGCATGGGCCAGATCGATCGCCGCCTGAGCCTGACCGATGGCATTCGCCGCCTGACCGGCCCGGCTGTACTGCAGTGTCGACATCAGAACCCGGAAACCGTCGCCAACCTTCCCGATGACCGCATCTTCCGGCACCTCGACATCGTCGAACTCGATTTCGTAGGAGATCATGGAGTTGTTGCCGATCTTGGGAAGCGGCTCCATCCGGATGCCGGCCGCATGGCGCGGCACCAGCATCATGCTCACACCATCCTTGCCGGTGCTGCCGGGATCGGTCCTGCAGGGCGTGACCAGATAGTCCGCCATGTCCGCGAGGCTGATCCATACCTTGCGCCCGCGCAGCCGCCATCCGGCGGAGGTCCGGGTGGCCCGTGTCGATATGGCCGAGGCATCGGTACCGGCCTGCGGTTCTGTCAGCGCGAGCGCAAACTGCAGCTCGCCGGCGATAAGCCTCGGGAGAAGTTCGGCCTTTTGCGCTTCCGTTCCAGCCGTCAGCAGCGTCATGCCGCCGAAATCGACATTGACGGAATAGAGCGAAGCCGCGATCGACGCATGGCGACCAAGGCGCTCCTGGATGAGCGTGACGGTCGGCCAATCCCATTCCAACCCGCCATAGACTTCCGGGAAGGGAACCCCGAGAATTCCCAATTCTCCGAACTGCCTGAAAAGATGGCCGGGAAACTCGTGGGCGAGGTCGTACCTCCGGACGGCATCAGGCGGCAAATTGCGTTCCATGAAACGGTCGATGGAACGCAGAATCTCCGATTGCTCGTCCGTGATCGAGAAATCGAAAGCCATCTCAGCGGTCCCCCGCAGGGCCGAGATTGAAGAGCTTCAGCGCCGTCTCGCGCATCAGGGCGGCATGGGATTCAGGCCGCAAACCGAGCTCCCCGATCTCGCGAACGCCGCGCACCGGCTCGATTACGGGCCAATCCGTACCGAATAGAACCTTCCCGCGCCCATAGGTATTGAGGTAGTGGACCAGTTGGGGCGGCCAATGTTTCGGCGCGTAGGCATCAACGCCGATGTAGATGTTGGGATGTTTCCACGCCATGGAGATCATCTCGTCCGTCCATGGCACACCGATATGAATGCCGATGATCGGCAGTTCCGGAAAATCGATGGCAACCTGATCCAGCGCAATCGGCCTGCCAACCGAGGGCAAACGCCGCTCCTGCGAGTAGACCAGGTTGTGGCCTACCTGCAGCATCACCGGAATGCCAAGTTCGCAGCACTTGGCGTAGTACGGATACCACTTGGCGTGATCGGGCGCATAACCGAACCAATGCGGATAAAAATGCGCGCCGACGAATCCATATTCGCGGACGGCGCGCTCAAGATCCCGAAGGCCGGCCATCCCGCGGGTGGGATCGAGCCCGGCGAGCCCGTGGAGACGATCAGGATATGCCGCACAAACCTCGGCCACGCGCTCGTAGGGGATTTCGAAGGAACCCTTGACGTTGAGGTCCCCGCAACGAACCGCAGCTATGAAGGTCCGCTCGATACCGGCGGCATCCATGCGACGCAGATATTCATCCATCTCGACGCCGCCGCGATCGGCCTCTGCCATCCTGATCTGCGTCTTGAAGCTGTCGTCCAAACCGGTCTGATCATTGGCAACTTCTCGCGGCGTGAACAAATTGCTTATTATATCAATTGCTTGAACCAAGTTCGGAACTCCATGGACATCTGTAGACTACAGACTGGTCCATCCTCGATAGTGGCTCAACAAACAAAAACTGCACTTTGGATTAGACTTTCTAAGGCAAAAGTTTTTCTGCCCGAATACGGGTTCCCACCGTCCGCCCCCGATCAAGCCGGGCTAATGCAGCGCGTGATTTTTCTAACTTTACGCAGGTCTTCCTTCGGCGCCTTAATCGGATCCGGAGGATCGAGATGGAAGACCAGAAGACTCAAAGCCATATCGTTCGCGTCGGCGACCGGAACCTGCATCTGCGCATTCTTGGCGACGGCCCCCCAGTCGTACTCCTCCATGAGTCGCCGCGCAGCAGCATGGCGCTGATGCCGCTCGCATCGCTCCTCGCACCGAGTTTCACGGTCCTGGCAATCGACACGCCCGGCTACGGATTGTCGGACCCGCTGGATATCCGGAACGCGGAGATAGAGGACTTTGCCGACGCGATCGCCTCGTCACTGAGGACGCTGGGACTGAAAAGGGTTCCCGTATACGGAACTCACACCGGCTCGACGATCGCCGTCTCCATGGCGGTTCGCCATCCCGACCTGGTCACCGGTGTCGTGCTCGACGGATACCCGGTTTTCAGCCAGCATGAACGCGACCTTCACGAGACATGCTACCTGCCGCAATTCCCGCCGGCCTGGGACGGATCGCATGTCGCCGCGCTGTGGTCGCGCGTCCGCGACCAGTACGACTTCTTTCCCTGGTACCTGCGCGGCAATAGCAGCAGGCTGCAAACACCGCGCCCCGACCTTGCCAGGCATCGGGCCGTGTTTCGCGACTTCCTGTCAGCGGGACCGGCCTATTCCATCGCATATGCCGCGTCGTTTCGTTTCGACGCGTCGGAGCAACTGGGCAAGCTCAACTGCCCGTTCCACATCATCGCCCGCGAAACCGACCTCCTGCATGGCCACCTTCAAAGGCTGCCGGAACTGCCCGCCGGCGCGAGCGCCTCTTCCTGCCCGGCCGATCCCGTGGAATGGAAGCTAAAGATCGAGCGCCTCCTGCACACCATGCCGGGAGACAAGGCACCGCCCGGTTTCCCGGAGCCGAGCCGCGTCGATGGCGGGACGAAGGTTGTGATGGACGGGTGGCTGTTTCTCGGGTTCCACGGGAATACCGGGAGCCGGAACCCGCTGGTCCTGTTGCATGACCTGCCGGGATCCGGAAACCTGATGGCCGACGAAGCGCGGCGACGTTCCGATGATGGTCTCGTGATCGTTCCGGAGCTTCCCGGCTGCGGCATCACAGAGGTGTCCGGCAGCGGGCGGGCGGACCTCGCAAGGCTTGCCACCCTGCTCGAACGGACCCTCGACATTGCAGACGCGGAACGGGCCGAGGTGGAAGGCACGGGATTGTCTTTAGACATAGCCAAGGCATTGGCCGGAATGTCGCCGCGCCTCGAGGCAGCCGAGAACAGGGGTGGTCCGGTACCTCGCGCGAGCGTGCCGGATGCGCCCCTGCCGCCCCGTTGGGATGGCGCCGATCTCATGGCGGCCTGGTACGAGACAAGGGAGACGGAACTTGCCCGGGTACAATCCGTTGGCGGTGTGGCGGGCATGGACCTCGACCGCCTGCACGCCGCATTCGTCGCGTGGTACCTGTCCGAGGACAATTACCGGTCGCTGAAATCAGCGGCAGAACAGCTGACAACGTAGCGCACGGCGCGCAAGTGCATAAGGATATTCACCTGCCAGGCGCGATCCGGCATCGCCGGGGCATTCGCAACACATGCTTCGTTTTCAGTGCTGCCACGTTCCCCCGGGAATGGATGCAATCAATTGACGCGTATAGGTACTTTTCGGACAGTTGAATATCTCATCGGGGGTTCCGCTTTCGACGATCTCTCCGGCCTGCATGACATGGACCTGATGAGAGATCATGCGCACCACCGCAAGGTCGTGACTGATGAAGAGATAGGACAGGCCGAGATCGACCTGCAGTTGGCACAAAAGTTCCAGGATCTGGGCCTGAACTAGCACGTCGAGTGCGGATACGGCTTCGTCGAGAACGACCAGCTCGGGCGATAGCGCGAGCGCGCGCGCTATGGCCACGCGCTGGCTCTGGCCTCCGGAGATTTGATCCGGGCGCTTCTCCGCGACCGACAGAGGCAGGGCAACCTGTTCCAGCAACTCGTCCACCCTGGTTCTGCGATCAACCGCGTCGCCGTAGCCATGCAGGAGCAACGGCTCCTCGATGGACTCGCGAACAGTGTAACGCATGTCCAACGAGCCATAGGGATTCTGGAACACGGGCTGGACACGCTTGCGGAAATCCTTCAGCTGGCCGGTGGACAGGTGGTTGATTTGCGCACCGTCGAATATGATGTCCCCGGAAGTCGGCTCCTCCAGCTTGAGCAGCAACCTGGCCGTCGTCGACTTGCCGGAACCGGATTCCCCAACCACCGCGACCGTTTGCCCGCGCGGAATGGTGAAACTGCTGTTCTTGACGGCAACAAAGGGTTTTCCCTTGCCGAACCATTTTCGGCGCCCGGAATAGACCTTCCTGACGTTGATGAACTCGACCAGATCCCTCCCCGGGGCGGTTTCCGAATTGCCGCCGGCCCTGGCCGGGAGACCCGGCGCAAGCTTCTCGGAGCGCAAGGTCGGGGCGGCTTCGAGCAACCGCTTCGTGTATTCATGCCCGGGCCGTCCGAGGATTTCGGCGGCGGGGCCGCTTTCGACGACATCGCCGCGATACATCACGAGTATCTCGTCTGCCCGCTCCGCGGCCATGAGGAGATCATGAGTGACAAGGATCAGCGCGGTACCGAGCTTGCCGGTCATCCGGTCCAGTTCATCGAGAATGACCTTCTGGACCGTGACGTCGAGCGCACTGGTCGGCTCGTCGGCGATCAGCAGTTGGGGGCCGCAGGCAAGGCCAATGGCGATCAGCACCCTTTGACGCATCCCGCCCGACATTTCATGTGGATACTGCCTAAAGCAGCGCTCGGGATCATGCAGGCCGATCATCGCCATCAGTTCGAGAGCCGCGTCCCGAGCGGCCTTGCCGCGCATCCGGCCATGCACTTCGAGCGCCTCGCATAGCTGGTCGCCGATTCTCTTGAGCGGATTGAGATTCGTCATCGGGTCCTGCGGTACGCGACCGATCTGCGCCCCTCGCAACTCGCGCAGGTCGGCTTCGCCAAGGACGGAAATGTCGCGGTTGTCGAAGAGTATCCGCCCGGATGCCACCCGGCCGTTCTCCGCGAGCAAACCGTTGATGCTCGCCGCCACGGTGCTTTTCCCGGATCCGGATTCACCGACGATCGCCAGCTTCCTGCCCCTGTGCAGGGTCAGGTTGAAGTCACGGACCGCGGAAAATGTTCCCGCGGCAGTCTCGAACTCGATGCTGACATTCTCCATCGCCAGCAGTGGCGCTGTGCCTTCGTTCATCACCGGACTATTCCCCAAGCCGAGGCCTCGACAGGCCGTGAATGGCCGCGGCCCCTACGCGGCCCAGGCCCGCTCCACATCGGCGATATCCACTGTCACGCCGAAGAACCAGTCGATGGTGTTGAGGGCGTGATCGTTGCGCTCCTTCGTGAATTCCGCGACCGCGTCGCGGACCACGAAGGTGCCGTAGTCCCGCTGACCGGCATCGCGCGCGGTCCCCTCGACGCAGATATTCGTGGTGACTCCACAGATTACCACGTTCCGGATGCCCGACGCGGTAAGTACCGGCTCAAGCCTCGTACCGTAGAAGGCGCTCGGCCTCGACTTGTCGATCACGACCTCGTCCGGCCGGACCTCCAGTTCGTCAATGAGCTCGATTTCCGCCATGTCGTAGCCGAGCGAGTTCATGTCCCTACGCTTCTGGTCCATCTCGTTGCGGATCACTCCGAAGTCCGCCATGCCCGCCGAATAGACATAGCGGGTGAAGATGACCGGCACGTTGGCGGCGCGGGCAAGCTTGACCAGCCTGACAGATCCCGGGATGGCCGCCCGCAACGCGGTTACATCCAAGCCACTCCTGCTCACGGTATCGTCGCTGCTGAAAAAGCCGCGCTGCATGTCGACGACAATCAGCGCCGTATCCTTTTTTGTGAGCTCAATCATGTTCGCATTCTCTCCTGTCAAATGCCCGGAATTGTCACTTGAGGACGATCAGACCGTCCGGGCGTGAACGCCAGTTCAGCCCCTTGGTAACGCCATAGGTGTAGGTGTCGGAGAACAAGGGAGCATAGGAGGTGGTCTCGTTTACCTTCGCGGTAATCCTGGAAAAGATCTCCGCCCGTTTCTCCTGATCCGGCTCCGCCAGCTGGGCATCAAGAAGGGCGTCAATCTCGGGGTCGAAAGTATATCCCTGTCCGCCTGTACGCAGCAGCATGTCGAACGGCAGATCAGCGTCCAGCATGGTGGGAGCAAACGCCATGATGTACATGCCCGGCAACGAACTGGAGAACCAGTCATTGATCATGGTGCTGTACTCGCGTCCGTCGAGTTCCACGTTCAGCCCCGCCTCTTCCAGGAAATAGGCGATCGCCTGGGCGATCTGGCTGCTTTGCGGAACAATGGCGGTCGGGTAGCTAAGCGTCAGCGGCGCGCCGTCATAGCCGGAAGCCTCAACCAGTTCCTTGGCCTTGTCGAGATCGTGGGATGTCGCGGGTATGGACGTATCATAGCCGAAGGAGACCGGTGCCACGAGTTGCGACGACGGCGTCACCGCTCCGTTGAGAAGACGCTCTCCGATGGCAACACGATCAATGGCAAAATCGACCGCCTTGCGAATTCTGACGTCCCCCAGCCACTGTGCATTGCTGTTGAAACCGACATAAATGATACGATTGCTGTTCTGGTCTATAACATCGACAGCACCGGAAGCGCGGACCGCGGGAACGGCTGAAGGGCCGAGCAAAGCAATATCCAGGTCACCTGACTGAATGGCATTCGCACGCGTCGTCTCGTCCGGTACCGGCAGGAACTTGACCGTTTCATAGGTCCCCTTCCCGCCCCAGTAGTCGTCGAAACGCTTGAGCGTGATAGCACCTCCGGCAGCCCAATCCTCGACGCTGTAGGCGCCCGATCCGATCGGCTTTCGCGCAAATTCTGCAGCTCCCATCTTCTCGTAAGCCGCCTTACAGACGATCGGGACAAGTGTGACCTGACGATCGAAAGGCGCGAACGAGGATTTGAGGCGGAATTCGACCTCATGATCAGAGACAGCCTTGACTGTCTCGATCTGACCAAGATAGCCGCCGAGCCGCGATGCCGGATCGTTCATCGCGGTTTCGTAGGTAAACACGACATCAGCGGCGGTTACGGGAGAACCGTCGTGAAACGACGCACCGCTCCGCAGCTTGAATGTCCAGGTCTTCAAATCCTCGCTGGCAAACCACTCCTCGGCCAACGCGGGCGATACTTTCCCCTCAAAATCGATTGCCGTCAGCTGGTCATAGACGTTGTAGAATACGTTCAGCGCCGGCAGATCGGTGTCATAGATCGGATCGAGACTCTGAGGTTCGGATGCCAGCGCGGCGGTGATCGTGGTTACATCCTGCGCGCCAGCCGCAAGCGGATGCAGAACCATTCCGGCGATCAGGGCTGTTGTGGCAGACAGCAGGCAAGTACGACGCGTGAGGGGCATTTGGCTGGACATGGAACTCTCCTATTTGACCGAGCGTCATTGAAATGTTGCAAATCGGCCTACCCCTCTCAACAAACTTAAATTTGCGCATTCATGAGGAAAACTTGGGCTAGTCCTGCCAGGTGATCGCAGGTTTCTCCAAATAGTCGGCTGCTTGACGCGGTCATCGAAAAATCACGACAGACATCATGACGGGAGGACGTCAGTAGCCCGCTCCAAATGCTCGAAACCACGAATCACACGACCCGCATTCAAGTGCCGGCGTTCAATTGGCATGCGGGACCGGATGCGGACCATCACGTTCCGAGAACTGTACCGAAGACATGCCCAGATCTTACCAGCCCTTCCCGCGTCGCCCGATTTCCCGGCGCAATCAGGTCGGATGCCCTTCAGCCTAAAGGCGGTTTTCGCGAACCGAACCCCTGCAGGGCGAACTGGATTCCGCCTATCAGCAGAAATATTGCCAGGGCCGGAAAGAGTGTGAGGATCTGGTTGGTCTGGAGATAGCGCTGCCCCTCATTGATCATCAGTCCGAGACTCGGAGTAGGCGGCTGAATACCAAGACCAATGAAGCTGAGCGACGATTCCACCGTGATAATCAATCCCACATCAAAAGTGGCAAGCGCCAGGACCGAGGGCATGACATTAGGCAGAAGATGCTTGCGCATGATCCACCACCCCGAACCACCGGCAGCGGTCACCGCCGTTATAAATTCGCGTTCACTGAGCGATACCACCTGCGAACGGACGACGCGACCATAACTGACCCAGTTCGTGAGTCCCAGCAGCAAGACCAGAAGAAGCGGATGCGACCCCAGCGAGGCAACGAGGATGATCAGCAACAGCACCACGGGAACGGAGAGCTGGATATTGCCCACTGCCATCAGAAGGGAATCGACCGGGCCCCGAACCCACCCACTGACAAGACCGATCGTCACGCCAACCAGAACGCTAATCAGAACCGCCCCACCCGCTATGAGCATTGAAACGCGAAGAGCGACAGAAAGCCTGCTCAAGAGGTCGCGGCCAAGCGGATCGGTCCCCAAGATGTAGCGGGAGTCCTTGAAGGCCGGCTCAAGTGCCAACATCAGGTTCTGCTTCATTGGGTTGAAGGTGGGGAGCAGGGGGACCACCACCACAAGCACCACGACAACCGCGAGCATGGCGAGGGCAACGAGGAGGGAAATGCCGCCGGTCGCGACCTTTCCCCTGGCCGGGCGTATCCGGGAAACGATGGAGTTCGCGTCGTCGCTCATGCCAGCCTCACTCGTGGATCCAGTACCCGGTAGAGAATGTCGACACCCAGGTTGATGACGATGAACACGGTCGCCGTCACGACCACGCCGGCCTGGACGACGGGATAGTCGCGCTGCACGACACCCTGGACGATCAGGCGCCCGATACCCGGCCAGTTGAACACGATCTCGAGCACGACGATGCCTCCGACCAGCACGCCGAGATTGATGCCGGCCACGGTAATGACGGGCAGAAGGGCGTTGGGAAGCATGTGGCTCAGGACGACGCGGCGGCGCGTGACGCCCTTGGCGAGCGCCGTCTTGACCCAGTCGAGACTGCGCGTCTCGTCGAAGGAGGCGTTGAGCAGCCGCAGATAGAGCGCGATCTCGTAGGTCGAGATGGTCAGGATCGGAATGACATAACCCGCCAGCGTGTTCCGCCCCATCGCCGGCAAAAGCGAAAGATAGACGGAAAACAGCATGATCATCAGAACGCCGAACAGATATGGCGGGATCGCCTGGCGTATCGTCGCGGCCCAGAGCAGCGTGTTTCGCAACCTCCTGCTGCGCGATATCTCGCCCCACACGGCCAGCCCGAGCGCGACCGCAAAGCCAATGGCAAATGAGGATACCGCGAGCTCCAGCGTGGCCGGCAGGCGCTCGAGGACAAGGTCAATGGCAGGCTGACCATGCCGCAGGGACATCCCGAGATCCCCCTGGGCCGCATGAAATATGAAATCGGAATACTGGGCGAAGAGCGGGCGATTGAACCCCAGAGCTTCGCGCATGGCCTCGACATCGGCCTGCGTTGCCTGATCCGGCAGCATCAGCCTGACCGGATCGCCGGACAGGCGCGCAAGAAAGAACACGAAACTCACGACCATGAAAAGAGTCAGCAGGCTCCAGGAAATGCGATTGATAACAAAACGTACCATTCGATTCTCAAATCCGCTTCGAGACTGAAGAAAAACCCGTCCAGCACCAATCCCAATTCATCAGGCAGAACGGAAATCGGCCATTTATTCATCCGCCTCGACTGATGAGACGCAGAAAGTCCTTACAGCGCACGCAGGAATTTCCCTGTCAGCCAGCGACAATCCTGCAAGCCGCCCAAAAACATTTCAGAACCACCAAGTTCATTCAACAAAAGAAAGCTTCGCCACAGATGAGAAATTCTAGCCCGGCCATGCGAGCGCCCGGCGCAACGGCATCATCGCCGCCGGCCCGGGTCGCCGTCCCGACAGGACGGACACTGCGGCCGTCGCAATTCCTGCGTTTCGGTTATCTGCCGCCCGCGGGAGGCGTTCGGGGCCGCGCGGCGCGAGGCGCTAGCCGGCGGTCCAACCGCCGTCCAGCATCAGGGCGCTTCCCGTCATCAGGGATGACGCATCCGAGGCGAGATAGATCGCTGCGCCGACAACATCGTCGACCTGTCCGAGGCGGCCCAACCTGATCTTCTGCAACACCGATGCCCGGAATGCCTCGTCGCGGAAATAGGACTCGGTCATGGGTGTCTCGATGAAGGTGGGACAGATCGTGTTCACGCGGATCCCGTGCGGACCGAGTTCGATCGCCAGAGCCTTCGTGAAGCCTTCCAGCGCCCATTTCGAGGCGCAGTAAAGTGTCCGGTTCGCCGCACCGACATGCCCCATCTGCGAGGACATGTTGATCACCGACCCGCCTGCCCCGGCCTCCAGCATGCGTTGCGTCACCGCCCTGGCCACGAAGATTGCCGCGCGGACATTGAGATCCATGACCGCCGCGTAATCCTCCACGGTAATCTCCCCCAGGGGTTTTGGCCTATTGGTGCCCGCATTGTTGACGAGGATATCGAATGGCGGCAGCGCCGCGATTGCCGCGGTCGTGGCCCCGGTGTCGAGGACGTCCTGCACCAGGACATCCGCCTGCCCGCCGGACTCCGCGATCTCGCGCGCCACGGCCCCGATTTCGTCGGCGGAGCGGGCGCACAGGGTGACCGAGGCGCCGCTGTCGGCGAGCGCTTTCGCGATCGCCTTGCCGATCCCCCGGCCAGCCCCGGTTACCAGTGCGCGCTTTCCGTCGAGCCGGAAAAGCCGGGCGACATTCATTCCGCGGCAGCCCCGTAGGCCACGTTGCGCCCGCCATAGCGCCGCACGCGGACATTGCACTGCTCGGCATGGCCCACGAAGCCTTCAAGCATGCAGAGCCTCGACCCGTATTCGCCGATCATGGCCGCGGCCTCGTCTGTCTCCACGCGCTGGTAGCTGTGCGTCTTCAGGAACTTTCCGACCCAGAGCCCGCCGGTATAGCGACCCGCCTTCTTCGTCGGCAGCGTGTGATTGGTGCCGATCACCTTGTCGCCATTTGCCACGTTGGTGCGCGGGCCGAGAAACAGCGCCCCGTAGGAGTGCATGTTCTCCAGGAACCAGTCGTCCCGGTCCGTCATCACCTGCACGTGCTCCGACGCGATGTCATTCGCCACGGCGAGCATCTCGTCATAGGTGTCGCAAAGGATGACCTCGCCGTAATCGGCCCAGCTGACGCGCGCGGTCTCGGCGGTCGGCAGGATTGCGAGGAGGCGCTCGATCTCGGCGAGCGTGTCCTCGGCCAGCCTGCGCGAATTCGTCAGGAGGACCGCCGGCGAATTGTAGCCATGCTCGGCCTGGCCCAGAAGGTCGGTCGCGCACATCTCGGCATCCACGGTTTCGTCGGCAATCACCATCGTTTCCGTCGGGCCGGCGAACAGGTCGATGCCGACGCGGCCGAAGAGCTGCCGCTTGGCCTCGGCCACGAACGCGTTTCCGGGGCCGACGAGCATGTGCACGGGCTCGATCGTCTCGGTGCCGATGGCAAGCGCGCCAATGGCCTGGATACCGCCGAGAACGTAGATCTCGTGGGCGCCGCCCATGTGCATGGCCGCGATCACCGCCGGATTCGGCGCCCCCTTGAAGGGCGGCGTGGCCGCCGCAATTCGCGGCACGCCGGCGACATTCGCGGTCAACACCGACATGTGGGCGGAGGCGACCATCGGAAACTTGCCGCCGGGCACGTAGCAACCGACCGACTGGACCGGGATGTTCCGGTGCCCGAGAAAGACGCCGGGAAGGCTCTCGATCTCGATATCGGTCATCGATGCCCGCTGTGCCTCGGCGAAACGCCGCACCTGCGCCTGGGCGAAACGGATGTCCTCCATGTCGCGCGTCGAGACCTTCTGCATGAGAGCCTCGATCTCGGAGGGCGACAGCCGGAAGGACGGCGGCGAGAACCTGTCGAACTTCTCGGACAATTCGCGTACCGCGACATCACCGCGCGTCTCGATATCCGCGAGGGTCGTCTCCACGACCGAACGCACCTTGGCATCGTCGTCCGATCGTTCGGTCTCCGGCTTGCCCCGCTTCAGATAAGTGACTGTCATGTGTGCTCCATTCTCCTGTCCGGATGAACAAGATCGTTTGGGTTGAGGATGGATGGTGCCGGCGCCAGACGGCGCCGTCATTCAGCCGATGTCCGGCGCTTCCCTGCCGCGCGTCAGCTGTGAGATCGTCACGGCCAGAATCAGCGCGCCACCGTTGAACACATTCGTCACCCATAGCGGGATGCCGAACATGGTCAGGCCGGTAATGCCGGTGCCAAGGAAATAGACGGCGACGATCGTGCCCCAAGGGTTGAACCGGCCCGGCATGATCGTCGTCGAACCGAGAAAGGCCGCCGCGAAGGCAGGAAGAAGGTAGTTAAGGCCCGAATAGGGATCAGCGGAACCCAGCACGCCGGCGTAAAGAGCGCCGGCCGCAGACGCGACCACAGAGGACATCACGAGAGAGCCGACGCGCACGCGCTCGACGGCGATGCCATTGAGCCTCGCGACCTCCCGGCCCCGGCCGACGAAGAGAAGTCGTCTTCCGAGCGGGGTGAAGTCGAACACGTACCACATGACCACCGCAGCCGCCAAAGCATAGTAGAAGGCGTAGGGCACGCCCAACAGGCGCCCGCCGACCACCGCCATGATCAGCGCATTGTCGATCCCGCCGATGGTCGAGGAATTGGTGAACCACTGCACGAGGCCGGACATCAGCGAAGTGCTTCCGAGCGTCACGACGAGCGACGGAATCCGGAAATAAACAATGAAAAGGGCATGGAACAGCCCGACCGCAACGCCGGTCAGCAGCGCGAGCGCGATACACAGCTCGATCGGCACGCCCTGCCACGCATTCAGGACGGCGATCAGGCAGGACGACAATGTCATGGTCGCACCGACGGCCAGATCGTAGTCGCCGGAGGTCAGGGGAATGATGATCGCCAGCGCAAGCAAGGCGGCAGGCGCGTAGGAAGCGAAAAGTATCGAGAAGTTGCCCCATCGCATGAAGGAATCCGGCATGGCGACGGAAAAGCCGATGATGAGCAGAAGCCAGACCAGAAGCAACGCGTAGCGCTCGAAGATACGCGCGTAGTTCACGGACGGCTTGCCGCGCTCGGGGGTGGTGCTTTCGGAAACACTCATGGTTCTGTTCTATCCTGTCCTGTCCTTGCGCTCTTCGCCCGGCGCGTTCGCGGTGACCGCGTCGAGGGACGAGTAGCAGGCTTGTGTGATCCGGTCCTTTTCGACGCCTGCGCCGGTCAGTTCATCGACTATGCGCCCCCTGGCGAAGACGAGAACCCGGTCGCACAGTTCCGCAAGCTGCTCGGCATCGGAACTGGCGCAGACAACGGACATTCCTTCCGCGGCCGCCCTGCGGACGGCCTCGAATATGTTGGCGCGCGTTCCCACGTCGACACCTTGCGTCGGCTCGTCGAGAAGGAGGAGACGCGGCTTGCGCTTGAGCCATCTGGCGATCAGAACCTTCTGCGCGTTCCCGCCCGAGAGCGCCGCGAGGTTCAGGTCCGGGTCGTTCGGACGGACCTCGAATTCCTCTCCCAGCCTGCGCGCCTCGCGACGCATCCGGCCGTTGCGCAGGAAGCCGCCGCGAAAATAGCTGTCCAGATCCGGAAGCAGCATGTTCTCGAAGATCTTCATGCCTCCGACGCCGCTCTGTGTCGGACGATCCCCCGGCAGCAGCGCGAAGTTCTCCTGTATTGCCCTCGCCGGCGTCATGCCGCTCAGATCGAAGGCGTCACCGCCGGACAGTTTCAACATGCCCGACTTCGCCTGGCTGGCGCCGAAGAGCAGGTAGGGAACGCGCTCGTAACCCGACCCGATCAGCCCGGTGAGCCCGATGATCTCGCCGCGCCCCACGGAAATGTTGCATCGGGGTATCCCCTCGCCAACAAGGTCTTCCACCTCTGCGAAAGGCTCGAACCTTCGGGCCTCGTGAGCGACGGACGCCGACTGCCCCAGCGAGCGCCCGATGATCATCTCGATCATACGGTCGCGGCTGGCCTCGCGGGTTTCGATCTCGCCCGAGACCTTGCCATCCCGCAGGATCGTGACCCGGTCCGTGATCTCCATGACCTCGTCGATGTCATGGGAAATGAATGTCACGCTCGATCCGTGATCGGCGATCTGGCGCATGAGCCGGAACAGGCGGTCTACCCCTTCCTTCGGCAGGAAGGGCGTCGGCTCGTCCAGCAGGACCAGTCCCGGCTGGCCGGTCCGCTCGCACTCCTCGCGAATCTCCTCGAAGGCGCGGATGATCGCAATCAGCGCGCGGTTGACCGCGCTGATCTCGTCTATGCGGCGCCACTGCTCGACATCGACGCCGTAGCGATCGAGGGTCTGCTGCGCGGCGGCCCGCTCCTTGCGCCAGTTGATATGGCGGTTGTCCCCGAGCGCGATCTGCGAAAGACGGAGGTTTTCGAGCACAGTGAGGGACGGGACCAGGCCGAGATTCTGATGAACGAAGCTCATTCCGAGCCGCCGGAAATCGGAGGCGGTCAAAGGCAGCGAAACCGGCTGCCCGTTGAAGCGCATGACGCCGCCGGGATCGGGCGCATGGAATCCGGCAAGGATCTTGATCAGCGTGGATTTTCCCGAGCCGTTGGTGCCGAGCAGCCCGTGAACCTCTCCGGGCCGGACGGTCAGCGCCACATTGTCCAGCGCGCGCGTCGCCCGGAAAGTCTTTGAAACATTTTCCAGTTCAAGGGTCGGCGGCGCCCCGGGGGGCACCACCTTCCTTTCTCGCGAAGCCTGTTCCACGGTCTTCACCGAACTCAGTTCATTTTCCAGAGTTCACGGAAGCCGGAGACATAGGCATCGCCATAGCCGGTATCGAACTGCGCCGGCGTGCCGGCCTCAGCCGCATTGTCCTTGTCGAAGATGTAGAACGGGACGTTGAGCTTGTCCGGAACCGGCAGGTCGCACAGGTCCCGCATGTTCGCGTCCACCGTCGCGTAGGCGATCCAGTCGAGGCTCTCGCCGATATCCATGTCGACCGCACCCTGCTGGATGAAATCGATGACGAAGGGCGTGCCGTTGAAGGTCGGAACCTTGATCTGGCCGAGCTTGCCGGTCAGGCGAAGCGCCGGAACGACGAACTGCGACATAGAATCGTAGATCGGAACGATCACGTCGATGTCGGGGTTGGCCTGGATCGTCGACTGGACGGAGGACTGGATCTTGGTGCCCCACTCCGCGACGCCGACATTGATTTCCTGGACGATCTCGCATTCAGGGCAGTTCTCGGCAAGCTCGCTCTCGAAACCGTCGACCAGCGGAATGGTCGGCGGAACCTCGCGGGAGACCACCAGCGCGATCTTGCCCTTGCCGCCGGTGTTCACCGTGATCCAGTTCGCGAGGATCTTGCCAATTTCGTTGAAGCCGACCGGAAGGGTGGAGGAAAGCAGCGGATTGGTCTCGTCGGACGGGTCGTAGAAATGCGACGTCGTCACCTTCACGCCCGCCTCGCTGGCGGCCTTGATCTGCGGCTCCACCGTATCAGGCGAAATGCCGGAGATCAGGTTGATGACGTCGTAGCCGTCGCGGACCGCAAAGTCGAAGCCCTGGACCCACTGGCTCGGCTGCCCCTGGTTTTCCCATTCGGTGACATCGAGCCCGATATCCTCGCCGACCGCCTTCATCCGGTCGATGATGCCCTTAAGAAACGGGTTAGCGCTGCTGTTGGGAATCGCCAACATCTTCTTGCCCGCCGCGCATGCCTTGATGTCGAACGGCTCACCCGGCGCGGTGAATACCGGTTTCTCCGAATAGACGGCCAGGCGTTCCTGAGCACGGGCTATCCCGTCCTCAACGCCTTGCGCGTTGGCCGCCGTTGCGGCGACCGACAGGGCAAGCACGGATGCAAGCCCGCTGATCTTTACTGTGTGCCTCATGATTGACTCCCGGTTTCCACGTTCAAGCGCACCCTCAGGCTTCCTCCACCTGTGTTTTGAATACGCATTCACATCTTTCCCGGTAATTTCCGGTCTGTCAATCATCGTTCGGGCCAAAGCGACTTGCCGGCGACTTTCCCCTGAGCAACCGGACGAGGCCGCAGACATACGCGACGGCATTCGATATTTGCACATCGTTCGGGATCGTGGCTTATGAAGCATCCTCCCCCCGGGGAAGGACAGCAACCGCAACCAGAAATCGGCAATGCCCGCGAGAACAGAAACCGTGTCCGCGCCATGAAGAAGAAGAAATCGAGAGTTACGTCCTTCGAGGTCGCAAAGCTGGCCGGGGTCTCCCAGCCCACCGTGTCGAGAGCGTTCACGCCCGGCGCCAGCATCGCGAAGGAGAAACGCGACCGGATCCTGGCGGCAGCGAAGAAGCTCAACTATGTGCCGAACGTCTTTGCCTCCAGCCTGTCGTCGAAACGCAGCAACATGGTCGCCGTGATCAGCGGCAACCTGAACAATCCCTTCTACTCGGAAAGCCTCCAGGTCTTCGTCGAGAGCTTCCAGCGCTCGCACCGCCAGGTGCTGGCATTCTCGGTCCAGGACGGACACGACTGCGATGACGTGATGATGCAGGCGATGCGCTATCCGGTCGACGGGATCGTGGTCACATCCGCGCAGATGTCGTCGGAACTGGTTCGCATGAGCGAGGGGCTCGGCATCCCGATCGTTATGTTCAACCGCCGTGTCTCGGACTCCGAGCTGGCGGCCGTGCAGTGCGACAACACCGAGGGCAGCGCCGCGCTCGGCCGGCTCATGGTCGCGGCCGGCGCCCGGCGCATCCTGATCGTCAGGGGCGACCCGCAGGGATCCACCAGCGGCGACCGCGTCGCGGGTTTCCGGTCGGTCGTGGACAGGACCGAAGGGTGCGTGGTCGAGGAGATCGACGGCGGGTCCAGCTATTCGGGCGCCCGGAACGCGATGATCCGCCGCTTCGGCGGGCCGGCGCCACGCTTTCCCGACGCGATCTTCGCGGTAAACGACATCATGGCGATCGGCTGCGCAGATGCGCTGCGCGAGGTGCACGGGATCAGGATTCCGGAGGACGTCATGCTGGCCGGATTCGACGGCATCCGCGAGGGCCAGCGCGCGCCCTACCGGCTGACGACCGTGCGCCAGCCGATCGAGCGGATGGTGACGGAGACGCTGGAAATGCTGGACAAGGCTCCAGACGAACAGATCCCCGCGGACGAAAGGCGGCGCGTCATTCCGGGCGACCTCATCCCGGGCCGCACCATTCCGGGCATGGAGCGGCAGGCGTAGAACGCCTGCCGCGGGCATGTCACTCGGCCGCTTGGTGGACGCCGGGTATGAAGCCGAAATCGAACGGAGCCGGTTCGCCCCGGGTCGTCTTCATCTGCGCGCGCAGCGCGGTCGTTGCCGCCGTGTCGATCACCATGTCGTCGGAGATGACGACGCCGTAGTCGGCCTCCGCCTTCTCCTGCGATACGAGGCCGTCGTTGACATCGCGCAACACCTTCTCGACGGGACGGTCCAGCGGATCTCCCCAGCCGCCCGAACCGGCGGTTATGAAGATGATCTTGTCGCCGGGCTCGACCTTCAGGTTGTCGAGCTTCGACTTGATGCGCTCGGGTTCGTCCGACCCCGCACGCACGAGCCACTTGCTCGAGGTGCCGCCGTGCAGGCCGCCATTGATGCCCCATGGCGGCACGACCTCGCGGTCGTCATGGATCGAGATCGAACCAGCCTCGAGAACCCGGTAGACCTTTTCGATTCCCGCACCGCCGCGATGAAGGCCGGCGCCGCCCGCGTCGCGCACCGGGCGGTAGCTTTCCACCAGGACCGGGTAATAGTTCTCGATGTACTCGATCGGCGTCGCGCTGAAGAGCGGCCACCAAGCATGGCCGTCCAGACCGTCGCCGCGCGGACGCCCGGGCACGCCGCCGAACAGCAGTTCCATGAGCTGGAAATATTTCCCGTTCTTGTCCTTGCCCGTGTAGATGAAGTGCGGGCTGGTGCCGTAACCCGCCGCCATCGACAGATGCGGCGCCCGCTGGCCGAGCGCGCCGGCTTGGCAGTCGAAGAAGCGCGTATGCGTGTTGAGACGGTTCGACAGGGCCGCCGGGAAGCGCGGATTGAGGAGGCTTCCCTCCGGAAGGATGATCTCGAAGAGATCGTAGAAGCCCTCGTTGAACATGATCTTCGGATCGAAGGCCATGATCATGTAGACGCCGAAGAACAGCTTGCAGAGCCCTTCATGGATATGGAAGTTGATCGGGCCTTCCGCCTGGTCGTCCGTGCCTGTCCAGTCGATGACGGCCACATCGCCGCGCCGATAGATCGAAAGATGGATCTTGAACGGACCGTTTCCCACACCGTCATCATCGACATAGTCCGTGAAGGTCACGGGTTCTTCCGGAATGTAATTGGTGATGAGAACGCGCATTGCCTCGCGCGTGCGGTCCATCAGCAGGTCACATGCGGAAAGATAGGTGTCCCGACCGAAGCGGTCGCAGATCTCGCGAACGCGCTTTGCGGCCGTGCGACATCCCGCGACGAGCGCCATCAGGTCCGCCCGGTTCATGTCCGGCGTGCGGCTGTTGTTCAGCATGATCTGGAGAACGGCGTCGTTGAGCTTGCCCTTCTCGTAGATCTTCACCGGCGGCACGCGCAGGCCTTCTTCCCAGATCGAGTAGGCATCCGCCGGCATGGATCCCGGCACCTTGCCGCCAACATCGACCATGTGCCCGAAGATGGAACTGAAGCCGACATGCACCCCCTCGTGGAAGATCGGCATCATCACGCACCAATCGTTGTTGTGGGAGATCGAGCCCTTGCAGGCATAGGGATCGTTCCAGACGAAGATGTCGTCTTCGTGGATATTGTCCTTGTACTGCTCGACGATCGCGGGGATGTAGGAGCCGAACTGGCCGACAACCATCTGACCGTCCGGATTGCAGATCATCGGGAACTCGTCATGCTGTTCGCGGATGACCGGCGAAAGCGCGACGCGCACCACGACACTGTCCATTTCGAAACGGGCATTGAGAAGCGCGTTCTCGATCAGGTCGAGGGTAATGGGATCAACTTGCTTCGTCATGATTTCATTCTCCCTTTGCGGTCGGCCAGATCATCAGGTTTCCGAGCGTGTCCACCTCGGCATAGTGATCGGGCAGCAGCACCGTCGTCGTATCGTATTGTCGGATGATTGCGGGCCCTTCGACACGCGCCCCGGCAGCGAGCCGATCACGGTCCACATGCGGGGTATCGACCCACTTGCCGTTGAAATAGCCCGGCTGCGTCTCGATGATGGCCTTGCTGACGTCGGTCGACCCCGAAGCCGGAGGCGCCTCGGCGACCGGCGGCGTCGCGCCCGTGGCGACAACGCGCAAGGCGACGAGCTCGATGGGCAGGTCGAAACGGACACCATAGAGGCGCTCGTGAGTGTCATGGAAATCGGCGAGCGCCGACTCGATACCGGATGCCTCCTCTATCTTGTCGGCAGGCACCTGGATCGTCACCTCGAAGCCCTGCTGCTCGTAGCGCAGATCGAGCGAATAGGTGATGCCGCGATCGGCTTCCGCAACTTCCTGCTCGTCGAGCCATTCGACGGCCTTCCGGCGAAGCTCGGCGAACTGTTCGAACACCTGCGTATCGTCCATGCCCGCGATCGAGCCGATCAGGGTACGCACGAACTCGTTCTTGAACTCGGCTTCGAGGAAACCCAGCGCCGACAGCACGCCCGGATTGTGCGGCACGACAACCGGATAGCAACCAAGGAGCGCCGCAATCGCGTTAGCATGAAGCGGACCGGCCCCGCCGAAGGCGACCATGCCGAAATCGCGCGGATCGAGACCACGCTGAACCGTGATCACCCGCAACGCGCCAAGCATTACCTCGTTGGCGATATCGAGAATGCCCTGGGCGGCCGCTTCCGGACCGAGGCCGATGGCCTTTCCGATGCCGGCGACAGCCTCTCGGGCGCCCTCGACGTCAAGGCTCATGTCACCGCCAAGAAGGCGTGACGGAAGATAGCCGAGCACCACGTTGGCATCCGACACGGTCGGCTCCGTGCCACCGCGACCGTAGGCTACCGGGCCAGGCATCGCGCCGGCGCTGCGCGGTCCGACGCGCAGGGAACTGGTCAGCTCGGACACCTCGGCGATAGAGCCGCCGCCCGCGCCGACGCTTCGGACATCGAGCGTAGGAACCTTGGCGGGGAAAAAGCCCACTTCCGTGGAACGGGAGATCGTGGGTTCGCCGTCGATGATCACGGAGACGTCGGTCGAGGTGCCGCCCATGTCGAAAGCGAGAAGCTTGCTGAGGCCAGTGCGGCGCGCGACCATCGCCGTCGCGGTCACGCCACCGGCCGGTCCCGACAGGACGGTGTGCACCGGACGCGAAGCCGCCGCCTGCGCGCTCATCAGGCCGCCGTCGGAGCGCACGATGTGCAGCTTGGAGTCGACCCCCACCTCGGCCAGGCGCTTCTCGATCCGCGACAGATAACGGGTCATGATCGGACGCACATAGTCGTTCATCACGGTCGTTATGGCGCGGTCATACTCGCGGAATTCCGGCAAGATGTCCGAGGAGAGCGACACGTGCATGTCCGGAAAACGCTCGAGGACGAGTTCGCGAAGGCGCTGCTCATGCGCCGGATTGGCATAGGAGTGCATCAGCGAGATGGTAAGCGCCTCGATACCCGAGCCACAGAGGTCCTCGATCAGTTCGATCGCGCGGGCCTCGTCGAGTTCGCGAGTCACATTGCCCCGGGCATCGATACGCTCGGGAATGCCGCGCGTGTCCTTCAGCGCGGCGAGCGGGTCCGGCTTGTCCATGACGATCCAGCCGAAGAGCGGCCCCGGCGTCCAGGACTTTGCGAGATGCAGCGTGTACTCGAAACCCTCCGTAACAAGAAGGCCGACACGGGCACCCTTACCTTCCAGAACTGCGTTGGTGGCAACGGTGGTGCCATGAAGGACAAGCGATATGTCCGACGGCTTGACGCCTGCCTTTTCGCAAATCAGGCGAACGCCCTCCGAAACACCGATCGACTGGTCCTGCGGTGTGGACGGAGTCTTTGCCCGGTATGTCGTCTTGGTCGCATCGTCCTGAAGAAGCAGATCGGTGAACGTCCCGCCTACATCAACTCCTAGCCTCATTGTCTGTCTCCAAATTCATTCGTTATCCACCGGCCCGGTCGATGGCGCGCTTGCTATTGAATGCGTATTCATGAAATAGTATGGTGACGCCGAAATCAAGCGATATTTCACCCGAATCTTCCGAGCGAAATAGCGGCCCGGAGGAGCGACAAGTATTTGTTTTAAAAGGAGAACCCCCCATAAATGGCGGGACATACCCTGTATGAAAAGATATGGAGCAGGCATGTCGTGACCGATTTCGGGAACGACGAGGCACTGCTCTACGTGGACCGCCACCTGGTGCAAGAGGTGTCCAGTCCGCAGGCATTCGCAGCCCTCGACAAGGCGGGACGCAAGGTGCGCCGGCCGGAGGCTCATATCGCGGTCGCGGACCACGCGGTCCCCACACTGCGAAACGGCGACACCTTCGCCGACGAGCTTGCCCGCAAACAGGTCGAGCGCCTCAATCAGAACGCCGCCAAGCACGGTATCACCTACATACCCATGGACGGTGCCGGGCATGGAATCGTCCACGTGATCGGACCCGAACTCGGCTTCACGCTGCCTGGAGCCGTGCTTGTATGCGGCGATAGCCATACCTGCACCCACGGTGCGTTCGGCTGCATTGCATTCGGCATCGGAGCAAGCGAATGCGCCAGCGTCTTCGCGACCCAGACCCTCCGGCAACGCCGGCAGAAGACGATGCGCGTCAACCTGGAAGGCGGCCTGCCGCACGGCGTCACCATCAAGGATGTCATTCTCGCCCTGATCGCTGAGATCGGAACCGGCGGAGGCGTTGGCTACGCAATCGAATTTTCCGGCTCGACTGTCCGGGACCTGTCGATGGAAGCGCGCATGACGCTCTGCAACATGGCGATCGAGGCAGGCAGCCGCGTCGGCATGGTTGCCCCGGACGAAAAGACGATCTCATACCTGGAAGGCCGGCCGCTCGCGCCGTCGGGAGATGTCTGGCAGGCCGCGGTGAAGGACTGGCTCTCGCTCCGCAGCGACGAGGATGCGGTCTACGACCGGGAGATCACATTCGATACGTCCGCGCTCGCCCCGCAGGTATCCTGGGGCACGACCCCGGAACTGACGTCGCCCGTCACCGGCGTCGTGCCGGACCCGGACGCCGAGCCGAACGAAAACCGCAGCGAGAAGATCAGGAAGAGCCTCGCCTACATGGACCTCAGGCCGGGCACGGCACTCGCCGAAATCGCCATCGATCGGGTCTTCATCGGGTCCTGCACCAACGGCCGTATCGAGGACCTGCGCGCTGCCGCGGGAATTCTCGCCGGGAGGAAAGTCGCAAGCGGCGTGGCGGCGATCGCCGTCCCCGGCTCGGCATCCGTCAAGACGATGGCCGAGGCCGAAGGGCTGCACGAGATATTCCTCGCGGCCGGCTTCGAATGGCGCGATGCGGGCTGCTCGATGTGCGTCGGCATCAACGAGGATCGCCTGGCGGAGGGAGAGCGTTGCGCCTCCACCTCGAACCGGAACTTCGAAGGCCGGCAGGGAATTGGCGGTCGAACCCACCTGATGAGTCCGATCATGGCCGCCGCCGCGGCAATTGCAGGACACATCACCGACGTCAGGGAATTTCTTTGAGACCATGAAAAAGCTGTTGAAACTGCGAAGTGTCGCCGCGCCGCTGTTCGAGAACGCGGTCGACACGGATGTCATCTTCCCGGCGAGGTTCCTGCTCATCCTGGACCGCGACGGGCTCGGCAAATACGCCTTCAATGAAAGAAGGAGCGGCACTTCCCCATTCGTCCTGGACACACCGCCTTACGACAAGGCGGAGATTCTCGTGACCGGGGAAAACTTCGGCACGGGTTCGAGCCGCGAACAGGCCGTCTGGGCATTGGCGGATATCGGCATCCGCTGCGTCATTGCCCGCAGCTTCGGCGAAATCTTCTTCGCCAACTGCTTCAAGAACGGCCTGCTGCCGATCCGCCTCGAAGGCAGCGACATGACGGCCGTCGAACGAGCGGCAAGCGCCGCCGAGCCGGTCACCGTCGATCTCGAAAGCCAGCGCATCGAGCTGGCCGACGGCACGGTCATCCGCTTCGACATCGAACCGAACCGCAAGCGCTCGCTGCTCTCCGGGCTGGACGAGGTAGGCATCATTCTCGCCGAGGAGGTGGCCGCGATCGAGGCTCATGAAGCGCGCCGTGCCGAGACGGCCCCATGGCTCGTGATCGCTTCGCGGCAGTTCGAAAACATACCCCCAAAAGAGGACGCAGCCTGATGAGTACCGAAAGCGATCTCCAGGAAAACTACCGCCGCGCATACGGAAACAGGATCGGTTTCGGCAAGAAGCCCGCGCTCATACTGATCGATTTCGTCGAAGCCTATTTCGATCCCGCATGCGAACTTTACGCTGATGTCGAGGACGCCCTCGCCTCCGCCCTCCGTATACGCGACAAGGCACGCGAGATCGGGATTCCGGTCATTTACACGAATGTCGTCTACCAGGCCGGCGGCGTCGATGGCGGGCGCTTCTTCCAGAAGGCCCTGCCGCTCAGAAACTTCGTTTCCGGGAACCCCATGGGTGCGTGGCCAAAAGGCATGGAAGTCGGCGAGCACGAACTCGTCGTCTCCAAGCAGTACCCGAGCGCCTTCTTCGGCACTTCCCTTGCTGCGACGCTCGCGACCCTGGGCGTGGACACGCTTGTCCATACGGGCCTGACCACGAGCGGCTGCGTGAGAGCCACCTGTGTCGATTGCTGCTCGCACGGCTTCATTCCGATCATCGCCCGCGAAGCGGTCGGAGATCGCCACAGCGCGCCCCATGAAGCGAACCTGTTCGACATGGACGCCAAATACGCCGACGTCGTCAGCGAGGCCGACGTCATCGAATATTTCAACAAGACGGGAAAAAGCCAATGAACAAGCCGAGCCTGCGAGCCGCCCTAGAGACCGGGAACATCGTCGTCGCGCCGGGTATCCACGACATGATCGCAGCCGTGGTCAGCAACAAGATCGGCTTCGACTTCGTCTATTCCTCCGGCTACTGGGGCACGGCATCGGCGCAGGGTATCCCCGACGCCGGAATCGCCACCTACACGGAAATGCTGGATCGGGTGGAAACCCTCTGCCGGACCGCCAATGCCAGCGTCATCGCGGATGCCGATACCGGCTATGGCGGCCTGCTGAATGTCGACCACACCGTTCGCGGCTACGAGCGCGCCGGCGCAGTGGCCATCCAGATCGAGGACCAGGAATTTCCGAAGAAGTGCGGCCACACGCCCAACAAGCGGGTCGTTCCGCGCGAGGACATGATGCGCAAGATCCAGGTGGCCTGCGAAGCGCGCGAGAAGAAGAGCGAAACGCTCATCATCGCCCGAACCGATGCGCGCCAGGTCGAGGGTTTCGATGGCGCGATCCAGCGCGGCCTCGCCTATCGCGACGCGGGCGCGGACATCGTCTTCGTCGAGGCGTTGGAAAGCGAGGAGGAGATGCGGCGCGCATGCGAGCTGATCCCCGCGCCAATGATGGCCAACATGGCCGATGGCGGAAAGACCCCCATTCGTCCCGCCTCGGAGCTCGCCGAAATAGGGTACGCTCTCGCCATCTTCCCGTCGATGACCGGCCTTGCGGCCGCCGCGGCCGTGGAAAACGCGCTGAAGGTACTCAAGGTCGAGGGCACTTCGGCATCGGACAATATCGACCTGTTCGATTTTTCCGAGTTCAACCAGCTGATCGGCTTCCAGTCCGTCTGGGATTTCGAAGCGCGGTGGGCAGAGGTGGAGGATTCCGGTCATGGCTAACGTGGCCTGCATCGGTGTCGGCACCGTGGGAAGCGGCTGGGCGGCCGTTTTCGCGCGGGCCGGACACACGGTGTCCCTGTTCGACGCGAAGGAGGACACGGTATACTCATTCGCAATGCCACGCATCGAGGCGACGCTGCGCCAGCTCCATGAGGCAATGCCCGCAGCCGAGACTCCGGGCGAGATCCTCGACCGCGTCATTCCTTGCGGCAAACTTCGCCAGGCCGTCGAAAACGCCGACTACGTGCAGGAAAGCGTTCGCGAGGACATCGACGTCAAGCGCGCCCTGTTCGACGAGATCGGGCGGCTCGTCCCCGCGACCTGCCTTCTGCTGTCATCTACATCGGCACTGCCCGGTTCTCGCTTCCTGTCGGACATCCCCGCCCCGGAGCGCGCGCTCGTGGCGCATCCGGTCAACCCGCCATCGCACATTCCGCTCGTCGAGCTGTGCGGCACCGGATTGACGGCGCCCGAAAGCATAGAGGCGGCACGCGCCTTCTATATCGACGCCGGAATGGATCCCATCGTTGTGAGAAAGGAAATCGACGGCTTCATTCTCAACCGTCTGCAATACACGCTCGTCGCCGAGGCCATGCATCTTGTCGGCGAGGGCTATTGCACCGCGGAGGAAGTGGACCGCGTGATCACCAGCGGCCTCGCCCTGCGATGGGCATCCATCGGCCCGTTCATGACCGCACATCTCAATGCGCGGGACGGCTTTGCCGGCTTCGTCGGACAACTTGGCCCGATGATGAAGAAAATGGGACAGGACGCGCGCACAGACTACGACTGGGGCCCGGAGATGGTCGAGACCATCCACGGGCAACTGTCGGCATCCCAGCCCGTCGAGACCATTCCCGCGGCCCAGGCATGGCGGGACCGGCGCATCCTCGCGACGCGGAAAATGCAGGCGGGAGACAGGATTCCGGACAAGTCCGACAACTGACGACACAGCAAGGGAGGAGGCCGGCACCGGATGCCGGCGACGCAATGATGATCTCGCCATTTGCCTTTAACACCACCAGGTCGCTGGTCTTCGAGCCCGGCGCGGCCGCGAAGCTGGCGGAAGCCGCCGGCGCCATCGTCGGAACGGCATGCCTCTTCGTCACCGATCCCGGGTTGCGGAAGCTCGGCCTCTGCGACCCGGCGATCGCCTCCCTCGAGGCGGCCGGAATCGCCGTGACGGTATTCGACGCGGTCGAAGCGGATCCGAGCCTCGCCACGCTGATTGCCGCCGTCGACGTCGGCCGTTCGGCGAGGGCTAGCGGCGTTGTCGGTTTCGGCGGCGGATCGTCGCTCGACGTGGCCAAGCTCGCGGCGCTCCTTATCGGTTCCGGGGAGGAACTCGACGAGGCCTGGGGCGTCGGCAACGCGAAGGGCCCTCGCCTGCCGCTCGTCCTGGTCCCGACCACGGCGGGAACCGGCTCCGAGGTCACCCCGGTCTCGATCATCACGGTCGGCGAGGAGGAAAAGCGCGGCGTGTCCTCGCCGGTCATCCTGCCGGACCTGGCGGTGCTCGATCCCGGCCTGACGCTCGGCCTGCCGCCCGCCATCACGGCGGCGACCGGCGTGGACGCGATGGTTCACGCGATCGAGGCCTATGCCTCGAAAAGCGCCAACAACAACCCGTTGTCGAAACTGCTGGCCCGCGAGGCGCTTCGCCTCCTGGGCGCGAACATCGAGACTGCAGTCTTCGACGGGAAGAATGTCGACGCGCGCGGCGCCATGCTGCTCGGCTCGATGCTGGCGGGGCAGGCTTTCGCCAACTCGCCGGTGGCCGCCGTCCACGCGCTGGCCTATCCGATCGGTGGCACCTTCCACGTGCCGCACGGACTTTCCAACGCGCTGGTACTGCCTCACGTGCTGCGCTTCAACGCGCCGGAAGCCGCCTCGCTCTATGCCGAAATCGCCCATGACGCCTTCCCTCACCTGGAACGCGACAGCGGCGATCAGGCGATATGCGCCGCCTTCGTCGAGGAACTCGCAGACCTGTCGAAGAGGCTTGGCATGCAGACCCGGCTGCGCGATGTCGGCATCCCCGACACCGCACTGGAAAAGATGGCATCAGACGCAATGCTGCAACAGCGCCTTCTGGTGAACAATCCGCGCGAGGTAAGCGAACGGGACGCTCTTGCGATATACAGGGCGGCCTGGTGACGCCAGCGCGCGAAGCCGACAACCCGCGGCGGCGGCACCAGTTCCGTGCCTATCGCGATCCTGCTTCTGTCATGTCCGGGCATGCATCGAAGGGCTGCCTTTCGAACTGAACCGATCCGCCTTGTCCCGGCGGCAGGAGCCGAAAGGGACCACCATGCCGCTCCGGGAAAGCCCGGCAAGGCAGCACTGAATGCCTCGACACACTCCCGGCAAATCAGCCGCGAACCCAGCTACGGTTTCGCACGGCCGCCGAACCGGCCCACTCTATGCTCGGTCACTCGTGGGCGCGCCCGAGAGACCGGAATGGAAGTACGCACCGTATTGCACCTGCCCGCCGGTTGACGCCCGGAAAAACTCGGGTCAATGTCTCGTTCCGCGCGCCACGCCAATCCGGGATGATGGCCGGTCTTGCAAAGGCTCTTTCGTCATCCAAGAGTTACACGAGGGGCTTAGTTGCTGCGCATGAAGCAACATCAAACGGGAGTATTGTGACATGAGTCTGGTAACACGCCGCACGTTCACGAAGGGCATCACTTCCCTCGCGGGGGCATCACTGGCTGCGCCATTCATCTCGCGGGCCTATGCGCAGGGCTCCTCCGGCACGGTCAACATTTTTGCCTGGGCCGGCTACATCAATGACGAGATGCTGGCCGCCTTCGAGAAGGCCACCGGCATCAAGGCCAATTTCACGCCGTACGGGACCAATGACGAGCTTCTGAACCAGCTTCGCGCCAACAATGGCGGCGGCTTCGACATCATCTGGCCAACGGTCGA
The DNA here is from genome assembly GCF_013358405.1 of Oricola thermophila. Classification (NCBI taxonomy): domain Bacteria; kingdom Pseudomonadati; phylum Pseudomonadota; class Alphaproteobacteria; order Hyphomicrobiales; family Ahrensiaceae; genus Oricola; species Oricola thermophila. The sequence goes on from NZ_CP054836.1 coordinate 2,499,330, forward strand.
CCGCGTACCGAACTATGTCGAATTCGATCTCGTTCAGCCGATCGACGAGTCCAAGGTGGAGGTGGACCGGTGCCTGCCCAGCGCCTGGAAAAACTCCGAGAATCTCGGCGCCGTCATCGACGGCAAGCGCTATCAGGTGCCGACAGACTGGGGCACCGAGGCGATCAGCTACGACAAGGATCAGGTGCCGCTCGAATATGGCTCGGCCTCTTATGGCGACATCTGGAAGCCCGAGATGCAGGGCAAGGCCACCGTGCGCGGTCATTCGGCTCTTGTCGGCCTCGGGCTCTGGCTGGAAGGCGAGGGCAAGTTGCCCATGCCCATGATCGAGGCCTTCAAGTCCGAAGAGAACATGGTGAAGATCTATGACGTGATCCTCGCCGAAGCGATCGCGCGCAAGGCCAACATCGCGCAATTCTGGTCGAATGAGAACGAGGCCCAGGGCGCCTTCCGCGTCAATGGCTGCGTGGTCGGCCAGACCTGGGATTCGACGGCAGCCGCGCTCGCCAAGGAAGGTTTGCCCATCGGGTTCATCGCCCCGAAGGAAGGCGCGCTCACATGGATGGAAGGCGTGTGCATCCCCAAGGGGGCGGAGAATATCGAGCAGGCCTATGCCTTCATCAACTGGTTCCTGACGCCCGAGGCAGGGGCAATGTACACCAACACCACCTCGATCAACTCCACCGCGGTCGGCGCGGCCGAACTCACGTCCGACGACGCCAAGGCGTTCTTCGCCGCCGCCTATCCGGACGACGCACTCGACAAGCTGTGGTGGTGGCCGATCCAGGAAAGCTGGTTCGTTGCCAAGCGCAACGAATATCAGGACCGGTTCCTCTCGGCCTGATCCGGCCAACATTGCCGCATAACCGCCTTTCTGCTAAATCCCCGGGAGCCTGGGACCGCCCAGGCCCCCGGGCGATGTGCCGTTTTCCGCGCATGCGCGGAGAGTGCAGTCCCGGCCAACCGACAATTGCCGACAACTTGACCGGGGAACGTCAACAGGGGGACATGGCTCAGGCAATTCACCATAATCACGCGAATCCCGTTTTTCTCACACCTTTCGATTGCCCATGTCTCAGCCGGTAGATCTGCAAAACGTCAGCATGATTTTTGGCGATACCCGCGCCGTCAACGACGTGTCCTTCACGGTGGCTGCGGGAGAATTCTTCTCCATTCTCGGCCCCTCCGGCTGCGGAAAGACGACGCTCCTGCGCATCATCGCCGGTTTCCTTCAGCCGGCGGAGGGAAAGGTCCTAATCGGCGACAGCGACATGACGGGCCTCGGCCCCGACCAGCGCCCGACCGCCATGATCTTCCAGTCGCTCGCTCTCTTTCCGCTGATGAGCGTGTGGGAAAACATAGCATTCGGCCTCGAGGCGCGCGGCATGGCCAAGGCCGCCCGCCGGGCGAAGGCGGAGGAACTGCTGACGCTCGTGGCCCTGGAGGGCTATGGCGATCGCATGCCTGGCGAGCTTTCGGGCGGACAGCGCCAGCGCGTGGCCATTGCCCGCGCACTGGCGGTGGAACCGCAGGTGCTTCTTCTCGACGAACCGCTTTCCGCACTCGACCTCAAGCTGCGCCAGCACATGCGCTCGGAGTTGCGCGCGCTGCAGAAGCGCACGGGCGTCACGTTCATCTACATCACGCATGACCAGTCCGAGGCACTCGCCATGTCGGACCGCGTCGCCGTCATGAGCGCAGGCATCCTGCAGCAGGTCGGCTCGCCGCGCGAACTCTATGACAACCCGGCCACGCCATTCGTTGCCCGGTTCGTCGGAGAGACAAACACGATCGCCGGCAAGGTCACGACGATCGAGAAGGGCATCGCGTCGCTTGATACGCCATACGGGGTGCTGCGCGGGCGCGTCGGCCACGGGCTTTCGACCGGCATGCCTGCCAGGCTTTACGTGCGCCCGGAAGCGCTGGCGCACGGGTCGAAGGACGAAAACAAACTCACCGCGACCATCGGGCGTATCGACTTTGAAGGCGCCTTTGCGCTGGCTCACGGGAAGCTGCCGGACGACAGTCCCCTGATCGCCTCTATCGCCAGCATCCAGCTCGGCAACTCGCCGACCGCCGGAAGCAGCGCGACATTCGGGTTCCGAGCCGAAAACGCAGTGGTGCTGCCCGATGTCTGATCTCTACCACCGCTTCGGCGGCGGACTCACCACCATTTTCATCGGCCTGGTGCTCGCCTGGCTAGCGGGGATGGTGCTCGCGCCGAACCTGATGATGATCGACTACGCGCTGCGACCGAATCTGCCGCCGGCGGATATCGGCGGCCCGCGCGATGTCTACTCGCTCGACAACATCCTCTACCTGGCGAACGAAGGCGTCCACCGCGCCATCTTCTACAAGACGATCTGGGCGAGCGCGCTGGTTGCATTCCTCACCCTGATCGTTTGCTATCCGATTGCCTACTGGCTGGCACAGACGGCAAGCCCCAACCAGACAGTCATCGTCCTGATTGCCCTGACCATCCCCTTCTGGATCAACGAGGTTCTGAGAACCCTCGCATGGTACATCCTGCTCGCCTTCCGAGGGCCCCTCAATGCGCTGTTGCTTTTCCTTGGCGTCATCGATGAACCGGTGCGCTGGTACGGCAATGCCGGCGTGTTGGCGGGCATGGTCTATGCCTACATCCTGTTCATGCTGTTCCCGATCTACAATGCCATTGAATCCCTCGACAAGTCGCAGATCGAGGCGGCGAGGGATCTCGGTGCGTCCACCTGGCGCACGCACCTGCGCGTGGTCATCCCGCACGCCAAGGCCGGCATAGCGACAGGTTGCGTTTTCACATTCATGCTTGCGGCGGGCAGCTATGTTGCACCCGCTCTGCTCGGGGCCCCGGGCAGCCGCTGGTTCACCGAGATCATTTACAACTGGTTCTTCGAGGGGGGCGACTGGAACCGGGGCGCGGCCTATGCGCTGGTGCTCCTGGTCCTGTGCCTGGTCGTGGTTCTGGCCACGCTCAAGCTTGCCCGCGTCAACCTGACGGATGTGGCGAAATGAGCATGGCAGACCGTATACTGCGAGGGCTGTTCGGCTTTTATTTCGCGGCCTTCTTCGTTTACCTGTTCGCACCGCTCGTCATAATGGCGGCGGCCACCTTCAACACGAGCCGCTTTCCCACGGTCACGCCTTGGCGCGGCACAACGCTCGAGTGGTTCAACCAGCTCGCCGCCGATACCGGCATGTGGCAGGCACTATGGACCTCGTTCATCGTCGCCGTTCTGGTGGTGCTCGTGTCGGTGCCCATCGGAACCGCAGCCGCGCTCGTGCTCACCAGCCTTCACGCCCGGGCCCGCAGCTTCATGTACGCGGTGATGGTCTCCCCGCTGCTGACCCCCGGTGTCGTCATCGGCATCTCGACGCTCGTGCTATGGCGCCAGCTGGGCGTTGGCGGCGGGCTCTTCCTCATCGTGCTCGCGCAATCCACGTTCATCATCTGCTATGTGATGCTCATGGTGATCGCCCGCCTGCAACGCTTCGATCGCACGCAGGAGGAAGCTGCCATCGGCCTCGGGGCCTCCCGCTTCATGGTATTCCGTCGTGTGCTGCTCCCCTTCCTGAAGCCTGCCCTCATAGCGGCCGGCTTTCTGGCCGTGCTGCAATCCATCGAGAATTACAACACCACGCTCTTTGTACGCGGCTTCGAGACACCGCTTACGGTGTTCATAGCCACCAAGGTGCGCACGGGGCTTACCCCTGCGGTCAACGCGCTTGCGCTTATCATGATCGCGGTCACCATCGTCGGTGCCGTAATCTATGAAGTTGTGCGACGACGCTCCGAACGACAGAGATGAAGCCCGGATTTGCTCGGATCGCAAATCATCCCGTCTCGCCGGAGACTCTAGGAGGCGCAAGGCGGCTGTCGAGCAGATCGACGGCTTCCTCCGCAATCGGATAGGCTACATAGCTCAGCGCTGCGTTCAGCGAAATATGAAGCAGCACAGACTGCCGACCCGCATCGTGAGCCAGATGTCACAGATCCAGCACCTCTCCGGCAATCAACGCCGAACCAAGATCCGCTCCCGGCATCAACGCCAACACCGAGGATGCCGCCAAGCGGAAAATCACGGCGTCGGCCAAGCGCAGGCATCGCCGTGTCCGACCACAAACAGAAGAGCCGCCCGGCCGGGCGGCTCTCCACTTCATCGACAATCAGGCGTCCGGCCTCAGTTGCCGGCACACTCGCGAATCTTCTCGATGTCCGGGCCGCTCGGCGTGCGGCCCAGGTTGAACGGCGCCGACGCTTCGCGCCAGTTCTTGTAGTCGTCGAGATATTCGAGCTGGCTGAGATACACCTTGGCCGAGGTCGGGTTCTCGCATGCGACTTCCACGATAACCTCGTTGGCCATGTTCTGGATATTAGCCAGCGTCTCGTCATCGTAACGGGTGATTTCGATGCCCGCGTCCTTGAACTTCTGGTAAGCCTCGTTCGCCCGGTACTCGGTAAATGCGAGCGACCAGAGCATCGTCGCATTCGCGGCGATCTTGAGCTTCGCCTGCGTTTCCGGCGAGAGGGCATCCCATGCGGCCTTGTTGATCATCACGCCGAAAACCGAGGCCGATTGGTGCCAACCGGGAGTCGCCCAGTTGGTTGTCACCTGCTGAAAGCCGCCCGACCAGTCCACATTCGGGGTCGAAAATTCGGCACCATCGATCACGCCACGCTCAAGCGCCTGGTAGATCTCGCCACCGGCCATTGACACCTGGTTGCCGCCCAGCTTCTCAAGCAGGCGCCCCTGCTCCAGACCAGACAGGCGCAGGCGCATGCCCTGCAGGTCTTCAGTGGTCTCGATCTTCTTCTTCGTGCGGAAACCGGATTCGTTGTTGGTCACGCCATAGGGCAGGTAAACCATGCCGAAGCGACCATAGACCTCGTTGTATATTTCCGCGCCGCCCCATTCCTGAATCCAGTTCACGTAGTCCACCGCGTTGAACAGGCTGGGATGGGTCGCCAGCGGCGAGAATGCAGCATCGCGACCGGCCCAGTAACCCGGCCAATCAGCGCCGGCCTGCACGGTACCGGACTGAACGGCCCCGAAAACCTCGCCGGCGGGCACCAGACTGCCACCATCGAAGAACTCGATCGTCAACTCGCCCTTGGTCAGCACATTGGCCGTCTCGACGAACTTGCGGTCCATCTCGATAAGCTCGAGCGAGGACGGCCAGACCGTGGTCATGGTCCAGCTCTCTTCCGCAGCTGCAGGCAGGGCCGAAACCAGCGCGACCGCCGCTGCGATCATGCCAGATGATAGCTTCATGGGTACCTCCACTTGGTTAGGACTGGGTGTAAAGAACTTCCGGCAACCAGGTCACCAGCCCAGGGAACACCGCGATCAGCACACACATCGCGATTATGAGCCCGATGAACGGCATGACGCCGACTATGATATCCGAAGTGCTCACGCTGCGCGGCGCAATGGCGCGCAGATAGAACAGCGCGTAGCCGAAAGGCGGAGACAGGAACGAGGTCTGAAGCACGACCGACATCAGCACGACAAACCACAGCAGGTTCACATCCATTTCGGACACAATGGGGAGGAAGATCGGGAACGACAGCAGGACGATTCCCGTCCAATCCAGGAACATGCCGAGGACGAACACGATGAACATCATCGTCGCGATCAGCATCCACGGTTCCATATCCAGACCACGGATCAGGTTTTGCGCAGCCGTCAGTCCACCGGTGATGTTGAACACGCCGGTAAACGCCGTTGCACCCACAACGATAAACAGGATCATCGCCGAGGTCCGCGCCGTCTCCCGCATCGCTCCGAAAAAGGTGTTCCAGGCGAACCTCCTGCGCGCGATGACTATGAACAGCGCCAGCGCCGCCCCAATGGCCGAGGCCTCGGTCGCGGTGGCAATGCCAAGGATCATCGAGCCGAGAATGCCGAAAATCAGTAGCAGCGGCGGCACTGCCTCGACCAGCAGCATGCGCACCAGGTCTCCACGACTCACCTTTTCCTCAAGCGACACGGCAGGCGCAAGCTCGGGCCGGAATATGGCCACCAGTGTCACGTAACCGGCATAGATCAGCCCAAGAACAACGCCCGGCAACAGGGCGCCGGCGAACAGTTCGCCGACGGACAGCGGCGAGTATGACGCCATCAGTATCAGCATGATCGAAGGCGGAATCAGGATGCCGAGACAGCCGGAGGCCGCGATCACGCCCGATGTAAGCCGACGGGAATAGCCATATTGCAACATGGGCTTCAGTGCCATCACGCCCATCACCGTGATCGATGCACCGATGATGCCGGTCGTCGCGGCCAGCAAGATCGAGATGAAGACCACCGCCAGCGCCAGTCCACCCTTGACCGGGGCCATCAGCAGACGCAACGCCTCGAACATGCGGTCGGTCACGCCCGAGTCCGACAGGAACCGCGCCATCAGCACGAAAAGGGGAATGGCGATCAGGGTATAGTTGTCGAGAACATCCCCGAAAATTCGGTTGATGACAATGCCCAGCACCATCGGCTTGCCCGCTATGATCGCGCCCAGAACCGCAGTGCCGCCGAGCACGAACGCAAGCGGATGCCCCATGAACAGGCCGAGCAGCAACAGCCCGGCCATGATCAGGCCAATCGTCTCACCGCCCATCAGGTGTCGGCTCCGTCTTGTCGAGAATGAGTTTCAGGACCTCGCTCACGCCCTGGATCAGCAGCAGTGCCGCCGCGACCGCCATGGCGATCTTGAGTGGGTAGACCGGAAGCTGAACCGCTCCATAGGTCGTTTCACCCTGCCGCCACGAGGTCATGGCAAACTTGTAGCTCCCGGACGCGAATATCCAGGCGAAGGGGAGGAAGAAGACCAGGTATCCGGCAAGATCAAGCATGCGGCGGGGCAGGCCCGACAGCCGGTCAAGCACGAGGTCAACCCTGACATGAGATTGATGCCGCAAGGCATAACCGCCAAGCATGACGAAATAGAATCCGAACAATTGCTTGGTAACGTCAAACGCCCACCTGGTCGGCGCGCGAAAACCATAACGCAGAACTACATCATATATTATTATCGCAGCAAATATGACCGCAAATACAGCCACTATTCTTCCCACAACCTCATTGAGGCCGTCGATCAAGCGGATAACCAAGCCCCTCCCCCTTAGTTATTGCGATCTTTCGAATATTGCCAGTTACGGAGAGGCGCCAAAAATGTCAATATCACTCGTGGATTACGCAGTATCGACCCCAGCCATCCCTGTTTCAGCGGCCGGTCCTGTCCCCGCAGGCGCAAAACACATTTCGCCTCCGCAATGTTCCCCCCTCTCGTCGAAACCCCGATGCCGGATCTCAACCATGACAATTTTTTGCAGCACAGCTTGACTTGATCACCAATCCCGACGATCCCCGCGGCATGGCGGAGCATGCCGCTCGGAACCGGGATAGACTCGGTCGGCACCGTGACGATCGGCATGTTCTCGCTTGCCGGAGTCACCGGGCTGAAGCCGGTCACCACAACACTTGATACGGAGAGGGTCGAATGACCGAGACAGTCAAACGTCACCATACTGGCAAACGCATGTCCCAGATCGTGGTTCACGGCGACACGGTCTATCTGGCAGGCCAGGTCGGGCGTCCGGAGGGATCCGTCGCGCAACAGACCCGGGACTGTCTCGATGCGATCGAAAGGCTGCTCGACGAGGCGGGATCGGACAAGACCCGCATTCTCCAGGCGATCATCTGGCTTGCCGACATGGCCGATTTCGAGGAGATGAACGCCGTATGGGATGCCTGGGTACCGGAAGGTCACGCACCCGTCCGCGCCTGCGGCGAGGCGAGGCTCGCGGCGCCCGAATACAAGGTCGAGATCATCATCACGGCGGCCAGCAGGTAGATCCATGGTCGCTCCCCTGCGCTATATCGACAGCAGCGCCCTGCCTTCCGGTTTCGGCTGGAGACAGGTGGTGGACGCATTGGCAAGCGGCCACCGGCTTCCGCGCGCACAAATCCGCGACCAGTTCCTCGGTCGCGGAGACGATGCATGCGTCAACCGGGCCGCATGGATCGAGGGGCTCGGCATCGGCGTCAAGTCGTTCACGGTATTTCCAGGCAACCAGAGCGAAGGCAGGCCGTCTGTCCAGGGTGCGATGCTCGTCTTCGACGACCGGACCGGATCGCCGCTTGCGATAATCGACAGCGGGTTGATCACCTACTGGAAGACTGCAGCCGATTCTCTCCATGGCGCCATGCACCTGGCCCGGCCGGACAGCCGCACCCTTCTCATCGTCGGTACAGGCGTCGTGGCCGAAAGCCTGATCGATGCATACCCGGCCTGTTTCCCCGGTCTCGAGCGCATCCTGCTATGGGGTCGCAATCCGGGAAAGAGCCGCGCGCTGGCGGCGCGCCACCGCAAAGGAGCGACCGTTGTCGAGCCCGTCGAAGATCTTGCCGCGGCCGCGGCAGAAGCCGACATCATCTCCACTGCCACGATGAGCAAAACGCCAATCCTGAAGGGCGACTGGATCCGGCCGGGCACACACGTGGACCTGATCGGTGCCTTCAAGGCGGACATGCGGGAAGCCGACGACACCGTCCTCAGAAAGGCGCGCATCTTCGTGGACAGCTACGACACGACCATCGAGCATATCGGCGAACTCCTCATTCCCCTCGAAGAGGGCACGATCTCGCGCAAGGACGTTCTCGGGGACCTGTACGATCTCGAGCAGGGCGGGACGGGCAGGCAGGGCCCCGGCGACATCACAGTGCTCAAGAATGGAGGCGGCGCTCATCTGGACCTGATGACCGCACGAGCTTTGATGGACTGGACCGAGAACGCGGAAGCCGACTCCTAGCCGATGGGGCGGCAATGAAAGGTCGCCTTCATCGTCTCTGCCCGCGCCTGCGTACAGCAGCGTCCCGCCTACCCAGCTGCGCCGCAATGTACCGGCGGTTTGTACTTACCACGACTTCCGCGATCATCCCTATCGGGGAGCGCCTGTCGAACCGCGGACAACCAACTCCACCGGTATCATTTCCCTGTAATCGCTAAGCACCGTACTGCTACCTTCGACGAGCCGGATCAGGAGACGTCCCGCAGCAACTCCCAATTCAGTTCGCGGCTGACGGATTGTCGTCAAAGTAGGTATGAAATGTCGGGCGATTTCGATATCGTCAAACCCGACGACGGAAACATCTTCCGGCACTTTCACACCGCTTTCATGCAGGCCCGAGATGAAGCCGAGGGCCATCTCGTCGCTTGAGCAGAATACTCCCGTCGGACGATCATCCAGCGCCAGCCACTGCTCGGCCACGCGGCGGCCGCTGGCAAGCGAGAAATCTCCGTCAAAGAACCAATCCGGCCGGACGGCAAGCCCATGGCCGATGATCGCATCCCGAGTTTCCGCCGAGCGCACTTGTGTAAGGATGTTGTCGGCAGGACCGCGAATATGACCGATACGCGTGTGCCCAAGCTCGACGAGATGGGAAACCGCCATTGATGCACCGGCGATATTGTCGGCACGGATGCTCGGCATGGGAACAGTATCGTTCCACTCGCAGGCATAGATTATCGGCGGCAATGCCCCTTCGGCTTGAGGAAAGGCCGATATTATCTCGGGCAACGCCCCGTCGAGCGATATGATACCGTCTGCCCTTCCGCGATGAAGATAGTCGAAAACGAGACCGGCCGGCACGGCCGAATGCTTTGTATCAGCGACCAGTACGCTAAGCCCCGCGGCGGCTAGCGTGACCTCGATACCCGACAAGATCTCCGAGAAGAACGGATTGCCGAGGTTCGGAACGAGTACGACGACAGCGCCGGTGCGCTGCCGCCTCAGATTGCGGGCGGCAAGATTGATGCGATAGCCAGTCCTGACGGCCGCTTCCACAACGGCCTTGCGCGTCGACTCTGCAACGGTATCCGGCCGGTTCAGCGCGCGGCTGACGGTGGCCGTAGAGACGCCAGCGAGCCTGGCAACATCCTTGATCTTTGGCGCGCGCATCGTCGGCTTTCCGTCTAAGTTCCCGTCGAAATTCATTTTTTTCAAAGCTCAAAAAAAAGATTTGACTCAATCGAAATTCGCCAGCAACCTATAATGTAATCGATTGCAACGGAATGGGGCAATCCCATTTTGTAATCGATTACATCGGTGGGAGGCCGATGAATGGAGGTCGCCGGCGCGCTTGTCGCACTGACAACGCCGGCAAACAGGCAAAACGGGAGGAAACCATGAAGTTCATGAGGACGATGCTTGCGAGCGCGAGCGTACTTGGCTTGTCGGTGGTCAATGGCGGCGCCGCGGACCTGGAAGTGACCCACTGGTGGACGTCGGGCGGCGAAGCTGCCGCAGTCGCGGAATTCGCGAAGGCCTTTAACGCCACAGGCCACAAATGGGTCGACGGTGCGATCGCGGGTTCCGGCGGTACGGCACGTCCGATCATCGTCAGCCGCATCATCGGTGGAGACCCAATGGGGGCCTTTCAGTTCAACCACGGTCGCCAGGCCGAAGAGCTGATCGAGGCCGGCTTGCTACGCGACATGACCGAAATCGCTGAGGCCGAGGGCTGGCGCGATGTGGTCAATCCGCCGTCGCTGCTTGACGCCTGCACCGTCGACGGCCGAATCTATTGTGCACCCGTCAACATCCATTCGTGGCAGTGGCTGTGGCTTTCCAACAAGGCATTCGAGGATGCCGGGGTTGCTGTTCCGACCAACTGGGACGAGTTTGTTGCTGCAGCGCCGGCACTTCGGGAAGCCGGCAAGCTGCCGCTTGCCCTCGGTGGTCAGCCCTGGCAAAGCTCCGGCCTTTTCAACGTGCTGATGGCCACGTTGGCCGGACCCGAAATTCTCGAGAAAATCTACGGCGAGGGAGATACCGAGCTGGCTGCGGGACCGGAAATGGCACGTGTCTTCCAGGCTGCTGCCGATGCCCGATCGATGGCCGATGGATCGAACGTCCAGGACTGGAACCAGGCCACGAACCTCGTGATCACCGACCAGGCCGGAGGACAGATCATGGGTGACTGGGCGCAGGGCGAATTTGCCGTTGCCGGTGAAAGTGCAGGTTCGGACTACAGCTGCCTGCCGGGCCTGGGCGTACACGAAGTCATTTCCACCGGCGGTGATGCCTTCTACTTCCCCGTCGTCGACGACCCGGAAATCACCGAGGCGCAGAATGTGCTGGCCAAGACCCTGCTGGCGCCGGAGACCCAGGTGAACTTCAACCTCAAAAAGGGTTCGCTTCCGATCCGCGGCGACATCGACCTATCCGCAGCGAACGACTGCATGAAGAAGGGGCTGGAAATCCTCGCCGCCGGCAAAACGATGCCGGACGTGAACATGCTGAACACGGAAGACACCAACAACCAGCTGAACGACCTGTTCGTCCAGTTCTTCCAGGATTCGTCGATCACGCCCGAAGCGGCACAAGAGCGGTTCGTCGAAATCGTCAAGAACAAGGACTGATCCTCTCCCGGGCATGACTTATGCCTTCCGCCGGCCCGTCTGCGGGCGGGTCGGCGGTAGCCTCGAACAAGGTCAACAAGGAGACGACCGGTCATGACGCTGCACCCGCGTCCTGTTCGGCTATTCCGCAACCTGAATGCGAAGATAGCCGCGATCCCGATGATCCTGACGGCACTGTGCATCTTTCTCGGCGGCACGGTCTGGACCATCGTCTATTCCTTTACAGGCTCCAAGCTCCTGCCTCGCATGAAGTTTGTGGGCCTCGACCAATATGAGCGGCTCTGGAGCACGGAGCGCTGGATCGTATCGATCGAGAACCTTCTCATCTACGGAATATGTTCTCTCGTCTTCAGCCTCGTTATCGGTTTCCTGCTGGCGGCACTGCTCGACCAGAAGATCCGGTTCGAGAATACGTTCCGGACCATCCTTCTCTACCCCTTCGCGCTCAGCTTCATCGTTACCGGTCTCGTCTGGCAATGGCTTCTCAACCCGGATTTCGGTGTTCAGAACATCATCCGCAAGTTGGGTTGGGAGAGCTTTTCGGTCGACCCACTCTATGACGCGGACATCGTAATCTACGGCATTCTCATTGCAGGGCTGTGGCAGGGAACCGGCCTTATCATGTGCCTGATGCTGGCCGGTCTGCGAGGCATCGACGAAGACGTGTGGAAAGCGGCCCGGGTCGACGGGATACCGACCTGGAAAACCTACCTCTTCATCATCATTCCGATGATGCGACCGGTCTTCATCACGACGCTCGTGATCATCGCGTCCGGGATCGTGCGCGTCTATGACCTCGTCGTCGCGCAGACCAGCGGCGGACCCGGCATCGCTTCTGAAGTGCCGGCAAAATATGTCTACGACTACATGTTCCAGGGCCAGAACCTTGGCCAGGGCTTCGCTGCGTCGACAATGATGCTTCTTTCCGTGCTGATTGTCCTCGTACCGTGGGCATATCTCGAATTCGGGAGCAAGAAACATGGCTAGCCCGGCAACGATCGAGACGGCAGCGGCCGACAAGTCACCTTCCGACGCGCGCCTGCTCGACGGACCGCACGGACCAAGACCGCGTCCGCGGATCTCGAGACGAAACATCTTCCTCTACGGGACGCTCATCGTCGTTTCGCTCTACTACCTTTTGCCGCTCTATGTGATGATCGTCACGTCGCTGAAGGGCATGCCGGAAATCCGTCTCGGCAACATCTTCGCGCCGCCATTGGAGATCACCTTCGAGCCATGGGTGAAGGCCTGGGCGGAGGCATGCACCGGCCTCAACTGCGACGGGCTTTCGCGCGGTTTCTGGAATTCCGTGCGGATCACCGTGCCTTCGGTATTCCTGTCGATCGCGGTGGCCTCGGTGAACGGATACGCACTGGCCAACTGGCGCTTCAAGGGCGCCGACGTGTTCTTCACCATCCTCATCTTCGGAGCGTTCATCCCCTACCAGGTAATGCTCTACCCGATCGTCATCATCCTGCGGGAAATCGGCCTCTACGGCACATTGTCGGGCCTCGTGCTCGTGCACACGATCTTCGGAATGCCGATCCTCACTTTGCTGTTCCGCAACTACTTCACTTCGCTGCCGGAAGAGCTGTTCAAGGCAGCGCGTGTCGATGGCGCTGGTTTCTGGGGAATCTATTTCCGGATCATGCTGCCGATGAGCCTTCCGATCTTCGTGGTCGCGATGATCCTGCAGGTCACGGGCATCTGGAACGATTTCCTGTTCGGCGTCGTCTACACCAAGCCCGACACCTATCCGATGACCGTGCAGCTCAACAACATCGTCAACTCGGTCCAGGGCGTGAAGGAATACAACGTCAACATGGCCGCAACGCTGCTCACCGGGCTCGTCCCGCTCTTCATCTACTTCGTATCCGGCAAACTGTTCGTGCGCGGCATCGCGGCCGGCGCCGTGAAAGGTTGAATACTCATGGAAAGCGTATCCATCCGCGACGTGAGCCTTAACTTCGGGGCCGTTCGCGTACTCGAAAACCTGAATCTCGACGTGATGAAAGGCGAGTTTCTTGTTCTCCTCGGACCGTCGGGATGCGGGAAATCCACCCTGCTCAACTGCATCGCCGGCTTGCTCGACGTCAGCGACGGGCAAATCTTCATCAACGGCCGCAACGTGACATGGGAACAGCCGAAGGACCGCGGCATCGGCATGGTGTTCCAGTCCTATGCCCTCTATCCGCAGATGACGGTGGAAGGCAATCTCAGCTTCGGCCTAAAGAACCAGGGAATGCCACGCGCTGAAATCCAGAAACGCGTGAAACGCGCCGCCGGCATCCTGCAGATCGACAACCTTCTGCACCGGAAACCAGCCCAGCTCTCGGGCGGTCAGCGCCAGCGTGTCGCCATCGGCCGGGCGCTGGTGCGCGATGCGGACGTATTCTTGTTCGACGAGCCGCTGTCCAACCTCGACGCCAAGCTACGCTCGGAACTCCGCGTCGAGATCAAGCGGCTGCACCAGCAGCTCGAAAACACGACAATGATCTATGTTACACACGACCAGATCGAGGCCATGACACTGGCCGATCGTATCGCCATCATGCGGGGTGGGGCGATCCAACAACTCGCCGACCCGGCAACGATCTACAACCGGCCGGTCAACAAGTATGTTGCAGGGTTCATCGGCTCGCCCGGAATCAACTTCATCGACGGCACCGTCGAGACCGACGGCGCACCGGCATTCCGTACCGATGAAACCGAAATCAACTTGGAACGCTACGAGTTCTCGGATGGCATGCCCGCGGCCGGTGCCGCCATATTCGGCATTCGCCCGGAGCACATAGCCTCCGGAAAGGCCGCGGCGGACCAGCCGATCAGGGCCGAGGTCGTCGTCGATGTGATCGAGCCGATGGGAGCGGACACCCTCGTGTGGTCGAAACTCGGCGGCCAAGAGATCCGGTTCCGGGTCGACGGCCAGACATCGCTGAAAAAGGGCAACCACGTGCCGATCGGCTTCGACCCGGCGCGGGCATCGATCTTCTCATCGGAGACCGAAATGCGCCTTTGACCCTTCCCCGCCTCGCGCGGGAATTGGAATCCGATAGCCCGGCGCCCGGGCAGCGCCAACATTGCGGAGCAAGCAAAGACATGACCGAAATCTCCTACCAGCTCTATTCCTCCCGGGAATTCCCGCCCCTTACCGACACGCTCGGAATGCTGAAACAGCTCGGCTACTCGCAGGTCGAAGGCTATGGTGGCCTTTACGATGATCTCGACTTGCTGAAGAACGCCATTTCTGAAAGCGGTCTTTCCATGCCGTCCGGCCATTTCGGCCTGGACCTGCTTGAGGACAACCCGGACGGGGCAATCGCCATTGCCAGGGCGGCGGGCATGCGGGCCGTGTACTGCCCACATCTGGCTACCAATTTGCGGCCGACAGACGCGGAGGGTTGGCGAGCGTTCGGCGGCCGGCTGGAGAAGATCGGCGAGCCTTTTCGCGCGGCGGGCCTGACCTTCGGCTGGCACAACCACGATTTCGAGTTCGCGCCGCTCCCCGACGGCACGGTGCCGATGGAACATATCCTCGAAGGCGGCCCGGGGCTTTCCTGGGAGGCGGATATCGCGTGGATCGTGCGAGGTGGTGCCGACCCTCTCGACTGGATCAGCCGCCACGGCAACCGCATCTCGGCTGTTCACGTGAAGGACATCGCGCCGGCCGGCGAATGCATTGACGAGGACGGCTGGGCCGATGTCGGACACGGAACGATGGACTGGAACGAGCTTTGGACGGCGCTCCGAGCCACACCGGCAAACCTTTTCGTCATGGAGCACGACAAGCCGAATGACGACCGACGCTTCGCCAGCCGCTCGATCGAGGCGGTCCGCAAGATTGCAGGGGAGACTTGAACATGGCCGCTAAGCTTGGAGTGGGAATCGTCGGCTGCGGGAACATTTCGACCGCCTATCTGTCACTGGCGCCAATGTTCAGGGGAATCGAGATCCGGGCCTGCGCGGACATCAATGCAGCCGCGGCGCAAGCCAAGGCAACGGAGTTCGGAATCCGTGCGGAAACGGTGGATGGCCTCATGGCGGCCAGCGATATCGACATCGTGGTCAATCTGACGATTCCGACCGCCCACTATGCCGTTTCGAGCATGGCGGTCGAGGCCGGAAAGCATGTTTATTCGGAAAAGCCCTTTATACTCTCGCTGGAGGAAGGCGCGGCGCTTCTGAAGGCGGCGGAGAACAAGGGCGTGCGCATCGGCTCCGCGCCGGACACATTTCTCGGTGGCGCACACCAGTTCGCGCGCCACATCATAGATGACGGAGCAGTGGGCAGGATCACGTCGGGCACGTGTTTCGTCATGAGCCACGGCATGGAGCACTGGCATCCAAATCCGGACTTCTTCTTCAAACCCGGTGCAGGCCCGGTGCTCGATGTAGGACCATACTATGTCACCAACCTTATCCAGCTTATCGGGCCGGTGAAGCGCGTGGTCGCACTCTCTTCCACGCCGGCCCCCGAGCGTACCATCACCTCAGAGCCGCGCCACGGGGAGAAGATCAAGGTCGAGACCCCGACCACCGTTCATTCGCTGCTCGAGTTCGAGAACGGGGCGACGGTCATGTTTGGGGCGAGCTGGGATGTGTGGCACCACACGCACAACAACATGGAGCTGTACGGCGAGGCGGGCACGATCCAGGTGCCGGATCCCAATTTCTTCGGCGGGGAGGTGTCGGTGACGAAGGGGGCCGAGCCGGTCGAGGCGCTGCCGGAATGGAACCACCCCTTCGCGGTGCCGAACGAGAAGCACGGCTCCGGCATGGCCGCGAACTACCGCGCCGCGGGCCTTGCCGACATGGCGCTCGCCATCCTGGACAACCGGCCACATCGCTGTTCCGCCGAACTTGCGCTACATGCGGTCGACGTCATGACCTCGATCCTCAAGGCAGGAGAAACCGGAAACTGCATTTCCATCTCTACACGCTGCGAGCGGCCGGCCCCGCTCGGGGTGGAAGAAGCGAAGGCCCTGCTGAAAACGACCTGAAAGGCAAGTCAATGTGGATACCAGCCGAAAACCGATACGAACGAATGGTCTATCGCCGCTGCGGCCGCTCCGGCCTCGACCTGCCGGCGATCTCGCTCGGCCTGTGGCACAATTTCGGCCACGACACGCCGCACGACACCAAGCGCGCCATCGTCAGAACGGCGTTCGATCACGGGATCACCCATTTCGACCTTGCCAACAATTACGGCCCGCCGCCCGGCAGCGCCGAGGAGGCGTTCGGCGAGATCCTGCGCACCGACCTGAAGGGCTACCGCGACGAGCTCATCATTTCCTCCAAGGCCGGCTACCTGATGTGGCCCGGACCCTACGGCGAGTGGGGCAGCCGGAAATACCTGATCGCCTCGTGCGACCAGTCGTTGAAGCGGATGGGACTGGACTATGTGGACATATTCTACTCGCACCGGTTCGATCCCGACACGCCGCTGGAGGAGACCATGGGCGCGCTCGACCAGATCGTCCGTTCCGGCAAGGCGCTGTATGCGGGCTTATCTTCCTACAATTCGCAGCGGACAAGGGAAGCGGTGAAGATCCTGAACGATCTCGGCACGCCGTGCCTGATCCACCAGCCCTCCTACAACATGCTCAACCGCTGGGTGGAGCGCGACGGCCTGAAGGAAACGCTCAAGGATCTCGGCATCGGCTCGATCGCGTTCACGCCGCTCGCCCAGGGCATGCTGACCAACAAGTACCTGAAGGGCGTTCCGCAGGACAGCCGCGCGGCGCAGGGCAAGTCCCTGAAAACCGAATTCCTGAACGAGAAGACGATCGAGCACATCAAGAAGCTCAACGAGATTGCGCAGCGTCGGGGCCAGTCGCTTGCCCAGATGGCGCTCGCCTGGGTGCTGCGCGAAAACGGCATCACATCCGCGCTTATCGGCGCATCGCGACCCGAGCAGGTGATCGACTGCGCCGGCGCCGTCGGGAACCTCGAATTCACGCCGGAGGAACTGGCCGAAATCGACAAGTATGCCGACGAAGAGAACATAAACCTGTGGGCGCAATCCGCCGAACAACAGAAGGGAGCGGCGCAGCGATGATCCGCAATCCCATACTGCCCGGCTTCAACCCCGATCCCTCCTTCTGCCGGGCAGGCGAGGATTACTACATCGCGACCTCGACCTTCGAGTGGTACCCCGGGGTGCAGATCTTCCATTCGCGCGACCTGGTGAACTGGACCCTTGTCGCACGACCGCTCGATCGCAAAGAACTACTCGACATGCGCGGCAATCCCGACAGCTGCGGCATCTGGGCGCCGTGCCTTTCCCATGCCGACGGCAGGTTCTGGCTGGTTTACACGGACGTGAAGCGGCTCGACGGGAACTTCAAGGACGCCCACAACTACATCACCACCTGCGAGACGGTCGACGGCGAGTGGTCCGATCCTGTCCATGTGAACTCGTCCGGTTTCGACCCGTCACTGTTCCATGA
Organism: Oricola thermophila; assembly: GCF_013358405.1. Taxonomy (NCBI): domain Bacteria; kingdom Pseudomonadati; phylum Pseudomonadota; class Alphaproteobacteria; order Hyphomicrobiales; family Ahrensiaceae; genus Oricola; species Oricola thermophila. Next base: position 2,517,197 of record NZ_CP054836.1, read on the forward strand.
CGACGACGGGCGGAAATGGTTCATGAACATGCAGTGGAACCATCGCGGGCCGGGCACCGGCGGAAACCCGAAACACGCCTCCTTCGACGGCATCCTGCTGCAGGAATGGCACCCGGAAAAGGGCCTGATCGGCCCCGTGACCAACATCTATCCCGGTACCGACAGGGGGCTGACAGAGGCGCCGCACATCTTCAAGCGCAACGGCTGGTACTATCTCACCACGGCGGAAGGCGGCACCGGCTACGGCCATGCCGTCACGATGGCGCGATCGCGCTCGATCACCGGCCCCTACGAGGACCATCCGAACAGGCACCTGATCTGCACCACGGACGCACCCGACCATCCGTTACAGCGCACCGGACATGGTCAGTATGTCGAGACCCACTGGGGCGACATCTATCACACCTTCCTGATGGGCCGGCCCATTCCCGGACCGGACGGGACCGGACGTTTCTGCCCCCTGGGGCGCGAAACCGGCATCGAGCGCTGCGTATGGGGAGAAGACGACTGGCTCTACCTGGAAGGCGGCGGATTGCTCCCGCGCGTCGAGGTGCCCTCCCCGACCGGCACCGTGCCAGCAGAACCGGAAGCGGTGCGCCGAAAATTCGACGGCGACATGCTGCCCGACGAGTTCCAGTGGCTGCGAACGCCGGAAACCGACCGCATCTTCCGGCTCGGCAATGGCGTGCTGACCCTGATCGGGCGCGAAAGCATCGGCAGCTGGTTCGAGCAGGCGCTTGTCGCACGGCGGCAGGAACATCTCGCCTATGCGGCGGAAACGCAGGTCTCGTTCGAACCCGTCACCTACCAGCAGGCCGCGGGACTGACGACCTACTACAACCGTTACAAGTTCCATGCGCTGCTCGTGACCCACGAACCGGGAACCGGTCGCGCGCTCACCATACTCTCCTGCAACGGCGACTGGCCGGACGGTGCACTGACCCTGCCGCTCGACCAGCCGGTCCCGGTCGCCGAGGGGCCGATCGAGATGCGCGTCGAGGTCGATCACGCGCGCCAGCAGTTTTTCTGGCGGCAGGAAGGCGGGGAATGGCGCCCCATCGGTCCCGTCCTCGATGCGGCGGTGATTTCCGACGAGGGCGGTCGCGGCGAGCATGCATCGTTCACCGGCGCCTTCACGGGCATGGTGTGTTTCGACACCAGCGGCTCGGGATTGCCCGCCGCATTCACCCATTTCAACTACCTGCCGCGACAATAGAGCAGACGGAGACAGCATTCATGGCAAAAACGATGAAGGGTGCCGGCATCTTCCTTGCGCAGTTCGCAGGCGACAGCGAACCGTTCAACAGCCTGCCGTCGATCGCGAAATGGGCCGCAGGACTTGGATACGAGGGAATCCAGATACCGACCTGGGACACGCGCCTGTTCGACCTGCGCAAGGCGGCGGAATCGAAAACCTATGCCGACGAGGTCAACGGCATCGCGGCAGAGGCCGGCGTCGCGGTTACGGAACTCTCCACGCATCTGCAGGGCCAGCTCGTGGCCGTACACCCGGCCTATGACGAGCAATTCGACGGCTTCGCACCACCGGAGGTGCACAACAATCCCAAGGCACGCCAGGAATGGGCGGTCGAACAGGTCATGCTGGCAGCCAAGGCATCACGAAACATGGGGCTCGATGTCACGGTGTCGTTTACCGGCGCACTCGCCTTCCCCTATCTGTACCCGTGGCCGCAACGCCCGGCCGGCCTCGTCGAGGAGGCGTTCGGCGAGTTGGCGCGGCGGTGGAAGCCGATCCTCGACATCTACGAGGACAACGGCGTCGACATCGGCTACGAGATCCATCCCGGCGAGGACGTGTTCGACGGCATAACGTTCGAGATGTTCCTCGAACGGCTCGGCGGCCATCCCAGATGCACGATCAACTATGACCCGTCGCACTTCGTGCTCCAGCAGCTCGATTACCTCGCGTTCATCGACATCTACCACGAGCGGATTTCCGCGTTTCACGTCAAGGATGCGGAATTCAATCCGACAGGCCGGCAAGGCGTCTATTCCGGCTACCAGGACTGGACGAACCGGGCCGGACGCTTCCGGTCGCTCGGAGACGGCCAGGTCGATTTCGGCGGCATCTTCTCCAGGCTGGCGCAATACGACTATGACAGCTGGGCGGTTCTGGAATGGGAATGCTGCCTGAAGCACCCGGAAGACGGCGCAGCAGAAGGCGCGCCGTTCATCAAGAATCACATCATTCGCGTCACCGAAACCGCCTTCGACGACTTCGCCGGCGGCGACACGGACCGTGACACGATCCGCAAGATGATGGGAATCTCGTAGGAGCAGGCATGGTCAGCGCGTCAAATACAGAAAATCACGCCGGGCCGATCAGACTCGGGATGGTCGGTGGCGGACAGGGCGCATTCATCGGCGCTGTCCACCGCTACGCCGCACGTCTCGACGGTCACTTCCAGCTTGTTGCGGGGGCATTGTCATCCGATCCCGACCGCGCGAGGGCATCGGGCGCCGAACTCGGTCTCTCACCCGACCGCTGCTATGGGTCGTTCGAGGAAATGGCGAGGGCGGAAGCGGATCGCCCGGACGGCATCGAGGCCGTTTCCGTCGTGACCCCGAACAACATGCACTACCCCGTGGCCAAGGCGTTTCTGGAAGCGGGCATCCACGTCATTTGCGACAAGCCACTGACATCCACCCTCGACGACGCCCGCAAGCTGGTCGACCTCGTCGAGAAATCCGGAAAGCTCTTCGTCCTGACCCACAACTACACCGGATATCCCATGATCCGCCAGGCCCGCTCCATGGTGGAAGCCGGGGAACTCGGCAACATCCGCGTGGTGCAGGTCGAATATCCGCAGGACTGGCTGGCCGAACCCATCGAGCGCGAGGGCCAGAAACAGGCGGCATGGCGTACCGATCCCGAACGCTCCGGCGCCGGCGGCTGCATCGGAGACATCGGCACGCATGCATGGAACCTCGCCACTTTCGTGACCATGCTGAAAACAGACCGACTTTCCGCCGATCTCGACACATTCGTCCCGGGACGCCTGCTGGACGACAATGCCCATGTCATGCTGCGTTTCAGGCCGGAGGGCGGGGCACCGGCCGCGAAGGGGATGCTGTGGGCCAGCCAGGTTTCCCCGGGCAACGAAAACGGCCTGAAACTCAGGGTGTACGGCACGAAAGGCGGTATCGAATGGGCGCAGGAGGACCCGAACCGGTTGTGGTTCACTCCGCTCGGTCAGCCGAAACGGCTCATCACCCGCGGCGGGACCGGCGCCAACGAGGCCGCCGCGCGCGTGACCCGGATTCCGGGAGGACACCCGGAGGGATACCTGGAAGGCTTCGCCAACATCTATTCCGAGGCGGCTGCAGCCATCCGTGCAATGCGGGCAGAGAACGGCAAGGTGCCCGGCGAACTGCTGTTTCCCACCGTGCATGACGGCCTGGACGGAATGCGCTTCATCGAGGCGTGCGTGAATTCCTCGAAGGCGAACGGGAAATGGACGGAGCTTCCGGCCTGACACGCGCAGCCGGCCGCCGGTTCAGGCGGCCTCGCGTTCGGGAAGAAACTGCCGCAAGTCGGCCTCGCCCAGCGTTTCGTTTTCGAGCAACAACCTGGCCGACGCTTCCAGAGCCTCGCGCCGGGATTCCAGTATGGCGACCGTGCGGTCGAAGGTTTCATCGACGATGCGCCGCACCTCCTCATCAATGGCCGCGGCAGTCTCGTCCGAATAGTCGCGGTCCCGGACGCCGTAATAGGGCTGGTCCGTGCCCAGATGCGAACGCTGCTCCTTCTCCAGCGCCACGTGACCAAGCCTTTCGGTCATGCCGTAGCGCGTGACGATCGCGCGGGCGATGTCCGTGACCTTCACAAGGTCGTCCGCAGCGCCCGTGGAAAGATGGCCGTAAACGATCCACTCCGCGGCTCGCCCGCCCAGGAGAACGGCCATCTTGTTCTCGAGTTCCTTGCGCGTCATCAGGAACCTGTCTTCCGTCGGTCGCTGAATGGTGTAGCCGAGTGCCCCGATGCCACGCGGTATGATGGATACCTTGTGAACCGTATCCACGCCCGGAAGTGACATGGCGACCAAAGCATGGCCCATCTCGTGATGGGCCACGATCTCACGCTCCCTGGGATTCAGCAGCCGGTTGCGCTTCTCCAGCCCGGCGACGATACGCTCGACCGCGTTGTTGAAATCCTCCATGGTCACTGCATCGCCACCGCGACGCGTGGCCAGCAGCGCCGCCTCGTTGACCAGGTTGGCGAGATCGGCGCCGGTGAAGCCGGGCGTGAGAGCGGCGACCTTTTCCGGGTCGACATTCGCGGCAAGCTTCACCTTCCTGAGATGCACGTTCAGGATCGCGACACGACCAGTCCTGTCCGGACGATCGACGAGCACCTGCCGGTCGAAACGCCCTGCCCTGAGCAAGGCCGGATCGAGGATTTCCGGCCTGTTGGTGGCCGCCAGGAGCACGAGACCGGCGGACGAGTCGAACCCGTCCAGCTCGACCAGCAACTGGTTGAGCGTCTGCTCCTTCTCGTCATGGCCGCCGGACAGCGGCCCGATCCCGCGCGCGCGGCCGAGCGCATCGAGCTCGTCGATGAAGATGATCGCGGGCGCACGCGACCGCGCCTGCTCGAACAGGTCGCGCACACGCGCTGCCCCGACGCCGACGAACATCTCAACGAATTCCGAACCGGAGATGGAGAAGAAGGGCACGCCGGCCTCGCCCGCCACCGCCTTGGCAAGCAGCGTCTTGCCCGTGCCGGGAGGACCGACAAGCAGCACGCCCTTGGGCATGCGGCCGCCCAGCCTGCTGTAATCGGTCGGATTTTTCAGGAAATCGACGATTTCCTTCAACTCGTCCTTGGCCTCGTCAACGCCCGCGACATCCTCGAATGTCACGCCGGTATCGGACTCCACATAGACCTTGGCCTTGGACTTGCCGATCTGCATAAGCCCGCCGCCGGCCCCGCCCATGCGCTTGAGCATGAACATCCAGATGCCGACGAAAATCACGATCGGGACGATCCAGGAAAGCAGATCGCGCAGGAAGGTGCTCTCGACCTGGCCGGTCACGACGACATCGTGCTTGCGCAAGTCTGCCGCGAACTCGGGCTCCACCCGCGTGGTGAAGAACATCGGCTTGCCGTCCTGCTCTTCCTTGAACCGCCCCTGGATGTAGCGGTCGGACACGGCAACCTCGGCGATCTTGCCCTCTTCCAGATAAGCCTGGAACTCGCTGTAGGGTATCTGCGCAACCTGGGTCGCCGTGGTGTAGAAGTACTGGAACAGCGCCAGCGCAATGAAGGCTGCGATCCAGTACCAGAAATTGAACTGCGTCTTGTTGTTCATCGTCCCTGTCCTTCGCGAGACGGCTGCCGGGTGATGGCAGGACCGATCACGGTTTCGGATTATGCGCATTCACCCGATGCGCGCATGGCCACCCATCCCGGACGGAGAATGGCCCGCCAGCAGCCAGCTGCGGGCGAACGAGGCACTCCGGGTGCCCCGCGATCCTACATCTTCACATCTATCTCCACCCCCCTGGACCTGTGCGGCACATCTATCGCGACCGATCCGGCGGCCCGCGTGATGTATATGTCGGCGGTGCCGTCCCCGACCGGGATCCGGCGAACCATGACACGCTCCAGCCGTTCCGGCAGATGCGGTCGTGTCAGGCGTACGGTGCGCGCCCTCGCATCCACTTCGAGGCCGAGCGAGGCAGCAAGCATGCCGAAGGGCGCGGCTGCCGCCCATGCCTGCGGCGAGCAGGCGACCGGGTAGAGTGTCGGCGCGACACCGCGCCGACGCCGGAAACCGCAGAACAGCTCGGGCAGACGCTGAAGGTCCATGGTGGAGGCCGCATCGAGGATGGCCCCGAACAGGCGCGCTGCATCATCGGTATGCCCGTATCGTGCCATGCCCAGCGCAGCGAGCGCCGTGTCGTGCGGCCAGACCGAGCCGTTGTGGTAGCTCATCGGATTGTAGCGGGCCTCCGTCGTCGCCACCGTGCGGATGCCATAGCCGGAAAAGAAGGTGGGCGACATCATCGCGCGGACCACCTCGCCCACGCGGGCCGGCCGTGCCGCACCGGAAAACAGGAGGTGGCCGACATTGGAGCCGCGCACCGCGCAGGGACGTTTCTCCCCGTCGAGCGCCATGGCATAGAAGCCCATTTCGTCCTGCCAGAATGCGCGGTCGATGCGTTCGAGAAGCTCGTTCGCCCGGCTTGCCAGGCGATCGGCCCGCTCATGCTCGCCCATTATCCGGGCGAGCACGGAACCGGACCGAAGCGCGTCATACACGTAGCCCTGCACCTCCACCAATGCGATCGGTCCCTCGGCCAGCCGACCGTCCGCGTGGAACGTCGAGTCGCTGCTGTCCTTCCAGCCCTGGTTCACGAGGCCATCGGGACGGCGGCGGAAATATTCCACGAAGCCGTCGCGGTCGCGGTCGCCGTCCCTCTCGATCCAGTCGAGGGCGCGGCTGACCGCCGGCCAGATCTCGTGGATGACATCGGCATTGCCGGTGCGCCGCCAGTAGGCGCCGGCAAGCGCGACGAAGAGCGGCGTCGAGTCGACGGAACCGTAATAGCGCCTGAACGGAACAAGCCCGAGATTGGCCAGCTCGCCGTCGCGGGATTCGTGCAGGATCTTGCCCGGCTCGGCATCGCTCGCGGGATCGTCGGACGATGCCTGGGCGGCGGCGAGATAGCGCAGCACGCCGCGCGCGATATGCGGATCGGCCCACAGCATCAGCCATGCGGTGATGATCCCGTCACGGCCGAAGGGCGTCGAAAACCAGGGGACGCCGGCGAAGGGATACGCGCCCTGCGCCGTCTCGGTGGTCAGCATCGTGATGTCGGCGCGCGAACGGCTGAAGACCTGGTTGACCAGCTCGTCGCTGGTCTCCACCTGCGCGCCGCGGTGCGTCTGCGCCATGATGGAACGGCAGGCATGCCGCATCTGGCTGAAGAAGCGGCGCGGCGGCACCTTGGCCTCCGCCTGCGGATCGCATTGCAGGTCGACGAAAACCGTCCGGGATCCGCGGGCCGGCAGGTCCAGCCGCCACCGCGCCCGCCGCTCGGCGATCTCCGTCGGCCTCGGCCAGAAACGCAGCCGCGTCACGCGGCGCTCGCCGTCGGCGCTGGCATAGGTGAAGGTGACGGTGTCGCCGCCTTCCACCGAAACGGCGACATCACCCCTCTGCGCGCGCTCATAACCGCGCGCCTCGAAGATGTCGGCGAAATCGACATCGAAGGAGAGATCGAGATCGGTCTCGATAGCGTTCAGGTCGAAACTGCGGACGGCTATGCGCTCGTGACAGCTGCCTTCCCAGAGATACTTGGTGCGGTAGACATGCAACGTGTCGCGCGGCAGGATCTTGTCGCCGTCGCGCCAAATGTCGGGGTTGGCGAGATCGGCAATCAGCGCTCCCGTCTCGAGGGTCACGTGGGAACTGAGCAGAAGGAGCGCCTCGCCGGCCAGCGTCAGGCGCATGCGCGACAGGCGCCGCGTGTCGCGCATATATATGCCCGCACCCATCAGGTCCGTCGGCTCGACATCGCCATGCGCGTTGAGCAGCGCGAACATGTCGCCATGCTTAAGGATGCGCGGGCTGGCATCGAGCGGTGGCGCAAGCGGTGGCTCCGAGCCATCGTAGCCGCCATGCAACTGCGTGGTCTTCGAGCGTTGCAAATTGGAAGTCATGCAAGCGTCCTCGCGATGAGCTCCGCGTGAGCCGTCGTGCGGCTCACGCTCCATTTCAAGGGAACCGGCACCACCGTGTCAGGTGGTGTTCTTTCCGTTCGCGCGGTCGGTCTTGACGACGTCGGCAGCAACATGCGGCGCAGGCATGCCCGACGAGCGAACACTCGTTTTCCCGCGATTTCTCGCCTTCGCGAGAAGCTGTTCATAGACTTCGACATAAGCCTTCGCCATTGCAAGATCGGAAAACCTGCGCTCAAAGGTACGGCGTATCCTTGCACGATCGAGTTCGGCAGACCGGGAAATTGCGGCGACCGCGTCATCGACGCTGGTCACATGAAATCCGGTCACGCCGTCCTCGATCACCTCGGGCACCGACCCGTTCGGCCAAGCAATCACCGGCGTGCCCGCCGCCATGGCCTCAATCATGACCAGGCCGAACGGCTCCGGCCACTGTATCGGGAACAGCACGGCACGCGCATTGCCAAGGAACTCGCTCTTCTGGGAATCGCCGATCTCGCCGATGAACTCGACATGGCCCTGCTTGATCAGGGGCTCCACCGTTTCAGTGTAGAAACCGCGATCGAGCGTATCGACCTTGGCCGCGATCCGGATCTTCCAACCCGCGCGCCGGGCGATGTCGATGGCAATGTCGGGGCCCTTCTCGGGCGAAATGCGTCCCAGGAAGGCCACATAGTCATCTGATGGCGATTCCACCGGACGAATGACGTCCCGCTTCATGCCATGCGGAATCGTCGCCACGAAGTTGGCGAACCGGCACGGCGTCCGCTGGCTGTCGGAAACAGAAACCAGAGGAAACCGCCGATGCGTCGCGAGGAACGGCGTCAGATCCTTCATGTCGAGACGGCCATGCATGGTGGTGACGGTGCGCGCAGCCACGTCCTCGAACAGGAGCATCTGAAAGCAATCCGTATGGAAATGCAGGATATCGAAACTGTCGATCCGCGACCGCACGTCTTCCATCATGGCCAAATGTGCAGGCAGGTCCCACGATCGTGCCGGGTCGAGGCGCAGCGCCTTGTCGCGGCAAGCCACGAGCCGGGCCTTTGTCCTGGAGTCGCCGCTGGCAAAGAGTGTCACATCGTGACCAAGTTCCACCAGCGTATCGGCCAGCGTGGAAACGACACGCTCGGTTCCGCCATAGAGTGATGGCGGCACACTTTCATACAACGGAGAAATTTGAGCAATCCGCATCGATCAACTCCCTTCGAAAAGAAAAGTCAAAAGCGTCGGATTTCCGGCGGATGACTGAAGCATCCCATTTTGGCAGCTACGAGCTAGGTACGGCTTTGCGCCTAATCAAGTGCGGACAAATTTGTATCTGCGGATGCGAGCGGCGGGCGGTTCCCAGGCGTTCCGGACGCCGGCCGCAACACTGCAACCCGCAAACGAGCAAACAGCGGACAATCGCCCTTTCGGGGCCCAGCGGTTACCCGATATAGGCCGCCAGCGTCGCCCCGACACCATCCTTCCAGAGCGAACTCAACGCACTGGCGAAAGCAGCGGCAAAAACCGGATGCCGGCCCAGGTCGCCGAAAATGTCATGCATGGACAACCAAGCGGAAGGATCGGTGCGCGCGGCGAGCGCATTCCGTTTCAGCCGCCCCGCCGCGATGTCCTCGACAGTGATGACGTTGCCGCTCTCGTCCGTACCCGCACAATAGCGGCACCATAGCGCAACCTCCAGCGCGAGTCCGTCGACCGGCTGACCAGCGTCCAGTCGCGCTGTTATCGTCGGCAGGATGAATTTTGGCTGCCGGTTGGAACCGTCGAGACAAAGCCGCGGAATCGTGTCGCCGACCGCCTCGTTGGAAAAACGCTCGACGATCTTCTCGTAGTAGGCTTCGCGACTGGTTCCCGGGATATCCGGCACGGTCGGTATGATCTCGGTAAATTCCAGCTTTTCGAGAAAGCCGGTCACCAGAGGGTTGCGCATCGCTTCGTGCACGAAATGGATGCCGAGCAGGCCGGCAGGATAGGCGATGGTCGCGTGCCCACCGTTGAGAATACGCAACTTCATCAGTTCGTATGGCGCCACATCATCCACGAATTCGACACCAACGGTCTCCAAGGCCGGACGCCCCTGCGGGAAATTGTCTTCCAGCACCCATTGACGAAACGGTTCGCAAATGACGGGAGCGGCATCCTCGATATCGAATTTCTCTGCCACGAGAGCGATTTCACGCCGGCCGGTTGCAGGCGTTATGCAATCGACCATGCCGCAGGGAAATGCGACATTGTCGGCGATCCAGTCATGCGTGTCGTCGGGCCGACCTTGAGCAAGCCCCAGAACGGCGTTGCGTGCGACATGACCGTTTTCCGGGAGATTGTCGCAGGACATCACGGTGAAGGGTGGAACGCCGGCCGCTCTTCGCCTCAGCAACGCGGCGATCAGAATGCCGAATACCGTTTTCGGGTCGTCGGGATTGTCGCGGTCCGCAACGATTTCCGGATGCGATGCGTCGAACCCGCCAGTCTTCGCATCGACATAGTACCCACCCTCCGTCACCGTCAACGAGACTATACGTATCTCAGGCCGGGCCATGGTTTCGATCAGGACAGCCGGATCGACTTCGGCGAAATCGACCATCGAACCGCACACCGTCGCTGAAAATCCCTCGGGGTCCAGCTCCACCACCGTCGTCAGCCAGTCCTGCTCCTTCAGCCGGTCGCGCATCGACGCGTCATAGGACTTCACGCCCGCCCCAACGATAGCCCAATCACGATCGCGGCCCGACTCGAAAAGCCGATGGAGATACATGGCCTGGTGAGCGCGGTGGAAGTTGCCTACTCCAATGTGCACGATACCGGCGGAAAGATCCGCACGCCCGTAGGATGGCTTCGCTACCCGCGCAGGCAGAGACCGCATAGCGGCCAGAGATAACTTGATAGTCATGGGATCAACTCATCCAGTTGCCGCCGTCGACATTGTAGGTCTGGGCGACGATGTAGTTCGCTTCGTCCGAGGCCAGGAAAACCGCCATGCCGGTGAGATCCTCGGCACGTCCCATGCGCCCGAAGGGAACAGCCTCACCGACTTCCTTTTTCTTCTGGCCCGGCGCCTTGTTCTCGTACTTGGCAAAAAACGCGTCCACGCCATCCCAATGCTCACCGTCGACAACGCCAGGAGCGATGGCATTCACGTTGATGCCGTACCGGATCAGGTCGAGGCCGGCAGACTGGGTCAGACTGATGACTGCCGCTTTCGTCGCACAATAGACCGCAACAAGCGGTTCACCGCGGCGACCGGCCTGGCTGGCCATGTTGATGATCTTTCCGCCGCCGCGCGCAATCATGTGACGGGCCACGGCCTGCAGGGTGAACAAGGTTCCCCCGAAATTGATGTCGAAAACACGACGGCAATCCTCGCGGTCGATCTCTACAATCGGCGCCGCCGTGAAAACCGCCGCGTTGTTGACAAGAATATCGATCGCGCCGAAACGGCCAACCGTCTCGGCAATGGCGGCGTCTATGCTTTCCTGGCTGGTGACGTCCATTTCCACCGCAATCGCGGTATAGCCGATTTCCGCCGCCGTCTCGCGTGCCCGGACAATATCGATGTCGGCCACGGCCACCCGCGCGCCCTCGCGCACATAGGCTTCGGCAAATGCCCTGCCAATGCCACGCGCCGCGCCAGTTATCAGTGCCGACTTGCCTTCCAGCCGCTTCATTGCATTGCCATGCCGTTTTCGTCGAAACGGTGAACGCGGCCGTCTTGCGGCGTCAGCCAGACCGTGTCGCCATGATGCAAGCCGACTTCGCCATCGGCCCGCACCGTCATTGTTCCGGCATCGGTATGGACGTGCAGAAATGTGTCGGAGCCGAGATGCTCGGAGACGCCGACCTTGCCCTTCCACATCCCCTCGGTGGTCGACAGCGCGATATGCTCGGGCCGAACGCCAATCGTGGCGGCGCCCTGCTTGCCGGCTTCAGGTCCCTCGATGAAGTTCATCCTCGGCGAACCGATGAACCCGGCTACAAACAGGTTGCGGGGATTGCGGTAGAGGTCCAGCGGCGAGCCGACCTGCTCGATCACCCCGGCATGCAACACGACGATCTTGTCGGCCATGGTCATCGCCTCGACCTGATCATGGGTGACATAGACCATCGTCGTTTTCAGGCTCTGGTGCAGTTCCGATATTTCGAGGCGCATGTTGACGCGCAACGAAGCATCGAGGTTCGACAGGGGTTCGTCGAACAGGAAGGCTTCCGGTTCGCGCACGATGGCGCGGCCGATGGCGACGCGCTGGCGCTGGCCGCCCGACAGCTGGCCGGGCCGGCGATCAAGATAATCAGTCAGATTGAGGACACTGGCCGCCGCAGCGATCTTGCGTTCGATCTCGTCGGGATCGATACCCGCCATGCGGAGAGGAAAGGCAATGTTCTTCTTCACCGACATGTGCGGATAGAGCGCGTAGGATTGGAATACCATCGCAAGGCCGCGCTTGGCAGGCGGCTTCGATGTCGCGTCGACGCCATCGATCTCGATAACGCCCGAGGTGACGTCCTCCAGCCCCGCGATCAGGCGTAGCAATGTGGACTTGCCGCAACCCGACGGTCCCACGAAGACCACGAACTCGCCGTCCTCTATCTGCAGATCAAGTGGCGGAATGACCTGGGTCGATCCGAAGCTCTTGGTAACCTGCTTGAGCGTGATGCTTCCCATGAGTTCGTTCCCCTATTTCACCGCGCCAAAGGTCAGGCCGCGGACCAGTTGTTTCTGGCTGAACCAGCCGAGGATGAGGATCGGCGCAATCGCCATGGTCGATGCTGCCGAAAGCTTTGCGTAGAAGAGGCCTTCCGGGCTGGAATAGCTGGCGATGAAGGCGGTGAGCGGAGCAGCCTTGGCAGCCGTGAGGTTGAGCGTCCAGAATGCCTCGTTCCACGCCAGGATGACATTGAGCAAAAGCGTGGAGGCAATGCCTGGCACGGCCATAGGTGTCAGCACATGGATGATCTCGGACCACAGCGTCGCGCCGTCCATTCGCGCCGCCTCGAGGATCTCTCCGGGGATTTCCTTGAAGTAGGTGTAGAGCATCCAGATGATGATCGGCAGGTTGATCAATGTCATCACGATGACGAGACCGAAGCGGGTATCCAGCAATCCGGTATCGCGGAAGATCAGATAGATCGGGATCAGCACGCCCACCGGCGGCAGCATCTTCGTGGACAGCATCCACAGGAGCACGTCCTTGGTGCGCTTGCCGGGCACGAAGGCCATCGACCATGCTGCCGGGATGGCGATCAGAAGACCGAGTACCGTGGAACCGAGGGAGATGACGACCGAGTTCATGAAATGGCGGAAATAGTTCGACCGCTCCTGGACCTCGGCGTAGTTTTCGGTCGTCCAGTCGAAGAACAGGAAGGACGGAGGCGATGCGATCGCCTCGGCCTCTGTCTTGAACCCGGTCAGGATCGTCCAGAGGATCGGAAAAAAGATCAGGAAGCCGATCAGCCAGGCAATGGCCGTGAAAAAGGCTTTCCGGCGGGGGGAGACTGCGCGCGACATGATTGCTCCTAAGCCTCCAGATTCTTTCCGATCATCCTCATCAGGAAGATCGCGACAATGTTGGCCAGGATGACGGCAACGATGCCACCGGCCGAGCCGCCGCCGACATCGAACTGAAGCAGCGACTGGGCGTAGACGAGATAGGTGATGTTCGTTGACGCATAGCCGGGGCCGCCATTGGTGGTGACGAGGATTTCGGCAAAGACGGACAGCAGGAAGATGGTCTGGATCAGGATCACCACGGTGATCGCACGGGTCAGGTGGGGCATGACGATATGAATGAAACGGCTGACGACGCCGGCGCCGTCCATCTCCGCAGCCTCCAGCTGTTCCTGGTCGAGCGACTGCATCGCGGTCAGGAGAATGAGCGTTGCGAAGGGCAGCCATTGCCATGCCACGATCAGGATGATGGAAAGGAGCGGTGCGTGGGACAGGAAATCGAAGGGCTGAAGACCGACGGCCTTGGCCAGATAGGCGAAAAGGCCGTTCACCGGGTTCATGAACATGTTCTTCCAGACAAGGGCCGAAACGGTCGGCATAACGAAGAACGGTGCAATGACGAGGATGCGAACTATCCCCTGCCCCCAGATCGGTTGGTCAAGCAGGACGGCGAGCGCGGTGCCGCCGATCACCGTGATCAACAGGACACCACCAACAAGGAGCAGCGTATTGGTCAGCGCCGCGAAGAAAGCGGGATCGGTCAGGAAGTAGCGGTAGTTGGTAAAACCGGTCCACTCCTCCATGCCGGGCATCAGCAGGTTGTATCGCAGCAACGAGAAATAGATGGTCATCGACAGGGGAATGATCATCCAGCCGAGCAGGAGGATCACTGCGGGTGAAATCATCAACCGACCCGCGAAACGTGAATGCTGGGTAGCCATTGCAGCCTCCCCTATCGATGCGAACCAAAGGAATCAGGAACGACGGAGGCCGGCGGACGAACCACCGGCCTCTGCCGGGAGGAGGCCGTTACTTGACGTAGCCGGCCTTCATCATCTCGCGCTCGGCGAGTTGCTGTGCACTCTGAAGCGCCTGATCGGCCGAAACAGTGCCCGCGAGCGCGGCTGAAAACTGCTGGCCGATGGCCGTCGCAATGCCCTGGAACTCAGGAATGGCAACGAACTGCACACCGGTATACGGAACCGGATCGACCGCAGGATTGGTCGGGTCGGCCGCATTGATCGACTCGAGTGTCATCTTGGCGAACGGCACCTTGGCATATTCCGGGTTCTCGTAGAGCGAAGTACGGGTTCCGGGCGGCACGTTGGCCCAGCCCTCGTTTTCGGCGACGAGAGCGAGATAGTCCTTCGAGGTCGCCCAGGCGATGAACGCCTTGGCCGCATCGACCTTCTGCGAACCGGCGGGGATCGCGAGGCTCCAGGCCCAGAGCCAGTTGCCGCGCTTGCCAAGCCCGTTGTCGGGCGCGAGGGCGAAGCCGACCTTGTCGGCCACGGTGGAATCATCCGGATTGGTCACGAAGGACGCGGCGACCGTCGCATCGATCCACATGCCGCACTTGCCGGTCTGGAACAGAGCAAGGTTCTCGTTGAAACCGTTGTTCGAGGCACCGGGCGGGCCGTAGTTGTTCATCAGGTCAAGATAGAAGGTCAGCGTGTCCTTCCAGGGCTGCTGGTCGAACTGCGGCTTCCAGTCCATGTCGAACCACTTGGCACCGAAGGAGTTGGACATGGCCGTCAGGAAGGCCATGTTCTCGCCCCAGCCGGCCTTGCCGCGCAGGCAAATTCCGTAAACCTCGTTGTCCTTGTCGGTCATCGCCGCCGCGGCTTCCTTGATGAAGTCCCAGGTCGGGGCTTCCGGCATTTCCAGGCCGGCCGCTTCCATCAGATCGGTACGGTACATCACCATGGAGGATTCGCCGTAGAACGGCGCCGCATAGAGTTCGCCGTCCACGGTCAAACCGCCCCGGATGGCCGGCAGCAGGTCGTCAACATCATATTCCGCCGGCAAGTCATTAAGCGAAACCAGCCATCCCTGCTTTCCCCAGATCGGGACCTCGTAGGTGCCAATGGTCATGACGTCGTACTGGCCACCCTTGGTGGCGACATCCGTGGTGACTCGCTGACGCAGAACGTTTTCCTCGAGGGTCACCCATTCGAGGTCGATGCCCGGATTCTTGGACGTGAAATCGTCGGTGAGTTTCTGCATGCGGATCATGTCGCCGTTGTTGACGGTGGCGATGGTCAGCGTTTCCGCGGAGACCCCGGTAACCGCAAGCGACAGGGCAGACGCACCCAAAAGGGCGCGGACTAAGATTTTCATGATTTCCTCCCAATGCCGACGATGGGCATTTGCTATAATAACGAGCAGATACTCACATCACGCAAGACAAGAGTCAAGGCTCCGGGCAAAGAAGCCAGCACCCAAAACGCCACAATCCGGAAATATGTCATCTAAAACAGAGACTTAACAATATCGAGCAATCGCCCGTCACTTGAGCAATTGCTCTGCAGTGTACTCGTTCGTGATCAGGCTGTTGATCAGCCGCCCCTTCATGGCACCACGAATGGCACCGACCTTCGCCTCTCCCGCCGCGATACCGACAACCGGATTCGGTGGATCAACAACCAGGGGCGCACTGTTGACGCGATCATTGATCAGCCCCTCGATGATCCTGCCTTCGCCGTCATATACCCAGCTTGTGATTTCCCCGACGGCGCCGGCACGGTTGAAGGCACGAATATCATCGCGGCTCAGGAAACCGTCGACGAGCAGCGGGGCATTCATGTCCATGTTGCCGATACCGACAAAGGTGACATCGGCCTGTCGTGCAAGCTCGAGAATGTTGTGAACGGGCTCCTGGTTATGGAGAAGTTTCTTCTCCTCGACAGAACGGGCATAGACCGGCAGCGGCATGGGGTAGTGTTTCGCATTCACGCGGTCGGCCATGCGTATGACGACGTTGTAAGCCGTCGCCGAACCGTCCGACATCATGTTGCCAAGCAGCGAAACGATGGAATGCTGCGGGCAGTCGAGCGGAGGCAGCTGCTCGACACAGGCGCGCAGGGCACGTCCGGTGCCTATGGCCATTATCTTTGGATGCTGCGATTTGAGATGACGCTCCATCTCCGCGGCACCTGCCTGGGCAATACCGACGATGGAGGAGGGCGCATCGGGGTCGCTGGGCACGACCTCGCAATCCCTCAACCCGAAGGTTTCAACGAGGCGCTTGCCCAGTTCCATGCAGTGGGCGATGGGGTGATCCAGACGCACCTTGATCAGGCGTTCGCTGACGGCCAGCGACACCAGTCGCTGGGCCGATTGACGAGAAACGCCGAGCTTGCGGGCGATCTCGTCCTGGGTGTTCCCGGCAACATAGTATAGCCAGCCTGCGCGGGCCGCATCGTCGAGACGGCTGGTTTCGTTTTCGCTTCTGCTAGCCATGAGTCGCCGTCACCGCCCTGTTCGGGTTTTTGAGTTCCGGCGCCATTTCAAAGAATTGTGCCCATTTGTCAAAAATGGTGAGGGCCCCGTCCCTATCGAGTTCGTTGCGGGGAACGCCTTCCAGATGACTGCCACCGACGAAACGCCAGACCTCCATGCCTGCCGCCTGCGCCGCAAGAACACCGGGCATGGAGTCCTCGACAACGAGGCAACGATCCGGAGCAACACCCATGGCCTCGGCGGCAAGAAGGAACAGATCGGGCGCCGGCTTTCCGTTCGCAACCTGCGACGCCGTGAACAGGCGATCCCCGAATCGCGATTCCAGACCAGACAGGTAGAGCGAACGGCGCGCCCTCTTGGGGCTGGAACTGGTCGCGACACAAAACCGGGTGTTCAGCGCGTCGATGACTTCCTTCACACCGGAAACGGCGCTGAGTTCCATCTCGAACGCAGCCAGAAGATCCGCGCGATAACGCTCCTCGAAATCGGAATCGAGATCAAGGCCGTAGTTGATCCGCACCTCTGCGGCGACTTTCGTCCAGGAGCGGCCGAGGAAGTGTTTCTGCACGTAGGGGAAATCGACATGCACGCCTACGCGGCCAAGCTGCTCGATCAGAATGCGCGCGCTGATGACCTCGCTGTCGATCAGGACGCCATCGCAGTCAAAAATTACTAGATCGATCGATCGTTCACGCATCGGGAAGCCGCACCCCTTCTTCGCCCGAGGACATTGGCATTGCCGCTCCAATACATCCATGGCGGATTTCGGCAAGACATGACAGATGCGAACACACCGCGCCGAGTTGTCTCGCGAGTCCCGTTTCCCCGGGCGCGCCCGGAAACCAGGACACGTCCCGCGGCCCAGCCGAGGAACCGCAGGAGAACGATCACGCTCGGCGAGCCGGAAAGCCTAGGCCGGAACCCTCTCAGGCTCTGTTGCGCCGACGATGCCTTCCTCGCCGGGCACCGGTACCATGAAGCGATCGAAGAAAGCGGCGATTTCGTCATGGGCGTCCAAGGGCAGAACATGCGCCACATACTGATCGGGCCGCACGATCAATACGCATCCCCGCTTGCGGTCAATTCTACGAATATCAAAGATATCCCTCCCGCTTTTCAAGTCGGGACAGAACATCTTCTCGTAATCGACGAGCCCCATCCGTCCTTTTCGCGGCAGCAGGAGAGCGGGCATTTTCTCGAGCGCCAGATCGTGTCTGTCCTGCTGGAATATCGCACGCACATCGATCACGGAGTCGATGTCTGCGCCGGCGGGAGTATATTTCCGCACCGGCGAGTTCGGTGCATCGGAAAGGTAGTTGCAAAAGCGTCCGATCGCGGCCCCATTCGCAGCAGGATCTTCATCGGGGCAGAACACGTAAAGATGCCAACGCGCATCCGCGGATACCGTATGGCCCAGCTCCAGGACCTTTGCGTCCGCAAGGCGGACTACCGGCGCCGAGTGAAACCGGGTCCCGATTTCGAAACCGGTGGCCAGGGACTGCCATGTCGCATCCCCGGTCAGCACGGAGGGGTTGTACTTCACCGACATGCCGGCCGTGTAGCGTCCATGCTCGACGAAGTAACGCTGGAACCTCGGCGTTTCGACCGGTTCTACTCCAACCATTTCCGGCGGCTCGCTCATGATGCGCGACCACTCCCGATCGAATGAAATCAGGTCATGCGCGACGGCCTGACGCTCGGCGGAATAGCTGTGAAGAATTTCCGGTCGGCATCGCCCTTTCAGAACCGAGACAAGCTTCCAGCCAAGGTTGAAAGTGTCACCCATCGACACGTTCATCCCCTGCCCCGCCTTCGGGCTATGGGTGTGACAGGCATCGCCCGCGATGAATACGCATGGCAAAAGCGATTCAGCGTCTGCTTCCGGAACATCGTCGAACTTGTCGGTCAGGCGCTGGCCGATCTCGTAGACAGACCACCATGCCACCTCGTGAACCTCAATCGAATAAGGCCGAAATATGCGCTGTGCCGCCGCGATCAGCCGATCGACCGTAATATTCCGGTTCGCCACCCTCTCGCCCTCGGCGAGCTTGTCCAGCTCGATATAGAGGCGTGTCAGATAGCCACCCTCGCGGGGAATGATGATGATGTTGCCTTCCCCGGCCGACTGGATCAGCGTCTTGCATCGAATGTCGGGGAAATCGGTGATCGCAAGCACGTCCATAACGCCCCAGGCCTGATTGGCCGAGTCGCCAACGAGTTCGCGCCCGATCGCAGCTCGAACCCTGCTGCGGGCACCATCGCAGCCGACCACATATTTTGCCCGGACCGCAACAAGCTCCCCTTCCCGCCCGGGTTCCAGGCGCTCGAGTGTTACAAATACAGGATAGTCCCCGGCCGCCCGATCCACTTCGAGTCCGACAAGCTGCATCGAATAGTCGGGTTCCAGGCGTGATGGAGAATTGCGCATGACTTCCAGGAACATGTCATGCACACGCGCCTGGTTGAGGATGATATGCGGCATTTCGGACAGTCCGTCCTCGACGTCCTGAACGCGACCATTGCGCGAAATGTGCTCAGGCCTGTTCGGGTCGGGTTTCCAGAAGGTTGTCTCGTTGACCCAGTAGCCCTGCTTCATCACCTTTTCGGCAAAGCCGAAGGCATTGAACATTTCCATCGACCTGCAGGAGATGCCGTCGGCCTGTCCCTTTTCCATCGGCCCGGGCTTGCGCTCCACGATCCGTGTCCTGATCTCGGGAAAGGCTGCAAGCTGCGCCGCAAGCGCAAGACCGGCCGGACCGGCGCCGACTATGAGTACATCCAGCATTTCCGGCATTCCATCTTCCGGACGACCGGGCGCAGCATCGGAGACTTCCGGATCTCCCGGCCGGAAGCCGTTCAGATGGTACTGCATTGTTTCCTCCCGAAAGCCATAATTAATAAGTGTACATATTATATGCATCGATGATGTGGCTCGTCAACAAACAAGTATGTTCAACTATCAACTTCGCATATTGACTCGTCCATATCTGTCGGAGAGACCGGCACCGAGTGGGAGGGGTACATTGAGAGTAAGCTTGAGGATGCCGGGGCACCTGATCCGGCGATTGCACCAGGTATCCACGCAATTGTTCCTGCAACGGATGCGAGACGCGGGATACGATATCACACCGGTTCAGTTCGCTGCGCTCGATACGCTTCGGCACAGCGAGGGAATAGACCAGGCAGGCCTTGCACAAGCCATCGGCAAGGACCGTGCGACCGTGGGGGCAGTAGCCGATCGGCTGGAACAGAAGGGACTCGTGAAAAGGGTCATCAGCAGTCGCGACAAACGGGCGCGCGAACTTAGCATCACGAGGGAAGGCGAAGCCGTCCTCGATGCGGTATCGCCAATGGTCGAACAGATGCAGAAAGAGATACTGGCAGGGCTCGACGACGAAGAATACGAACAGTTCATCGCCCTCGCCGCCAAGGCGGTGAAAGCCGCCGAAGCGGCTCTCGAGGAGTAAGAACCCGCACTAGCGGAACATCGCCTGCGGAATCAGCAGCGCGATCTGCGGAAAGACCACGATCACCAGCAGGCACGCCGCCATCGCGAACCAGAACGGCAGAACGCCGCGGAAGATGGTCCCCATTGAAACATCTTCCGCAACACTCTTCACCACGAAGACATTCAGCCCCACGGGCGGCGTGATCATGCCCATCTCGATAACGATCACGGCAATCACGCCGAACCAGATCGGATCGAAGCCGGCCGCAGTGACGATAGGAAAGAAGATGGGGATCGTCACGACGAGCATTGCCAGACCGTCCATGAACATGCCCAGAGCAAGATAGGCAAGCACGATCAGGAACAACAGGCCGTACGGACCGAAACCCGCTGCGGTCATGGTTTCGCCGAGCGTCGCTGGCAATTCGGTAAGCGCAAGGAATGGATTGAGAACGCTCGCGCCGATGATGATCAGATAGAGCATTGCCGTGGTGCGCACTGTGTCGGAAACGGCCTTCACGGCCTGCTCCCGGTTCATGTTCCCGGAAATGCCGGCCATCAGGGCCACCATTCCCGCTCCCACGCCCGCGGCCTCTACCGGAGTGAATATCCCCAGATAGATGCCACCGATCGAGACCACGATCACCAGAAGCAACGGCATTGCCCTGAGCAGTGCCTTGAACCGCTCTTCAAACGGCACGAATTCTCCACGCGGCCCGGCACCCGGGTTGCGCAAAGTCACGAACGCAATGGCCCCCATGAAGAATGCTGTCAGCAGAAGGCCGGGCAGGATACCTGCCATGAAAAGCTGCCCGATGCTCTCCTCGGTCAGAATCGCGTAGATCACGAAACCGGTCGAGGGCGGGATTAGGAAACCCAGCGTCCCCCCTGCCGCCACGGCACCTGTCGACAATGCATCGGAATAGCCGAAACGCTTCATCTCCGGCAGGGCGACCCGCCCGATCGTCACAGCAGTGGCCACAGACGACCCGCTGACGGCGGAGAAGGCGGCACAGCCAACAATCGATGCCGATGCCAGCCCCCCACGCAACCATCCAACCCAGGCAAAGGCAGCCTCGTAAAGCCGACTGCTGAAGCCTGCCGCGGAGGCTATGTTTCCCATCAGGACGAAGAGAGGAATCACCGTGAGCGAATAATTGGAAGCCGATGAAAAGGTCTCGGTCAGCAGCAGCGCATTGGCAGACCGGGTTCCGTTCAGGATCACCGTTCCGAAATAGCCTACCGCAAGCATCGCCATGCCCACGGGCATGCGCAAAATCATCAGTACGAACATTGCGCCGATGCCGCAGAGCCCAATTGCAAAATCACTCATTGCGGTTCGCTCCGGTTCGAAGAACATCAACGAATTGCAGGACCAGCACGACTGCATAGAGGACGGACCCGAGCACGATCAGCCCGTAGAAAGGCCACAGCGGTATGGCGAGCATATTGGTCGCATCGCCGAACTCGGCCGCATCCTTCAGCTTGGCCCAGGCACGCAAGGCAAGCCGATAGAGCAGGAAGGCAGCGATCGCGCGCGCAAGCAGGTCGCCAACGAATCTCCCCCACGCGCCGATCACGCCATCCATCACGTCAACACGGATATGGTCCTCGTGCTGCGCGGCCACGGGCATCGCAAGCATAACCAGCGCGACCGAAACAAGCTGGATGATCTCGTTGGAGCCCAAAATCGGCGTCCCGAAGACATAGCGCATGACGACCCCGGCAAAGGTTGCCACGAGCAGCAAGACTAGCGAGACCGATGACAGCACCGTCAACACGCGAACGGCCCATCCGACGGTCGTCGAATGGGCCAGTCCGCGCGGCTTTTTCACCGCGGCTTCGTCAGTCATTTCGAAGGGCTTCTACATAGGCCCTGGCTTCGATGCCGTTGGCCTCCGCTTCTTCGACGATCCGTTCCACGGCCGCTGCCGAGGCCTCGTTGAATTTCGCGACTTCGTCGGCCGACAGTTGAATGTGCTCCTTGCCCTCGTCGGATGCAAAATCCGCGAGGATGCTGTCAGCCTTGCTCACCCAGGCCTTGCCGCCCCGGATTGCAGCCTCACGTCCCGCATCCAGCACGATCTTCTGCTGCTCATCAGACAGATCGCGGAAGCTGTCGCGATTCATCAGAAGGAAGAATTCCGAGATCGTCGTATCCATTCCCGTGGTGACGTATTTCGTCACTTCAGCCAACCGGAATGCCGTGAGCGCGGTCGCATCGATCAACGCACCATCAAGCACTCCGGTCTGCATCGCATTGTAGATCTCGGAGGCGGGCATGGAAACCGGCGTTCCACCCCATGCCTCCACGACCACCCCGGCATTCCGCGAAGGCACGCGGATCTTCAGACCCTTGAGGTCTTCCATGGTGCGCACGGGCTTTTCCGCGGTGAAAAGCAGGTTCGGCGCATTGTTCCAGAGGCCAAGCAGAACCACGCGGCGATACTCGTCGGAAAGCATGTCGATATTGGCAATGATCCGCTCGGTGCCCGTTTCGGGAGAGATCACGCCCGGAAGCTCGGTCAGCAGGGTCTTCGGGAAAATCGATGCCGTATAGCCCGGCAGACCGAACGCGATATCAGCCACGCCGTCGACCGCACGGTTGTACTGCTCGGCCGGGCCCGGTCCGAGTTCGCCGCCCATGAATATGCTCACGGTGATCTCGCCGCCGGTAGCCGTCTCGATCGCCTCCGCGAAAGGCTTGTAGACATCCTCCACGACGAAGTGAGACGGCGGCTGGAAGTCGGCCAGCTTCAAATCGCGCGCCGAGGCCAGCGGCGCCATCATAACCAGTGCGGCCGCAACGGCCGCAGTGAGTGTCCTTTTCAGCATCTTCCTCTCTACTCCTGTTTCGGATGCTCGGGCGGCCCCGGAGGGATCGCCTTTCGCAGGCATTTCCGCGCGACGACGCAGCAACGCACGGCATTGCGAGCCGCCGTTGCCGGTGGCCGCGGAAAAGTTCAGGCTGTCCTAGTGGTGCTCTTCGAGCGGCTCCCGGTCTCCCGCAGCAGGCAGACGGAAACCGCAGGGATGACATCGCATCGTCCGGTCTTCCATCGAGACTTGATTGATAAGTCGACGTACCATAAGCACGGATTTGCGAATGCGGTCAATCAAAAAGTAAGTGCATTTACTAGTTTGCGAAGACGACTGGCCTGTAGAGGCGGTCAGCCGAACATTCCGGCCGCAATGCCGCCAATCGGGAGATCGTGGACGGATCCCGACCTGTCCCGCAACCCCGGTTCCAATTCCCGGGACCGCGACTAGTATTTCCCAATGACAACAGCCTTTTCAGGCATGGAGATGGGGGAATGGAAATGGAATTCGAATGCTATCGCGGCGTCGTGCATCCCTGGCTCTGCGATGCAATGGGGCACATGACGACTCGTCACTACACCGCGATGTTCGATGACGCCTCCTATCACATGTTCTCAATGCTCGGTTTCACGCCCGAACACCTCGCTTCAGGCATCGGCCTCGCAGACGTGAAACTGACAACCTCGTTTCTCGCCGAACTGAATGCCGGGGCGCTCGTCATCATCCACGGCAAGGTGACACGCATCGGCACGAAATCGCTGACCGCCTTCTACCGGATGAGCAATCTGCACACCGGCGAGACAGCGGCGACCGTGGAAGCCGTGACGGCGCAGTTCAACCTGAAGACCCGACGGGCCATCCCGCTCCTGCCGGAAATCCGCGAGGGTGCCGCGCGGCATCTCGCGGAAGGGACCGCCCCGCCAGCCTGATGCTCTCCTACGACAAGCGCGGTCAGCTCTTGAAGCCGTATTTGCGCATGATCGCCCAGATCGCCTTGTTCAGCGCCACAAGCTGCGCGATGCTGTCGCTGATGCGGTCGATTTCGCGGGCATCGAGCTGCTCGACCTTGCCGTACCGCACCGCATCCCGGCTTTCGACTATCCGCATCAGTTGCGTCGCCCCGCGACCGCTTTCCGGATCGAAGGAATAGATGCAGTGATTGTATTTGTTGCGCAGACGCAGTTCCCGCGTCAGCTTCCGGCTGACTTCGAGGACGGCATCCCTGCAATCCTTGGGAGTCTTCTCCATCTTCGCAAGTCTTTCGACCAGATCGATTCGCGCGCGCGGCGTGTTCAGCGTCAGGAAAATGATGATGGCGGTTTCCTTGTCCGTACGCGCCAGCCCCCCAATCAGGTAGATCAGAAGACTCTCCGTATTTGTCCACGTGTAATTGAGCTGCCCTATGAGAAGCAGTATGCGCTGCAATTCGGCAGCCGGGTCTTCGAAGGCTCGGCCCGATGATGCCGCAGCAGATGTTGGCTTCCCCGACTTCACGACCTGAGCCATCGGCAGATCACGCCTGCACGCCCGGCGTTTTCTCGTTCGCAAAGAAGAGCGCCGCGGCCTCGGTACGGTTGTGAACA